>NZ_JAOWHJ010000075.1:8877-10489 GCF_030332695.1 Citrobacter sp. Cpo089 | reverse complement strand
GACAGGCTCCGGAAGACGGTTGTTGCGCACGTATTCGGTGAACGCACTATGGCGACGCTGGGGCGTCTTATGAGCCTGCTGTCACCCTTTGACGTGGTGATATGGATGACGGATGGCTGGCCGCTGTATGAATCCCGCCTGAAGGGAAAGCTGCACGTAATCAGCAAGCGATATACGCAGCGAATTGAGCGGCATAACCTGAATCTGAGGCAGCACCTGGCACGGCTGGGACGGAAGTCGCTGTCGTTCTCAAAATCGGTGGAGCTGCATGACAAAGTCATCGGGCATTATCTGAACATAAAACACTATCAATAAGTTGGAGTCATTACCTCGCAAGCCCGTTTTTTGTCCACTAACAGAAATAGGGAGAGGAGATGTCCAGAGCATCCTTGCTCCAGTGGGGGAATTACTCGAAATGCACCTGCGGGTTATCTGCAAGGGAAACGTAGGTTTTGCTGTTTTTATCCAGGGTACGGATTTCACCGCTTTCGATGTCATACACCCAACCGTGCAGACGAAGCGCATTATTGCGCAGCCCAACCGCGACACAAGGATGCGTTTTAATGTTGTTAAGCTGTGCGATAACGTTCTCTTCCACCATGGCATTAACTTTATCGATTGGGTTATCCCAGGTTTTTTTATCGACCACGGCTTTCGCGGCATCGGCATAGTGCAGCCAGTGAGCGACAGCGGGCATCGGATCCAGGGGCTGGCTATCGGCAATGGCTTTCATCGCGCCACAATTGGAGTGACCGCAGATGACGATATCCGTTACGCCAAGTGCGACAACCGCGTATTCGATGGTTGCGGATACACCACCCGGCTCCGGACCAAATGACGGTACGATATTACCGGCGTTGCGGATAACGAAAAGCTGTCCTGGATCTTGCTGAGTAACGAGTTCTGGTACCAGGCGGCTATCGGAACAGGAGATGAAAAGTGCCTTAGGATTCTGGCTGGATGCCAGGCTGCGGAAGAGTTCCTTGCGTTGAGGGAAAATCTCTTTTTGGAAGTTGAGGAAGCCCTCGATGATATGTTGCATAGCAGTGTCTCTTGTCTCTGTTTAAGCAGGTTATGATGAAGATCACACTTTCCAGTTTAACACCAGCCGACAGAAGGGAAAGACTTTATAGCAGTTCAGCAACATCTTTGGATAATTTTGCCCCACCGTGGCAGGGCAAATCGTGTGATGTACGCTATGCGTTTTGCCATTTCTGGTATGCCGCTTTTAGCCGGTTCATCGCTTCTACCAGTACCGGGCGTGGGCAGCCAACGTTGAGTCTCATGTGCCCCTCTCCACCGGGACCATATTGCGCCCCAGGTGAGAGGCCAAGCCTGGCGTCATGCACAAAAAAAACGCTTAGCTGCTCATCGCTGAGATCCATTTTTTCCGCATTCAGAAACAGAAGATACGACGCGCCGCCATACACAATGGAAATCAAGGGACAGTACTTTTCGATTTCACTTTTTACAAACGCTACATTGTCGGCCAGATAGGCCAATAATTTCTGGTGCCAGTCGGCGCAATGGGTAAAGGGGTGATGCTGCCAACTTACTGATTTAGTGTATGATGGTGTTTTTGAGGTGCTCCAGTGGCTTCTGTTTCTATCAG
>NZ_JAOWHJ010000075.1:0-8827 GCF_030332695.1 Citrobacter sp. Cpo089 | reverse complement strand
AAATCGGTGGAGCTGCATGACAAAGTCATCGGGCATTATCTGAACATAAAACACTATCAATAAGTTGGAGTCATTACCTCAGACCAAAAGTGCGAATGACGCCTTATATGGTCAATTGCCATTCACTGATAAAACCGATTTTATGAACGCACATAAAGGTTTTATTGCTCCGCTTCCCAGTGAATTGATTAAAGGGAAGCAGGGAAATGTTGTCTGGGACCCTCAGCAATATGCCTTTATCAAAGAGGGCGAAAAAGCCCCCGACACGGTTAATCCAAGCCTGTGGCGTCAGTCGCAGTTGATCAATATTGGCGGTTTGTTCCAGGTCACTGATGGCGTGTATCAAATCCGTAATCTTGATCTCTCGAATATGACAATTATGGAAGGGAAAGAGGGTATTACGGTCATTGATCCGCTGGTATCTGCAGAAACCGCGAAAGTGGGAATGGACCTTTATTATAAGAATCGCGGTAAAAGACCCGTTGTTGCCGTCATTTATACGCACAGCCATGTTGACCACTACGGTGGTGTCCGCGGCGTGATTGATGAAGCGGATGTGAAATCCGGTAAAGTGAAGGTATATGCACCGGCTGGTTTTATGAAGGAAGCTGTATCTGAAAATATTATGGCAGGTAACGCCATGAGTCGCCGAGCTAGTTACATGTATGGCAATCTGTTGAAACCGGATGCAAAAGGTCAGGTCGGTGCGGGTCTGGGGACGACAACCTCCGCCGGTACGGTGACGCTGATTGAACCCACTAACTATATTACCCACACCGGGCAGAAAGAAGTTATCGACGGTCTAACCTATGACTTCATGATGGCACCGGGATCGGAAGCACCTTCTGAAATGCTGTGGTATGTAGAAGAGAAGGGAATGATCGAAGCTGCAGAGGATGTCACCCATACGCTACATAACACTTATTCATTACGTGGCGCGAAGATCCGCGATCCGCTGGCATGGTCAAAATATATCAATGACGTTATTGGCCGCTGGGGTGGAAAGGCAAACATTATTATTGCTCAGCATCACTGGCCGACCTGGGGTAATGAAAATGTGGTGAAGTTAATGAAAAGTCAGCGTGATATGTACCGTTACATCAACGATCAGACGCTGCGTATGGCTAACCAGGGGCTGACCCGTGACGAAATCGCCGCTAACTTCAAACTGCCGTCTGGTCTGGAAAAATCATGGGCCAGCCGTGGATACTATGGTTCTGTCAGCCATGATGTGAAAGCAACGTATGTCTTTTACCTCGGCTGGTTCAACGGTAATCCGGCAACACTGAATGAATTACCGCCCGTTGATGCCGCGAAGAAATATGTCGATTATATGGGCGGCGCCGATGCAATCATGCAAAAAGCGAAAACTGATTACGCCCAGGGCAATTACCGTTGGGTGGCGCAAGTCACTAACAATATCGTCTTTGCTGATCCGAGCAATAGAGAAGCCCGTAATCTGGAAGCAGATGCCCTTGAGCAAATGGGTTATCAGGCTGAGTCCGGTCCATGGCGTAATTTTTATCTGACTGGTGCACAAGAATTACGCAACGGTGTGGTGAAAGGCGCGACACCAAATACCGCCAGCCCGGATACCGTTAAAGCCATGTCACCTGAGATGTTCTTTGATTATCTCGCGGTACATATTAACGGAGAAAAAGCGGCAAATGCGCAGGCAGTCTTCAACGTCGATTTAGGTGCTGACGGCGGTAAATACAAACTGGAACTGGAAAACGGTGTTCTTAACCATAGCGCCGATACACAGGCCAGCAATGCTGACGCCTCCATTACGCTTAACCGTGCAACGTTGAACAAAATCATTCTCAAGGAAGAATCGCTGAAACAGGCAGAAGAGAAGGGTGATGTACAAATTTCCGGCAATCATGCCAAGCTTGATGAGTTCCTCGGGTATTTAGATAGCTTTGATTTCTGGTTTAACATGGTAACGCCTTAACTGTAGAGACAAACCATGCCATAACCCGCCAGCACTGGCGGGTTTTTTATTGTTGCTTATCAGAGTATTGAGTCGAACGATGCTGTATAGCAGTTGCTATACATAAGCCTTATGATATGCTTGTAAAGCAATTGCTATACAAGAGGCTTAATAATGAAATCAGATGTCCAGCTCAACCTTAGAGCTAAAGAATCCCAACGCGCGCTTATTGATGCGGCCGCAGAGATTCTACATAAATCGCGTACAGACTTTATTCTGGAAATGGCCTGCCAGGCGGCAGAGAACGTCATTCTCGATCGCCGAGTGTTTAATTTTAATGATGAACAATACGCTGAGTTTATCGAGATGCTTGATGCTCCGGTTGCCGAAGATCCCGCTATCAGGAAGCTACTGGCAAGGAAACCACAGTGGGATTTGTAACCGCACCGGAACCACTAACTCACATTCATCAATTAGCGGAATTTGTCAGCGGAGAAATTGTTCTCGATGATTGGTTAAAGCAAAAAGGGCTAAAAAATCAGGCTCTCGGCGCAGCCAGGACGTTTGTTGTCTGCAAAACAGACACGCGACAAGTCGCTGGCTTTTATTCACTGGCCACAGGTAGCGTCAACCACACAGAAGCAACAGGCAATCTTCGGCGTAACATGCCAGATCCAATCCCCGTAATTATCCTTGCCAGATTGGCCGTAGATCTTTCTGTTCGTGGAAAAGGGTTAGGGGCCGATCTGCTTCACGATGCGGTACTGCGGTGTTACAAAGTGGCAGAAAATATTGGCGTGCGTGCCGTTATGATACATGCGCTCACAGACGAAGCTAAACGTTTTTATCTTCACCACGGATTCAAAGCATCTCAACTGCAGGAACGAACTCTGTTCCTCAGGCTTTCATGATTGTAATGAGCAGAGGAGGTCAATGGCCAAACGTGGGCCACATGGAGTCTCAACTGAGTACGCAGCAATTGCATTTAACTTATGTTGAGTGCAAACTTGGTTCATGAATAAAATGTATTTATTGTGTTGTTTTTTAAGTATGTTTTATTACTCACCAATAATTCACTTCATGAACCAACGATATGTAGCTAGCTTTAGCTGACAGGTAGTTCCAGTTCATTAAACCATCCCACATCACATTTTCAAAACGAACACCTCATGATATTGAAGGGTTATCGGATTGATCTATTGAATAAAGTGTAGGTTGAGCTAGCATAGACTTGACCTGCCGCCTATTGATTAGTACACCGTGATGTTAGTAATTGATATTTTTCCCCACATCCACCATCGGTACCACTGTCAGCGATCGCGAAGGCTTCCTAGTGGAGGCTACCCTTTGTTTCGATTGCACACATCAGCTTTATCAGTATCCCTTAACCAAGTTCGAGAGAAATCTCTATTTCCTGTTTACATTGTTGAACGTTGTTTGGGCCAGAAGCCTGGCATCACTCCGGCAAGTCGCCACAACATCTCGCGGGTGCATGTGGCTATGAAGTTAATAAGGTTTTTTTATGGAGGATAATGGTGTTATGACGGTTTCTGTAATTCCGCAGTACAAACCTTTAATCGCAGAATTTAAAGACATCGATAAACTTTCCTCTGCGGACTTTGAAATTTTCGTTCGCGATTTGTTTGTCGCATCGGGATGGACCGATGCCGAAATTACCCAAACAGGCAAAGAATTCAAACACGGTGATGGTGGGGTCGATATTTTCGCCTGGAAAGGGAGGCGAAAGTTTGCTATTGAGGTGAAACAGCGCCAACTGGGTACGACAGTAGATGTGAAGGCTCTTAATCAACTAGTTACCGGCGCCACGCTGGCAAATGTTACCTATAAAATTTTAGTTACCAACTCTTGGTTTACCTCTGAAGTTAAGGCGCGGGCGTTACGACTTGGCGTTGAGTTGATAGACCGGGATGAGTTGCAAAATCTGTGGGTCATTAAGCATTCCGAGATTGGCCGTGACATTAAGCCGCGAACTTATCAGCAGGACGTGATTAACGAAGCCCTTGCACTTCATGCGGCAGGAAAGTCAAAACTTCTGATTGAAATGGCGACGGGATTAGGCAAAACCTATACCGTTGCCCACTTAATTAAGCGCTTAATCCAACAAAATAGCCGCAGGCCAAGAGTGCTATTTCTGGCACATCAGGTCGAGATTTTACTGCAATCTGTTACCGCATTTAAAAACGTTTTGGGTATTGGTAACTACAGTTTTTCTGCCTGTTTCGGCGGCACACATCCCGAAGAGACTGATTTCGTCTTTGCGTCATTTGATACGCTCTATAGCAAACTCGATGAGCTATCTGCAGGAGCATTTGATTACGTCATTGTCGATGAAGCCCATCATACGCTGGCAAAAACCTATTCTGCGGTGGTGTCGCTTTTCCAGCCGCAACTCCTGATTGGCCTAACCGCGACCCCGTACCGGACGGATAATCGCGATGTAGTGAGTTTCTTTGGTGGCGCCGATGGGCATATCGGTAAATTCGATCTGGTTTGGGCACTCAAAAATAAAAAACTGGCATTCCCCAAATATCTTGTCCTGCTTGACGATCTGGATCAGGATAAGATCGACCAGCTTGAGAGCGGCCTTTCTCTATCCGATATCGATAAACTGCTTTTTTTGCATAAAAAAGATCATGAGATTGTCCGGCTCATCAACAAAACAGTGACCGAGCAGGGGATAGAGGACGTAAAAGGGATCATCTTTTGCCGGAATATCCAGCATATGAATCATCTTATTGCGTTCTTTGAGCCTGGCACGGCTACCCTTGTGCACTCAAAAATGTATGATCAGGAACGACGAGAAAATATTCGATTGTTCAGGGAAGGGGATTATAAATACATTTTGGTGTGCGACCTGTTCAATGAAGGTATTGATATTCCAGAAACCAACCTGTTGATCTTTATGCGGTATACAGGGTCACGTACAATCTGGTTACAGCAGTTAGGACGTGGGTTGCGCAAAACGCCAAATAAAGAGTTTGTTCATGTCTTAGATTTTGTTGGATCCCTTGAGCGGTTGAATGAGATTAAGAGCCTGGCAAAAGAGATTGAACAGCAGCCAAGGTATCACGACAGCACTATTGATGATCCGGAGGAGATGGACGCGCCCGAGGTTTATCATGACACTTCGCTGGAGGTGCAATTCAGCGCAGAGGCGGCGAAAGTACTGGCTCTGCTGGAAGAGATGAAAATGCAGCTTAATAGCCGCGATGTACTGCTGGATAAGTTGCGCCGATATCGCGAAAAAAATGACGAGTTGCCCTCCATTGCAGAACTCGAACAAGAGTTAGATGACGTTAGCCTTGATCAAATTGCCACCCATTTCGGCTCTTATTTGAGCTACCTGACAGCCGCATTCAATGAAGACGTAGATATTCCTTCCATGCGCACGAGACTGATTGAATTTCTCGATACCTTTGTCGGGAAGAACAATATGGCACCAAGTTTTTACACGATTTCACTGAATTTCGGCGTGAACCCGTTGTACGAATTCAGCGAAAAAGAGATTCAACAGCTTCTGCCAGATTACGACAACCTTGTCAGTGCCAGAATTAAGGTGACAGCCCCGCAGGACGTGAGTGATATGCCGGTGAAGGAAGTGGAAGTTTGCCCGTGGATCGAAACGTACCGGGGACAGCCTTTGAACCTTGTCAGATTTAAGCAATTACCGTCGGATGTGCAGGAACAGATTAAAAACAAATATCAATCGGCATTCGTGTTTCTCAAAAAGCTAAAAGACGCGCTTTAATATGGAAAAAATTGACATCGTTGCAGATCAACTTCAGCTCGACCGAGCTCTCAATAAACTCATCCATAACCTAGTCGAAGAAAGTCAGCTCACGCTCGGAGAAACGCTCAGTGCCTGGGAGCTCTGTGAAAAACTCAGCATGCAGCAATTCATGGCATTGAAGAAAAATGTCTATTTTGCGGATTTGCTGCGAGCAGTAGAGATTTCGCTCCCCCTCAGGCAGACGCTTCACGTAGATGGCGCGGAAATCAGGCAGGTTGAAACTGAGTTTGAGGAAAAGCCCGAGGTAGCGCGTGATGAACCAGTGATGGAATGCCTGCGGATCCCCGCTTTATCCACCTCGCTGGAGACGATTCAATTGCCTGAACGATTTATGAAATTAATCAAGCGATTGAAAAACATTCAACTGATAAACCCAAATTTTGTGCCTGGTGAAACCTTCGGAGAACTCATCACGTTGTCAGTCAACGAGCTGGCTGAACAGCCTGGCGTCGGTGTGCTGTATATTGATACTTTTAAAGAATTGCAACAGTTGGCTCAGTCTGCACCTGCCGTTGAGGCTATAGACACAGCTAATATGGGCATTGATTTCGCGAAGGTGGATATCAGCCAGATGCGGTTGAGCCTTGCGGGCGTGGAAACCAAACATACGAAAGCGCTGGAAAAATTTGGTCGCTATCTTAAAACGGAAGATATGGGCGAGATGTTGCAGGCTATTCTGCATGCCGAATATGAGCAATTAGTAGCCATTCCGACCTGGGGAAAAGGAAGTATCACAAAGTTATTGGCATTCAGAGACAGGTTACGAGAAGAGATCATCGCCATTCAGAATGGTGACATTGACTACCTAGCGCTTGAATCCGTCTTGATCGTTCCAAAACGGCTTATAAACTGCCCATTGAATAAACTTGAAGCCGTTTTACTGGAAGATATCGAATCTTACTTCGATAAAAGCAGTGAAATGAAGGTCGACATTGCCCAACGCCGCTGGGGGTTTGTCGAAGAAAAAAAGACCCTCGAAGAGATCGGGGCCGATTACGTCGTATCGAGAGAGCGCATTCGCCAGATTCAGGCCGATATAAGACAGGAATTTCTAGGGCATATGCGGATCAGTCAACCATTGGTTTGGGAGGCACTGGAGCCTGAGATATCGCCGGACCTTAGTGTGAAAATGCAGACGCTTTTTTCCTGTTTCTCCTCTGAACGTGACTTCTTCGAATTTCTGGATATGGTATCAGGGCAGACAGAGCTTATCGCTCATGTCTATCCCGAGATTGATAAAGCGATCCTGAATACCTACTTTGCCGAGAATGGCGCACCAATCCACCTTGACGACATCCGGGAGTTTATTCCCTCCGTCTGCAGCATCGAAATACCCTACGTTGACAATGCGATTCGTCATCTTGCGCAACAAGGCGTCATCCAGCTTAAAGATGAGAACGTCTACCCCCTGCAACTGAAGAAAGCTGAAGCCAGCGCCTGCGTGCTGATTAAACACGAAAAAGGTCTGCCCTGGCTGGATATTGCAAAATTAATCAATGGAAATAATTATTCGCGCAGCCCTGTTTACGAGGACCGTCTGGATCACGAAGCGTTTAACCAGCCTGAATATATCTACCTGTCCGGCAAGGGTACCTACAAGCACACCTGTTTTATCGATGTCGATGCGGCGCTGATAGACGACATTTTTCTGGAAATGATGGAATACGCCGAGAAAAATTCCCGTCCGGTGTTCCACCTGAATGAGTTTTACCAAGCCTCGCGCAATCTAAAAAAGCATGATTACTATGTTATTCGCCATTTTGTGAAACATTTCGGCGAGGATTACGGTTTTTACTTCGACGGAAAATCTCAGACGGATTCGATCGGGCTGGAGAAAGGCTTTAAGAACATCACACAAAAGGACGTCATCGTCGAAGCGATGAACAACAGTGATAAACCGCTAACGAAACCTGAAATTGCCAATTTGCTGAAGAGTAAAAGCCTAGCACATGCGTCGTTTTATCTGGATGACCTGATTGAGCGGGGAAGTGTTGTTCAGGTGGACCACATGCTCTACACCACACCTGCCTGCGCCTATAAAAATATCGTCATCGACGACTATGTCGCGGCCCTTCATGCATTGCTTCTGCATTTTGGAAAGCCAGTAGAGCCCTCCATTTTTAAAGCACAACTGAACATGCAATTTGAGCGAAGCTACTCGAAATATTTCTATGCTTCTCTTGCCCGGTTAAATGCCAAAGCACAGGGCTGGCACCGTAAACATAGCCTATATTCGGCCACAGAGATTCCTTTTAGCAATATATCATCGGCAATGGACATGCTCTGCGATTCTGGGGCTCCCTTGCAGCAGAATATAGATGCCCTGCAGGCAAATATCGCCATTACACGTGAAACGGCTGCGATTGCCATTCGAAACTGGCGCACAGCACGATCTATGGTCAACGGCTAAAGGCTCATTCGGATGCCGTCTTGGGTCAGCATTTCAGCCAGAGTGCGAGCGCCTGCAGAGCCCCGACTCTGGTTCCATGCCTAGCGTATTTCGCTGTACAGCCTGACTTGTACCAGATTGACTGTATCGCGCCGTTTTCGCCAGTACCGTAAGCATCCGGTGAACTCGCATTGCGCGATCACCGGATGCTTACACACAGCACGTCCGCTTTGTGCCAGAAGCGGACAAACCCAATCCGTGTAGCTATGAAGTGCCCCCAACAGCTTCAAAACATTGGTAAAAAAACAGCAAATGGCAATGAATTAATTTTCGAACGATTGACGAATAGAAAGTACGGATTTTGTCGGGAATGTTTTCTCGGCTCGAGAAAAAACCTGTTGAAAAATATTCGGTTAGTCATTAAGTTATGTTGGGTGATGCTGCCAACTTACTGATTTAGTGTATGATGGTGTTTTTGAGGTGCTCCAGTGGCTTCTGTTTCTATCAGCTGTCCCTCCTGTTCAGCTACTGACGGGGTGGTGCGTAACGGCAAAAGCACCGCCGGACATCAGCGCTATCTCTGCTCTCACTGCCGTAAAACATGGCAACTGCAGTTCACTTACACCGCTTCTCAACCCGGTACGCACCAGAAAATCATTGATATGGCCATGAATGGCGTTGGATGCCGGGCAAC
>NZ_JAOWHJ010000074.1:86985-138603 GCF_030332695.1 Citrobacter sp. Cpo089 | reverse complement strand
TTAACGCTGAGGTGTGATGACGAGGCACTACGGTGCTGAAGTAACAAATGCCCTGCTTCCAGGAAAAGCCTCTAAGCATCAGGTAACACGAAATCGTACCCCAAACCGACACAGGTGGTCAGGTAGAGAATACCAAGGCGCTTGAGAGAACTCGGGTGAAGGAACTAGGCAAAATGGTGCCGTAACTTCGGGAGAAGGCACGCTGATATGTAGGTGAAGTGGTTTACCCATGGAGCTGAAATCAGTCGAAGATACCAGCTGGCTGCAACTGTTTATTAAAAACACAGCACTGTGCAAACACGAAAGTGGACGTATACGGTGTGACGCCTGCCCGGTGCCGGAAGGTTAATTGATGGGGTTATCCGTAAGGAGAAGCTCTTGATCGAAGCCCCGGTAAACGGCGGCCGTAACTATAACGGTCCTAAGGTAGCGAAATTCCTTGTCGGGTAAGTTCCGACCTGCACGAATGGCGTAATGATGGCCAGGCTGTCTCCACCCGAGACTCAGTGAAATTGAACTCGCTGTGAAGATGCAGTGTACCCGCGGCAAGACGGAAAGACCCCGTGAACCTTTACTATAGCTTGACACTGAACACTGGTCCTTGATGTGTAGGATAGGTGGGAGGCTTTGAAGTGTGGACGCCAGTCTGCATGGAGCCATCCTTGAAATACCACCCTTTAATGGCTGGTGTTCTAACGTAGACCCGTAATCCGGGTTGCGGACAGTGTCTGGTGGGTAGTTTGACTGGGGCGGTCTCCTCCTAAAGAGTAACGGAGGAGCACGAAGGTTAGCTAATCCTGGTCGGACATCAGGAGGTTAGTGCAAAGGCATAAGCTAGCTTGACTGCGAGAGTGACGGCTCGAGCAGGTGCGAAAGCAGGTCTTAGTGATCCGGTGGTTCTGAATGGAAGGGCCATCGCTCAACGGATAAAAGGTACTCCGGGGATAACAGGCTGATACCGCCCAAGAGTTCATATCGACGGCGGTGTTTGGCACCTCGATGTCGGCTCATCACATCCTGGGGCTGAAGTAGGTCCCAAGGGTATGGCTGTTCGCCATTTAAAGTGGTACGCGAGCTGGGTTTAGAACGTCGTGAGACAGTTCGGTCCCTATCTGCCGTGGGCGCTGGAGAATTGAGGGGGGCTGCTCCTAGTACGAGAGGACCGGAGTGGACGCATCACTGGTGTTCGGGTTGTCATGCCAATGGCATTGCCCGGTAGCTAAATGCGGAAGAGATAAGTGCTGAAAGCATCTAAGCACGAAACTTGCCCCGAGATGAGTTCTCCCTGACTCCTTGAGAGTCCTGAAGGAACGTTAAAGACGATGACGTTGATAGGTCGGGTGTGTAAGTGTAGCGATACATTGAGCTAACCGATACTAATGAACCGTGAGGCTTAACCTTACAACGCCGAAGATGTTTTGGCGAAAGACAGAGACAATATTCAGCCTGATTACAGATTAGATTGACATGCAAAAGCGTGTTGATAAACAGAATTTGCCTGGCGGCTGTAGCGCGGTGGTCCCACCTGACCCCATGCCGAACTCAGAAGTGAAACGCCGTAGCGCCGATGGTAGTGTGGGGTCTCCCCATGCGAGAGTAGGGAACTGCCAGGCATCAAATTGCAGTAAACCGGGATGAAGAATCCGGGTGGTGACAAAGAAATTCGGTGGAGCGGTAGTTCAGTTGGTTAGAATACCTGCCTGTCACGCAGGGGGTCGCGGGTTCGAGTCCCGTCCGTTCCGCCACTTATTAAAAGCCCTGAGCTAACGCTCAGGGCTTTTTCTTTGTCTGCAATTTAATTATTGCTGAATCCGCAAAAATCCTCTGCATTTTTCACTCTTTTTCTATAAAGAGCTGAAGCTCATAATCCTCTCAGTTAACGAACATAGTGATTAAAAAGAGGAATTCTATGACTATCCCTGCATTCGGTTTAGGTACTTTCCGCCTGAAAGACGACGTGGTTATCGCTTCTGTTAAAACGGCATTTGAGCTAGGCTACCGTGCTGTCGACACTGCGCAAATCTATGATAATGAAGCGGCTGTTGGTCAGGCGATTGCCGAAAGCGGCGTACCGCGTAACGAGCTGTATATCACCACCAAGATTTGGATTGAAAATCTCAGCAAAGAAAAACTGATCCCAAGTCTGAAAGAAAGCCTGAAGAAGCTGCGTACAGATTATGTCGATCTGACGCTGATCCACTGGCCATCTCCAGGTGATGCGGTATCTGTAGAGGAATTCATGCAGGCGCTGCTCGAAGCAAAACAGCAGGGGCTGACTCGCGAAATTGGTATCTCAAACTTCACCATTCCGCTGATGGAAAAAGCCATTGCCGCAGTAGGTGCAGAGAACATTGCGACCAATCAGATTGAGCTGTCTCCGTATCTGCAGAGCCGTAAGGTGGTTGACTGGGCGAAAGCACACGGTATCCACATCACCTCTTACATGACGCTGGCTTACGGTAAAGCGCTGAAAGATGGAGTGATTGCGCACATTGCCGCTAAACATAACGCGACCCCGGCGCAGGTTATTCTGGCATGGGCAATGGGGGAAGGTTACTCCGTAATTCCTTCTTCTACCAAACGTGAAAACCTGGCAAGCAACCTGCTGGCGTTGGAACTGCATCTGGATGCCGAAGATAAAAAAGCGATCGCGGCACTGGACTGCAACGATCGTCTGGTCAGCCCGGAAGGCCTGGCCCCTGATTGGGATTAATTGCCTGACCCTCTGTACCCTTTAACCCTCTTTCACAGCTCCTTCGGGAGCTGTTCTTATATATTCACTTAAAAAGTCGATAAATGCCCGAATGCGCGTACTGACGGCACGATCGCTGTAATAAACTGCGCTAAAAGGCATCTCTACCGGCAGACGTTTATCTGCCAATAACTCCACCAGTTCTCCCCGCGCGATCTCTTTATCTATCATATAATCTGAAAGACATGCGATGCCGTTGCCATTCAGGCAAAGCTGTTTTAGCGTTTCTCCACTGTTGGAAGAAATTCCGCACTCGACCTCATGCAGCTGTCCGTCGATACAGGCAATCGGCCAGGTATTGAGTGAAACCGGTTCGGAAAACCCCAGACACAGGTGCTGGTTTAACTCCTCGACACTCTCTGGCTTGCCAAAACGGGCAATGTAGTCCGGTGAGGCAATAATCTTACGATAGCTGGTAAATAACGGACGCGCACGTAGACTCGAGTCAGTCAGTGTACCCGCTCGTATAGCAACATCCACTTTTCGTTCAATAAGATTGATGAACGTTTCTGAGGAGACGAGAGACAGCGTCATATCGGGATACCGCTCCCGGAACGGCTTGATTAGCGGCATCAGGAAATGCAACATCACCGGTGTTGCTGCGTCGATGCGCAGCAGGCCGCGCGGAGTATTACGCGACTCCATGATTTCCGTTTCTGCTGCAGCCATCTCTTGCAGTATCTGCTGCACCCGCCTGAAGTAGCGCTCTCCTTCTTCGGTCAGGCTTAGCTGTCGGGTCGTGCGATTAAGCAAACTGACGCCCAGTTTCATCTCCAGCTTTTTTACTGCCCGGCTGACCGCGGAATTGGCTTGTCCAAGCTGTTCTGCCGCCCGGCTAAAGCTGCCACTTTCCACTACCGCCACAAAAATCGCAAGTTCTTCAGAGGTTGCTTTCATTTTTGCACCTGACGCAAAATTATATTGAGATTTTGAATATTTTTGTCATTAAAACATCCTGGCATACTGCGTGTCATCTGATTACTGATGTTACGGAGTTATTTATGCCTCTCGCTTTATTTGCACTAACAATAAGTGCCTTCGCTATAGGCACTACTGAGTTTGTGATTGTTGGCCTGGTGCCAACCATCGCTCAACAGCTGGCGATCTCGTTACCTTCCGCTGGGATGCTGGTTTCAATCTATGCGCTGGGGGTGGCAATTGGCGCACCGGTACTGACCGCTCTGACCGGACGCCTTCCACGTAAACAGTTACTGGTTGCGCTGATGGTTCTGTTTACAGCGGGGAATTTGCTCGCATGGCAGGCACCCGGGTATATGACACTCATTGTTGCTCGTCTGCTGACTGGGCTGGCACATGGCGTATTCTTCTCGATTGGTTCTACCATCGCGACAAGTCTGGTGCCAAAAGAGAAAGCGGCTTCCGCCATTGCCATTATGTTTGGTGGCTTAACGGTGGCGCTGGTCACCGGCGTGCCGCTGGGAACATTTATCGGTCAGCACTTTGGCTGGCGTGAGACTTTCCTCGCGGTATCAATGTTAGGCGTGATTGCACTGATCAGTAGCCAGTTGTTGATCCCCGCCAACATTCCCGGTCGCGCAGCCGCCAGCATTCGCGACCAGATGAAGGTGCTGACTCATCCCCGTCTGCTGCTGATTTACGCCGTTACGGCACTGGGCTACGGCGGTGTATTCACGGCATTCACCTTCCTGGCACCGATGATGCAGGATCTGGCGGGATTCTCCCCGGCAGCAGTAAGCTGGATCTTATTGGGTTACGGTGTTTCAGTGGCTATCGGTAATATCTGGGGCGGTAAGCTGGCGGATAAACATGGTGCGGTTCCTGCGTTGAAATTCATTTTCGCCGCGCTGTTTGTTCTGCTGATGGTCTTCCAACTGACGGCCTCTACGCAGTACGCCGCGCTGGCTACCATTCTGGTGATGGGGATCTTTGCCTTTGGTAACGTACCGGGATTGCAGGTCTACGTGGTACAGAAAGCTGAGCAATTTACGCCTAATGCTGTAGATGTGGCGTCAGGGTTAAACATTGCGGCGTTTAACATTGGGATTGCACTGGGGTCAGTGATTGGCGGGCAAACGGTCGAGCATTATGGTTTAGCTCAGACGCCGTGGATTGGCGCCCTCATTGTTCTGGTAGCTTTCCTGCTGATGGGGGTCAGCGGTCGTCTTGATAAACCGGTGCGTGTTGCTCTGGGGTAAATCATTGATGTAAGCGCCCACTTACAAAACAAACTGCAATTGTTCGTTGAAAGTGAGTGCTAAAATCCCTATAACAGAAGAACCAGTCCGGCTGCGGACTGGTTGACGTTACAGAGGTTTGAAAGTCTAAAGTGCGAAAAAACACCTATGCCATGCGTTATGTTGCCGGACAACCCGCCGAGCGGATTTTACCGCCGGGGTCGTTTGCGCATATTGGCCAGGCATTACCCGCAGGCGTTCCGTTAAGCAGTGAAGACCGCATTCGCGTGCTGGTATGGAATATTTTTAAACAGCAGCGCGCAGAATGGCAGTCGGTGCTGAAGAATTTTGGCAAAGATGCGCATCTGGTATTATTACAGGAAGCGCAAACCACGCCAGAGCTGGTGCAGTTTGCGACCGCTAACTACCTTGCTGCCGATCAGGTTCCTGCCTTTGTGTTGCCTCAGCATCCCTCTGGCGTCATGACGCTCTCTGCTGCTCATCCTGTTTACTGTTGTCCATTGCGCGAGCGTGAGCCTATTTTACGGCTGGCGAAATCGGCTCTGGTAACGGTGTATCCGCTGCCTGACTCTCGATTATTAATGGTGGTGAATATCCACGCGGTTAACTTTAGCCTCGGCGTCGATGTTTATAGTAAGCAGTTACTTCCCATTGGCGATCAGATTGCTCATCACAGCGGTCCGGTTATTATGGCTGGCGATTTCAATGCCTGGAGCCGTCGACGGATGAATGCGCTGTACCGCTTTGCGCGTGAAATGTCGCTGCGCCAGGTACGTTTTACTGACGATCAGCGCCGACGCGCGTTTGGTCGCCCTCTCGATTTTGTGTTCTATCGTGGTCTGAACGTGAGTGAAGCCTCTGTGCTGGTCACCCGTGCATCCGATCACAACCCGCTACTCGTTGAATTCAGTCCCGGCAAACCTGAACAATAACGGTGTGTCAGGTCTGCCGTAGGGCAGGCCTGTGATGGTTGCCCTTCCTATTTCACAACAACCGAAGGACAACACAATGACAACACGCTCTCACCATGACAACGTCGAAAAACAGTTTGGCTCTCAGGCTAATGCCTATTTAACCAGTGCGGTGCACGCCTCTGGCCGTGACTTGCAGCGTCTGAGGGAAAGGTTATCGGCATTTCCGCAGGCCCGTGTGTTGGATATGGGATGTGGAGCGGGGCATGCCAGCTTTGTAGCCGCGCAACACGTAAAGCAGGTTGTGGCTTATGATTTATCGTCGCAGATGCTTGAGGTAGTCGCTGAGGCGGCAAAAGACAGAGGCCTGGAGAATGTCGCCACACGCCAGGGTTATGCCGAAAGTCTGCCATTTGAAGATAGCGAATTTGACGTGGTAATTAGCCGCTATTCTGCGCACCACTGGCATGATGTCGGACGCGCGCTGCGGGAAGTGAACCGCGTTCTGAAGCCCGGTGGTGTATTGATTGTGATGGATGTGATGTCGCCAGGCCACCCAGTACGTGATATCTGGTTGCAAACCGTGGAGGCGTTACGCGATACCTCGCACGTTCGTAACTATTCCAGTGGAGAGTGGCTGTCGTTAATCAACGATGCCAATTTGATTGCCGATACTTTGTTAACCGATCGCCTGCCACTGGAGTTCAGTTCGTGGGTCGCGAGGATGCGCACGCCCGCGGCGTTGAGCGACGCGATTCGTGCATACCAACAAAGTGCTTCTGCAGACGTGAAAGCCTACTTTGCGTTACAGGAAGATGGCTCGTTTACCAGCGACACGATAATGGTTGAGGCACATAAAGCGGGATAAATAAAAAAGGCACTGGGGGGAATCCAGTGCCTTCATTTCTACAATCCTATCAGGAATCCGGCATGCCGTTGTTTTTCACAAACAACGTGAGCTGATCGCCTGGCTGTAGATTGTCCGTATCGCTGTTCCAGCGCATGACATCTTTGATGTTAACCCCGTGACGTTTGGCAATGCTCGACAACGAGTCGCCTTTACGCACACGATAGGTGATGCTATCGCTGTTGTTCGCCAGACGCTGCGCGCTGGTACCCGCACCCACCGTCAGGTTTTGACCCACTTTCAGGGATGACCCGCGCAGATTATTCCACTGCTTAAGGTCATTGGTGCTCACGCCAAGACGTGAAGCGACGCCAGAAAGCGTATCGCCAGAGCGAACTTTGTAGCTACGACTGTTCAGCGGCGTGTTATCCGCGACCAGCGTTGACTGCACGGCTGCAATTTCGCCTGAAGCCAGAGATTCACGCAGCTTCTCTGCATGCTTCTTTGGCACCATCACATATTGCGGGCCGCTGGCACCCAACGTGGAGCCTTTCACACCTGCATTGAAAGTCTTCAGCTTGCTGACGGAAATACCCGCCATATCGGCAACCTGAGCCATCTCAACCGGGCTACTCAGGCGAACACGTGCCAACGCGCGGCTTTCGTCTGTTGTTGGCAGACGCACGCCATAGCGTTTGCTGTTTTTGAGTATATCGCTCAATGCCAGCATTTTGGGCACATACTGCTTTGTTTCCTGAGGCAATGGTAACGACCAGAAGTCAGTGGATTTTCCACGTGCTTTGTTCGTTTTGATTGCCTTCATGACACGACCTTCACCGCTATTATAAGCAGCAACGGTCAGCAGCCAGTCGCCATCAAACATCTTGTTCAGACGCTGCATCATGTCCAGTGCGGCGGTGGTGGAAGCCACAACGTCGCGACGTGCATCATAATTGCGGGTCTGTTTTAAACCATAATTGCGCCCCGTGCTCGGAATGATCTGCCAAATACCTGCGGCATTGGCGCCAGACGTTGCGTGAGGATCAAAAGCGCTCTCCACTATGGGTAGTAGTACCAGTTCCATTGGCATGTTACGTTTCTTAACCTGCCCGGCTATCCAGTACATATACGGCTCTGCCCGTAAAGTTACATCGTGGAGATAGCTCTTATTACGTAAATACTTCTGTTTTTGTTCGCGAATCCGGTTGTTTTCCGGAATTCCCATCTTTAGCTCGTCACCAATGAAAGCCCACAAATCTTGATCAGCAGCGATAGATGTTCCGTCGTCCATCCATCGCGCCTGACTTGTAAACTTTCCTGCTTCCCCTTGACCAGCTGCAGAAAGGCTCTGTGCGTGTTGTTGGACGTTACCAGTATTCTGGCACCCAACAAGCAGGACAGAGGCGAGTAATATCGCTTTTGCCTTCATGTGTGTGTCAATAGTTGCTTAAAAGACGACCGATCATAACGGCGAAGTTTTCAAAAGGCAACCCGGAATTGTCAGAACGTATCTTTCTTTGACCTTAACCAGGCAAAACGCTCTTCAGGTTGTTGCAATATTGTTTCTTTGTTTATTTCATTAATTAAATCAATATCTTCTGTTCTCAAAAAAAGATTATTTCGCCGCTCATTTTTCAGAATTACGGGTAGTGTCATTTGTTTTTTTACGCGTAACTCATTAACTTTACGATAATATTCATTTATGAACGAATCGTGCGGGAGAATGCTTAAGGCAAACTTCATGTTTGCTAATGTGTACTCATGTGCACAACAAATTAATGTATCGTCAGGAAGTTCGTTTATTTTTTTAAGTGATTGATACATTTGAGTTGCTGTGCCTTCGAAAAGTCGACCACAACCGCCAGAAAAGAGCGTGTCACCACAAAATAAGTAAGGATGGCTAAAGTAACAGATATGTCCTAAAGTGTGACCCGGAGTAGCAATTACCCTAAATTCATGCCCCAAAACGAGTGCAATATCGCCATCTTCGACTATGTGTGTCGTTCCCTTATCTTGCGTTTCAGCCGGTCCGTATACCACTATTTGTGGGAAATGTTGCAGGAGTTCTTTCACACCGCCCACGTGATCCTGATGATGGTGGGTTAGCAGGATGGCTTCCGGCACCCAGTTATGCTCTGCAATGGCTTTCAAAACAGGAGCCGCCTCACCCGGGTCCACAATCAGACAATGCTGGTCATTATTTGACAGGACCCAGATGTAATTGTCCTGAAATGCAGGAATACTGTTAAGATTCATATATTACCTCTCAATGCGTAACGGAAGGTTGTGATGAAACCGGCAAGGATCCCTCAAACTGTCGTAGCGCCCGTTAGCTGGGATGATTTGCCCTGGGGCGAACACTATCGTGAGGCGCTGGAGCATCAGCTTAACCCGTGGTTTGCAAAAATGTACGGTTTTCATCTGCTTAAGGTTGGTAATTTAAGCGCAGAAATCGATTCTGAAGCGTGCGCGGTTTCTCATCAGGTAAATGTTTCTTTGCAGGGATCTCCCATGCAGGTGACGGCCGATCCTTTGCATCTTCCCTTTGCCGATAAGTCCGTGGATGTCTGTTTATTGGCCCATACGTTACCGTGGTGCTCTGATCCGCATCGCCTACTGCGTGAAGCCGATCGCGTGTTGATTGATGACGGCTGGTTGATTCTGAGCGGCTTTAACCCGGTAAGCTTGATGGGATTGCGTAAACTGATACCCGTATTGCGCAAGACATCGCCCTATAACAGTCGGATGTTTACCCTCATGCGTCAACTGGACTGGCTATCATTACTGAATTTTGAAGTGCTGCACTATAGTCGTTTTCATGTTCTGCCCTGGAACAAGAAGGGCGGGAAAATGTTAAGCGCCCATATCCCCGCGCTGGGCTGTTTACAGCTGGTGGTTGCGCGCAAGCGAACCATTCCGCTTACGCTCAACCCGATGAAACAAAATAAAAGCAAAACGCCTATCCGTCATGCCGTTGGCGCGACCCGGCAATACCGTAAACCGGACGCTTAAGCCTCAGCCTGATACCCAATATCATCCTGAGTCGGGCTCATGGCCGCGGTGCGCGCAAGCTCATCGCAGCGTTCGTTTTCCGGATGGCCCGCATGGCCTTTAACCCATTCCCATTTGATTTGATGCGGCCCCAGCGCGGCATCGAGACGTTTCCACAAATCGACGTTCTTCACCGGTTTTTTATCTGCTGTTTTCCAGCCGCGCTTCTTCCAGTTGTGAATCCACTGCGTAATGCCCTGGCGCACATACTGGCTGTCCGTGCTGAGTATCACTTCACACTGTTCTTTCAGGGCTTCCAGCGCAACGATTGCCGCCATCAGCTCCATGCGATTATTAGTGGTGAGGTTGTAGCCCTCGCTAAAGGTTTTTTCGCGCCCACGATAGCGTAAAATCGCCCCATAACCACCAGGCCCTGGATTTCCCAGGCAAGAACCATCGGTGAAAATTTCTACCTGTTTAAGCATCTCTGGTAGACTTCCTGTTTTAGCAAATCGAAATCAAACGATAAGTCTGACATAAATGACCGTTATGAGCACTGGAATTACACGACAGATCGTCCTCGATACCGAAACTACCGGTATGAACCAGATTGGCGCCCACTATGAAGGCCACAAGATCATTGAGATCGGTGCGGTTGAAGTGGTGAACCGCCGCCTGACCGGCAATAACTTCCATGTTTACCTGAAGCCGGACCGGCTGGTGGACCCGGAAGCGTTCGGCGTACATGGAATCGCAGACGAATTCCTGCTCGATAAACCTACGTTTGCCGATGTAGCCGACGAGTTTCTCGACTACATTCGCGGCGCGGAGCTGGTCATTCATAACGCATCGTTCGATATCGGCTTTATGGATTACGAATTCGCGAAGCTCAAGCGTGATATTCCGAAGACGAATGAATTTTGCAAAATAACCGATAGCCTGGCGCTGGCGAGGAAAATGTTTCCTGGCAAGCGAAACAGCCTTGATGCGTTATGCTCGCGCTATGAGATAGACAACAGTAAACGAACTCTGCACGGCGCATTGCTCGATGCCCAGATTCTGGCCGACGTTTATCTGATGATGACCGGCGGGCAGACCACGATGGCGTTCTCAATGGAAGGCGACAGCCAGCAGCAGAATGACACGGGGATCCAGCGTATTGTGCGACAGTCCAGTAAACTACGCGTTGTTTTCGCCACTGATGAAGAGTTAGCGGCCCATGAGTCACGCCTTGACCTGGTGCAGAAGAAAGGCGGAAGTTGCCTCTGGCGGGCATAGTTTGTACGTTTACCGTATGAAAATGGCCATTCGGGTGATTTTTGCAGCAAACGATTAAAAACGTGAGAAAAAGCGTTGACGAGGCGCGAGGCAATCCGTAATATTCGCTTCGTTCACAAGCGGAACACAACGCGGAGTGGTAGTTCAGTTGGTTAGAATACCTGCCTGTCACGCAGGGGGTCGCGGGTTCGAGTCCCGTCCATTCCGCCACTATTCAGAAAGCCTGAATCAGAAATGATTCAGGCTTTCGTCGTTTTAGCCCGCCAAAAAATAATAATCTCATTATCACGCTTTATCGACCGCGCCCGAGCTTTCGGGTGGGCAACACATCAGGTCATCCTTAACCCGACGCATATCCAGAAGGCGATTAACTCGCGAAGTGATTCATCACGCAGGCGAAGCGGGGTGAAAAGTTATCGCCAATAAGAACCGTTTCCTCATTCAGGTGCTTTAGCATATACAGCTTGTCGGCACGTTCGTAAGCGTCGAAGAAGAGATAGTCGACAGCGTCCGTTGCATCATCATCGGGGGATTTTTCCCGACCATCGGGAGTGAGCATAAAAACGCCTGCGGTATGGCCGAGTGGACGGGCATAGCGAAAGAACAGTTTTCTATTAACAGCGAACTCGCCGTCGTCACTTTTGAGTTTCCCTTGGACTGACAATGAAAGGTGTCCGGAGTTGTAGCTGGTTATCAGCATTATTCCGTGGAGTTCCTTTTTTGTATTCTGGATGTCGAGTATCGACGTGAATTCCGAGGAGCAGGAAAAACTGATTTCTTGTTTTTTCGCATTCCCGGCGATAATAAAAAAAGCGATAGCCGCTAGCCCAAAAATGGCAATCACGACTGACCATAGTAAAGGAGAGTGATCGCTTTCCTGCTTCATATCATTCCTCATGATGGCGATACTGGCTGATGCAATGGTAATAGCCGAGGTTTAGCCCGCATTCAGCGGCAAACGACCACTCAACCAGATTATGGTTGCTCGCCCAGGTATTGAGATACAGATCTTTTGGGTACGAACAGTTGGGGTTAATACCCACGGACTTGAAAATATCCAGCGCTTTTTTTTCGGTTATGGTGTCGGTGAGGGCGTTTCCTAATATATGCACACGGCATTGCTCGTAGTCGATAGTCCGCAGGATCGCCGCGTCCGTCATCGCGATTTCATTGGGTATCCATGTTAACCACGCTGTCGCCAGCACGGCGATGCCGGTAATTAACGTTGTTATCGTGACAGGCCACAGGTTTCGTTTCTTTTCCCTGGGCGTCAATGCAACATTGACTATTCTGGTGGGCGCTTGCGACTCCTCCAGTTGCTGAATATTGATACTGGCGTCGCTCATCCGAAATCCTATTCGCGGAATAGTGACGATCAGTTCTGCAGGATGGCCCGTAGACGTTATTGCTTTGCGCAGAAATGAAATGTGCTGATTGAGATTAGCATCCGTCGCTCTGGCGCCATTATGCTGGAAAACATTCTGCAGAATTTCATCGCGCGAGGATATCTCTTTACCATTTTGCAACAGATAGAGCAGTAATTGTGTTGCCACATTATTCAATGTGGCCATTTCACCAGATGCCAGGTCTTTTAGGGTATTTTTATGTGGTCTGAAAACTAAGCCATCACCAATAATTACGGATTTAATTTTGTTTATTGGTATATGAGAAATCACTGATGTCTCCTTTAAAGCAGGATATCTCGCATTCGAGTGGGGGAAGCAATAGCATAACATAATTCATTTATAAAAAATGATTGTACCATAGATCACTTTATTAATATTTATATAACAATCTCTTAATGTATCTAATAGAATCCTCCAATCTCCTTCCTCTCTTTCACTATCTTATTGTCATTACTCGATTTTGATGCCCAATTTCATTTTTACAAAACATTCATAAATACATTTTGCCTGTTCTTCTGGCTAAATAAAAAAATAGTTGATAGATAAAAACTCTATAAAAACCATAAATGATAGACATTAACACTGGCATTGGCGTATTTTTTGGCTATTTTTTAGGTAAACGATCGCTCTACAGACAGTGTTACAACACGATTCCCTGAGTTTGATTAATACCGGACTTTTGCATTGTGTCATTTTTTCGTCGACTTAATATAAGCCCCGAAACAGCGTAAACAACTGTGGACGGTATTTCTGATGGAATACCAATGAAGTTCAAAATACGGGGTGGCTTGAGATGGATTGTTTGCAAGGAAATGCACTTCCGCCACCTGCAGATCAGGGTTTCCCTTGCATAAATTGTCTGTGGAAATAGATCGTCGGAATAACCAAAAAACAGATATAAGGTTAAGTAGTAATATGAAAATGAAAAACGTGGCTGTGGCTTGTGCGCTGATGGCGGGAATGACTTTTACTGCATCTTCTGCTTTCGCTGCAAAAAATGTTGAACCGACTAACGGTAAAATTCACTTCACTGGTTCTCTGGTTAATTCCGCATGCGGTCTGGCCCCAGAATCCAGCCCGGTGCAGGTTAATTTTGGTGAGATCCCAACTTCTCAGTTAAAAGACAACCAACGTGCTGGTGTTAAGCATGCCAAAATCGTTCTGCAGGGCTGCGATACAACTGTTGCGAAAACCGCCACAGTAACTTACACCCCGGCAACGATTGATACCGACAACAATGCGCTGGCTGCATTTACCTCGGGTACAGCAAAGGGCGCGGGCATCGGTATGATTGACAGTGGTAACCAGGACGTGAAATGGGGCGAAGCCGCATCTCAGGTCAACATTACCGATGGCGAAACCGACATTGATTTCGTTGCTTATCTGCAGGCCAACAACGCATCCGCAGCAGTAACCCCGGGTGACTTCGAATCTACCGTTAATTTCCAGATCGATTATCAGTAACGATCTGCTGCGGGCGCAATTATGCGCCTGCTTAACCCTTCCTGCGAATAACTGAAAGGAAATGCGGTGATGCCTGGATGGCGTATTTTACTGCTTTTTATCTTCATATCGCCTGCATGGGTTTTGGCTGACACCCATCGTCTTGTCAGTACGCCCGGCAAAATGCGCATGCGGGGAAATATTATTGAGGCTGCCTGTTATGTCGATCCACACGACCGGTCGCTGCTGGTTGAATTTGATGACCTCTCAGCCAGAGATATTTCCGGAAAACCTGAAAAAGTATCTGCGCATGATTTCAGCATTCATTTGCTGGGATGTTCATTAGGGGATTCTCAACACCCCGGGAATCTGTTCCAACGCGCCAATATTACCTTTTCCGGCGCACCGGATAGTGACAATCCTGATTATCTGAGCGTGCAATCGGAAACTGAAAATTTAGCGATAGAAATATATGACGGCAGAGGCAAGCAAATTCATTTGGGTGAGCCATCACCGGATTATGCGCTTAACCCAGGGAAAAACACGCTCAATTTTACGGCTTATTTGATCTCCCGCGACGGAAGAATGACGTCTGGTGAATTTACTGCAGTCACGCATTTTGTTGTGAATTATCTCTGAGCTGCACAGCAATTCGGGTATCTGAAGGTTTGCGAACGAAAATGATCACGCTGAAAACAGATAAAAAACGTCTGGCGCTTTTAATTGCTCTGGTCTGTGCCTCTTCATGGGCTGAAGCGGATGAGTCTATTGAATTTAATACTGACGTCCTGGATGCCAGTGACAGACAAAATGTCGATTTACAGCGTTTTTCCGAAGGCAACTTTGTGACTCCCGGAGAATATCTACTGGATGTTCGTATTAACAGCCAGGAGATCCCTCAGCAGTCGATCCGTTATATCGTTGATCCTGCCAACGCGCATAAATCCATGGCGTGCCTGACGCCGCAACAGCTCGAATTACTGGCGCTCAAAGAAGAGGCGCTGACCTATATTCATCCGATTAGCGCGACCTGCTATGACATTTCCCGCCTGCCGGGTGTGGTGCTGAATAATAGCGCAGGCGTACTGGACATTACCGTGCCACAGGCATGGATGAAATATACCGATCCAGACTGGACGCCGCCGGAGCGCTGGGATAACGGCGTCGCGGGACTGATTTTCGACTACAGCGTTTCGGGCCAGGCCACACATTACGAACAAGGTGGCGATCATTACCGCTCACTGTCTGGTTATGGACAGACGGGCTTTAACCTCGGCGCGTGGCGCTTTCGTGGCCAGTATCAGGCCAATTATGCTTCGGATGAAAATCGTGGGCGTATCGACTGGGATCAGATCTATGCCTATCGCCCGTTACCGATGCAGGCTGCAAAACTGACGGTCGGTGAAATATATCTGAATTCCCAGGTGTTTGATTCAGTGCGATTTACGGGGGCTAACCTCGCCAGCGACGAGCGCATGCTACCACCGAATTTGCAGGGCTACGCGCCCGAAGTGCACGGCATCGCCCGCAGTAATGCGAAGGTCACCGTCAGTCAGCAGGGGCGTGTTATCTATCAAACCACTGTTCCAGCGGGGCCATTTAATATTCAGGATCTACATGGCTCGGTACGCGGCACGCTGGATGTTCGCGTCGAAGAGCAGGATGGCAGCGTACAAACCTTTCAGGTCAATACGGCCGATATCCCTTACCTGACGCGCCCGGGCTATGTTCGTTACAACGCCGCTGTCGGTAAGCCATCGCGTTATAACCACGACGTCCAGGGACCTGCATTTTATAGCGGTGATTTTTCATGGGGGGTCAGCAATGCGTGGTCACTGTACGGTGGCGCGTTGCTCACTGGCGATCGCTATAACGCCTGGTCGATGGGGATTGGGCGGGATTTGAGCTGGTTGGGCGCGCTGTCGGCTGACGCGACGCAATCCGTGAGCCGGGTGAAGCATCAGGCTGAACAAAAAGGGATGTCCTTTAAGCTCAGTTATGCCAAAACCTTTGATGAATACAACAGCGCCATCACCTTTGCCGGTTACCGTTTTTCACAGCGTAACTTCCGCACCTTCTCGCAGTTCCTCGACGAGCAGTATGAAAATAACAACAGCGCCGGTAACGAAAAAGAGATGTACACCATCACCGGTAACAAGACCTTTTTTGCCGACGACCCGCAATTAGCGACCACGCTGTACCTGACCTATACCCACCAGAATTACTGGGATCGTGGCTCTCAGGATCGTTACGGGGTGTCGATGGGGCACAGCTTTTCGTTCGCAGGCATTCAGGGGATCAGCGCTAACCTTGCTGCTTACCGCTCTGAGTATCAGGGCAAACGGGACGACAGCCTTTCGCTGTCCATTTCGGTGCCATGGAGCGATGGCCGCTCAATGGATTATGAAGTGCAAAACAGCGGCAGCCAGACCAGTCAGATGGTTTCGTATTCCGATAACCGCGACCGTAACAATCCATGGCGACTGCGCGCAGGGGTTTCCGGTGAAGGGCACACCGCGTTTGATGGCTACTACAAGCATCGCAGCATGATGGCGGAACTGGAATCTAACGTCAGCTGGCAGCAATCACGCTATTTCTCCGTTGGTGGCACGATGCGCGGCGGCTTTACCGCAACGCGTCATGGCGCGGCGCTACACAACAGCCAGGCGTCGATGAATACCGCCAGGGTGATGGTTGATACCGACGGTGTGGCGAATGTACCGCTGAACGGCGAACAGGCGCACTCAAACCGCTTCGGTATTGCCGTCGTACCGGACGTCGTCAGCTATCACAGCTTTGATACCCGTATCGATGTGGACGCAATGGACGAGGACATTTCCGCGACCAAAGCCATTGTCACCAACACCCTGACGGAAGGCGCGATTGGTTATCAGCGCTTCGCCGTGGCGCAGGGGCAAAAAATGATGGCGCTGCTGCGCCTGAAAGATGGTTCGGTACCGCCGTTTGGTGCCGAAGTGTTTAACGCCAACGGTGTTAGCGTCGCCATGGTGATGGAAAACGGCATGGCCTGGATTGCGGGTGTGAATCCAGCCGAGCGTCTTTCTGTTGCCTGGGGCGGTCGCGCGCAGTGTCACTTACAGGTGCCTCAACAAATCAACCCGGAAGGTAACGTGCTGTTGCCTTGTGAATAATATCAATAACCTGAATGAATTTTGTCATGAAAAATCAAGCATTTTACTCCGTGCAGCGTTGGCTCAAACCCGTGGTCTGCGGTCTGCTTTTTATTGCAGAGATCAACGCCTCATGGGCGGGCATTGCACTTGACCGTACCCGTCTGATCATCACCGGTGATGCGCGATCTGTCAGCGCGAACTTAACCAACACCAGTCCAAGCATTCCGTTTCTGGCTCAGTCGTGGGTGGAAGACGCCAATGGAACAAAAATTACCTCGCCGTTGATGGTTTTACCGCCGCTGCAGCGGATTAACGGCGGGCAAAAGGGCATTGCGCGTGTGACAAAAACCAGCGGTATTAACGCTCTGCCGCAGGATCGCGAAAGTCTGTTCTACCTGAATGTGCGTGAAATTCCGCCCAAGCCGGATAAGCCGAACGTGCTGCAACTGGCGATGCAGTCACGCATCAAACTGTTCTACCGTCCGACCGCCATCGTGCCGGAAACACCGGGCGCCGTGTGGCAAAACCAACTGGTCTTTCATAAGCAGGGGCAGCGCTGGAGTGTGGATAACCCTACGCCGTACTTCGTTACCTTAATCGGCTTAAGCCGCAAGCCTGAAGCGCAGGGCGGCGACCGGCTGACTGACTTCCCTGGGATTATGGTTTCACCAAAGTCCTCTCTCGATTTCAGCGTGGCCGACGGCAGCGTTAGCCAGTTCAGCATGATGTATGTGAACGATTTTGGCGGTCATCCCGAATTGAAATTCAGCTGCACAGGCAATGTGTGTAAAGCATTGCCGATGGAGCAACAGCCCCGGTAACAGGATTCGTAAATGAAAAAGATGCTTTGCGCTCTGCTGATGGCGGGCATGGCCTGCTCGGTTCAGGCCACAAGCGGTCGCCAGGATATGAGCAATGTGTCCGGCGAGTATGGCAACGTCCGCTTTCATGGGCGAGTGTTCGTTTCGCCGTGCGTGCTGGATATGGCCTCCCACGATCAGACTATCGATCTTGGTGATATTTCCGCCAGCCGTTTTCGCCAGGGCGGCGATCGCAGCGATCCGGTATTGGTCACGCTGTATCTGAACGGCTGTTTAAAGGGCTCCGGTCATACCTTAAGGGATTTCCCCGGGCAGACCAGTGAGATGCCGGAGCTGGCGCATAGCACGGTGGAACGTGGCGTTTCGATGACCCTAATGGCTGAAGGTGCGCCGGAAAACAGCGATTTGGGGCGCATTCGCGGCGATGTGCGTGGTGCAGGCATTCGGCTACTGACCGAACGCAACCAGTTGATCCACCTGAACCAACCGCAACGCATGTGGATCCTCAAACCGGGCGATAACGCCATTCATTTTCTTGCCGCGCTGGAATCTTTTGGGAGAGAGGTGACCGCCGGAGAATTTAACGGTCTGGTCAGACTCAAGCTGGAGTATCTATGAGCGTATTACGTAAAACGCTGTTGTGGGTGGTGCTGGCAGGCTGTCCGATAGCCGGGCAGGCATTTACACAGGGAGAAGGTGAGCCGGAAGGTGGGTCGCCGCATCAGTACGATATTGAACTGAGCTCGCTGGATGTGAGCAAAAACCACGTGGGTGGCAGAACGGAGCCGTTCCCATGGAATCTGGGTGGCTGGTATGTGGTGAATTTCTATTGCGAACAGGCTGACATCTCCCGAGCACCAATTTACTACACCACCACAACCACGATGCCGCCTTCAAATCAGGGGGCGAACCGTTTTCGGCTAAACGAGTATCTGGATGTGGAAGTTCAGGTGTGGGTTGCCGGGGGCTATAAAAAATATGTGCAGGCGCCTTTTACCAACGTTTCAAACCGCAACAGCAACAACAGCTGTAAAAAGCGTAAGGGCTACACGCGAGCGACTAACGTTGAAAGTGGTTCAAAAGGGAAAGTGACGTTTATTGTCACTAAACCCATTATCAATGGCATCAATATCACTTCCCAGTCGCTGGTGGAGGTGGCCGGGCGCATGGGAAGCGCGGGACCTACGCCAACCACGGCGATTTCTCGCGTGGTGATTAAATCCGGGCTGATTACCGTCCCGGACAAATGCACCTTCAACCGGGGAGACAAAATCAGCATTGAGTTTGGCGATCTGCCTGGATCCGCTGCCCGGCTCAACGGCACTAACTACAGCAAGTCAGTCCCTATACATGTGGTCTGTGAAGGCGGGAGTTTCGATCAGGGCGCGCTGAACATTAATCTTGGTATACAAACGACCACGGCGTCAGGTACGGCGGGGTTTAACGGTAATCTCCTTGGCACGCTGAGCGGCGGACAAAAGCGCGACGATCTCGGCATTATGCTTAAAGACGAAAGTGGTGGCACCGTCGTGCCTAATCAATTCTACAACGTGAAGGGGTTTTACCAGAATCAGGGCGACTGGAATCTCACCGCTGCGCCGGTGGCAAAGCCGGGCGTGGGAAGCGTGAAGGAAGGTGAATTTGAAGCCTCTGCTACCGTTGTCGCGCAGTTTCAGTAGGGGGATGTCATGAGATTCTCGGCGTTATTCGCGACCAGTATGTTACTGCTAGGTGGCATGGCGCAGGCCGACACCAAACTGGTCGGCGGCGACATGTATTTTCACGGCACCATCAGAGCGCTGGCCTGCAGCCTTGCACCGGGAGGCGACAAAATCGAGGTCGATTTCAAGCAAATCGCGACACAGGATCTCTATCTCTCGGGGCGCAGTAAGCCGGAAAAATTCAGCATCCAGTTACGCGACTGCAACCCTGAGGTTTTCCGTGGGATCTCGGTTACCTTCAGCGGTCGTGAGGATGCGGAGCTGACCGATCATCTGGCGCTGGATAGCAGTGAACAAGGCGGCGCGTCAGGGATCGGGATTGGGATGAGCGAAGAGGACGGTACGGCAATCCGCCTTGATGAGAGCACGTCAGTCAAAGAGATAACAGAAGGTTCGATGACGCTGAATTTCTTGGCGTGGGTCGCAGCGGAGCCATCGGCGATAAAAAATCAGTCTCTCGAATACGGTCCGTTCAGCGCCAGCGGGACCTGGACGTTGAACTACCAGTAGCATGATGAACGTACTGAATCGCATTGCGCCGCTGCCTGCGCAGAAATTATTGCTCAGTATTAGTCTGTTTTTTTGGTGTGGGGCCATGCATCTCTACTGGCCGAACAACGGCGGCAGCGGTCTGTCGTTGCCGCTTAATATTACGAGCTGGATCTACGCTGTTGTACTGGCTGCAAGCGTATTGATGCTGGTGCCTCGTCAACGCTGGCGCATCACTGTGCCCGCTGCGGGTTTTACAGTCGGGGTGTTCATCCTGACGTTGCTTTGCCTGCTAACGCCTGATGTCTGGCAGGCCGAGGCACTGCTGGTGGCGGGGGCGTTACTGGGCGGTGTGAGCGTCTATCTGGTCACATTACAAATTCCGCTCACGGCAAACACCCTGACGGCACTGCTGGCTCTGCTATGGGGAGCGTGCGTGATTGAATGTCTGGCGTTTGTCTATCAGTACTGGCATTTGCCGGGCGTTGATTACTGGGAGTTTGCCTGGCGGCGCGGTACGCGACCCTACGGGATATTTCAGCAGGTCAACCTGATGGCCAGCTTCACGGCATGCGGTGTGCTGCTGTCAGCGCCGCTCTTTTTACGTCTGCACCGCGGGTATCGAATTGCCATTGGAATAGGCCTGGTAATGATGGGATTTGTACTGCATGAATCTCAGTCGCAAACCGGCTACTTGTCTCTGGTAGTCGGTGAAGTGCTGCTGCTGGCGGTTTTCCCGGCGCAACGGCGCACGCTACTGCTGCTTCTACTGCCGATGGCGTTAGGCGTGGTGATAGGGGCCACGGCCCGCCATTTTTTGTCTGTGGTCACGGTCGATCATCTGACGACTTCTCAAGTGCGCTGGACGGTGTTGAAAACGTCGCTGGCATTATTTGTCGAACGCCCGTGGATGGGGTGGGGCGTGGGCAGTTTTGCTGCCGTGTTTCTCGAACGCGCGGGGCCATTGGGGCTGGGCAGCATTTCGCATCCGCACAACGAACTGGTGCTGTGGCTGGTGGAGGGCGGTCTGGTTGGGCTTGCGGGGGCGCTCTGTTTTATAGCGGGTGGTTTCTGGCTCTGGCTGCACGGTAATTGCTGGCGTCGCGCCTGCCTGGTGGCGGCACTGCCGGTGGTTATTCATATGTTGACGGAATACCCCGTCAGGCAGTCAACGCCACACTGGCTGCTGTTGATCCTGTTGCTTCGATGTGCAGACAGCGCGCGAACGGGAATACGCCTGGTGCTTACGTCAACGTCGCTGATTCGCGCGGCAGGGTTTATCTCGTTACTGACCGTCGCGCCATTGCTGCTTCTCACGCTGCACACGCAACAGCAATTGACGCTGGCGGAGAGGCAGTCAACGCAGTGGCGTCTTGCCGAACCGCTCCCTGTCGGAGGCTGGCTTCTTACCAGTCGCTATCGGTTTGATGTCCAGATGGGGTATCTGCAACGGTATCAGCGTACCCGGGACGCACGTTGGCTGGAAGCGGTTCGCCGCTGGGCGCCTGATTATGTGCGCGTTCACCCAGACCCTAATGTCTCCTTCACGCAAATCTTACTGGCGTTGCACCAGCGCGACCTGGTCGAGGCGCATCGTTTGGCGACGCGCTTTTGCCTGATATACCCAAACGATCGCCGTATCCCGTGGCTGCAGGATGCACGACGTCCTTTTAATAAAATAATGGAATGATATGAACAGATTCAGTGAACAGGCCCATTATGTGCCAGAACTTCCCCGCAACGCCGAACTGCTGCGGATCACCGGGATCCGTTTGCAGCGCATTCATTTTTTTGATGACGCATCGCTGGATGTTTGTGAGGTGTTAAGCCAGGTACGCACACCGCTCCCACTGGATCTGTTTTTCAAGCACCTTTCCATCACGGCAAAACAGCAGCTTTTTCTATGGCAAATGCAGCGGGTGCTGGCCCTCTCGGGAAGCTATTCGCTGAATTTATCCGTCAGGATGCTGACCAGTCTGGCATGGATCACGCGTCTCACAAAGCAGGGGCATCAGGGGAGGATTGTTATTGAGATTCAGGATCCGGGCTCCATGATGCGCCTGGATAAGGCAGAGCAGCAGGCCGTATGCATTGCCGTAAAAACGCTGGTGCGTCACGGATTTCGCGTGTGGCTGGATGATGTTTCGCCTGAGCTATTTTTTGTCTGGCGGCTGTCGGGCATCCGTTTCGATGCCATCAAAATTGAAAGTGGAATGTTTCATCAGTTCAGAACATCGGAGTGGCAGTTGAGGGTTCTGGTCAATCAATTTCGTGGGCTGGGTGAACGGGTTGTCATTGAGGGGGTAGAAACACCACAGGATTATGCCATTTGCCGTATGAGCGGCGCAGATGCTGTACAGGGCTTTCTGTTTGAGCAGGAAATTTTACCGAAAAGCCTGAATCATTGCTGACTCAGGCTCTGAAAATTACTCGCTCAGCGTCTGTGCGATATCTTTTTGCACCTGCTGGCGCTGTTCTGGGGTCAGCACTTTGTTCAGGTCAAAATAGTATTTTACGCGATAATAACGCGCCTGCTGTTCGATGTTGCTGAACGCAGAAAGCTGTTTCTGAACGGCAGCTTCATCCCATTTCCCGGACTTGATGACGTCAATCAACGCGCCGTCTTTAATATCTTTCACCGAAATCTGGCTGACGTTGGTTTCAAGCTGCTGGTGCAGTTTTTTAATCTGCGCCACCTGGTCGTTGGTCAGCTTAAGATGCTGAACGACAGGGTCCTGAGCTGGAGCAGGAACATTGGATACGTTTGCTGCAAGCGTACTAAAAGAAGCGCCCGCTAAGGTAGCCGCCAGCAAAGTCATGCGTAAGAAGTTCTTCATGTCGAGATCCTGATAAGGGAATTATTAACATTGTCAGTCACTCGCTGGTTGCGAGTGATTATCCTTTGCAGAATACGATGCCCGCCGCATGTCGCCACGCGAATTTGTTTTGCGGTTGGTTACGGAGTGAAACAATCCCGCCACGGAAAACGTTGTGCAGCGGGAGTGAAGGCGATAGTTATAGCGTGAACGGGTCGGCGTCTTGCCAGGCGGGAAACTTCTCGCGATACTCGCGCAGCGCTGAGAGTGACAGTTCGGCGTCAATGCGTGTGGCCTGATGCGGCTCGGCGGTGGCAATAATCTCACCCTGCGGATTAATCACCCGGCTGTCACCGCGATAATGATGACCGTTACCGTCTGTGCCCACGCGGTTACATCCTGCTACATAAGCCTGGTTCTCAATCGCCCGTGCGGCAAGCAGAAGCTGCCAGTGCAGCGAACGCGGCGCAGGCCAATTGGCAACATACAACGCCAGGTCGTAATCGTTGCGATTGCGCGACCATACCGGAAAACGCAGGTCATAACAGACCAACGGCAGAATGCGCCAGCCGCGCCATTCAACAATAACGCGCGCGTCACCCGCATGGTAATGCTGATGCTCGTCCGCCATGCGGAACAGATGGCGCTTGTCGTAGAAATGCACATTACCTTCGGGCTCAACCAGAAAAAAGCGGTTTACCGGGCCGCGTTCAGACTGGGTAGCAGCGCTGCCCGCGATCAGGGCGTTGGTCTGTTGCGCTTTGGCACGCATCCAGCTTACGACTTCTTCTTGCGGCAACGATTTATTTGCCGCTTCCATGGCAAATCCGCTGGTAAACATCTCGGGCAACACGATGACATCACGTCCGGCGACGGTTTCCAGTTGTCGGTCAAAATGGCGCAGGTTGGCCGGGCCATCCATCCAGATCAAGGGTTGTTGCAGCAGAGTAATTTTCAAACCAGGCACGATCGAGGCTCCTCGTTGAACAACATTTTGACACTGTAGCATGAGCATTAATGAAAATGTGGCAATAAAAAGCCCCGCATTAAGCGGGGCTAAACGTTGTGCGTATATCGTTATGCGGCTTCGACTTTACGCACTTTCTCTGGCAGCTTTACCGGCTGAGTCGCCAGCTCCTCGGGTTCAAAGTCATCCACGTTGATACTGCGCAGTCGGCTCGCTTCGGCTTTCACCAAAATCGCGGCTTCATCTTTATCAATCAGCCCTTTCGCCAGCGCATTGTGCGCCAGTTCGTCGAGGCGGGTAAATGGCAGGTTTTTACCCAACTCTTTACAGATCCGCTGGTGGATAGGGTCGGCTGCAATCACGTCCAGCAGCGCCTCTTCCAGCAAACCAACCGGGTTATGCTCGCTTGGCGTCAGATATTGACCACGACCAATACGAGAACGAGTCGCGCTCGGAACCTGCAAAATCTTCGCGACTTTATGGTCCAGCTTGTCAGACGGAGCATCATAGTGGCGACCGGTCGGGAAGATAACCACGTTCAGCAAGCCCGCGACCAGACGGTTCGGGAAGTTTTTCAGCAGATCGTCCATCGCCTGTTCCGCTTTGTACAACGCATCCTGAACGCCCCAGTGAACCAACGGCAGGTCCGCTTCATTACGGCCTTCATCGTCATAACGTTTCAGTACCGCGGAGGCCAGATACAGTTGACTTAACACATCGCCCAGACGCGCGGAGATACGTTCACGACGCTTCAGACTGCCACCCAGTACGGCCATGGACACATCTGAAAGCAATGCCAGGTTGGCGCTCAAGCGGTTCAGGTGCTGGTAGTAACGTTTGGTCGCATCGCCGGTTGGCGTGCTGCTGGTTAAGCCACGTGTCAGACCAAGCCAGAAGCTGCGTACTTTGTTACTGCCAACGTGACCGATGTGTTTGAACAGCAGCTTGTCGAACGCATTCACATCGTTACTCTGTGCCGCAGCCATCTCTTCCAGAACATACGGATGGCAGCGAATCGCACCCTGACCGAAGATCATCATGCTACGGGTCAGAATGTTGGCACCTTCTACGGTAATGGCGATTGGCGCACCTTGATAAGCGCGGGCGAGGAAGTTGCTTTCGCCAAGCATAATGCCTTTACCGCCAGTGATATCCATCGCATCGATGATTGACTGCTGCCCGCGGTGGGTACAGTGATATTTCACGATAGCCGACAGCACCGCCGGTTTTTCACCCAGCATAATGCCGTAGGTAATCAGTGATGCCGCAGCGTCCATCACGTAGGCGTTACCGGCAATACGTGCCAACGGTTCTTCAATACCTTCCATCTTACCGATGGAGATTTTGAACTGGCGACGAATGTGTGCATAAGCGCCGGTGGCCATCGCGACCGATTTCACGCCGCCCGTCGAGTTAGACGGCAGGGTAATACCACGTCCCACAGACAGGCATTCCACCAGCATGCGCCAGCCTTGACCGGCCATTTTCGGACCACCGATGATGTAATCAATCGGTACAAACACATCTTTACCGAGGGTCGGACCGTTCTGGAACGGCACGTTCAGCGGGAAGTGACGACGCCCAATTTGTACGCCCGGCGTTGAGGTTGGGATCAGTGCACAGGTAATGCCGAGATCTTCTTCACCACCCAGCAGTTTTTCCGGGTCGGAGAGTTTAAATGCCAGACCCAGTACCGTGGCGATAGGGGCCAGCGTGATATAACGTTTGTTCCAGGTTAGGCGCATACCCAACACCTGCTGGCCCTGCCAGTCGCCCATACAGACCATACCGGTATCAGGGATCGCCCCTGCGTCGGAGCCTGCTTCCGGGCTGGTCAGAGCAAAGCATGGGATCTCCTGACCGCGAGCCAGGCGCGGCAGGTAATGATTTTTCTGCTCTTCAGTGCCGTAATGTTGCAGCAGTTCGCCTGGGCCTAATGAGTTAGGTACGCCAACGGTGATCGCCAGGATCCCGGAAACACCGGAGAGTTTCTGCAGAACGCGAGCCTGAGCATATGCTGAGAATTCCAGCCCGCCGTACTCTTTCTTAATGATCATCGCGAAGAAGCGGTGTTCTTTCAGATATGCCCACAGTTCCGGCGGCAGATCCGCGAGTTCATGGGTTATCTGGAAGTCGTTCGCCATGCGGCACGCTTCTTCCACTGGACCATCAATAAACGCCTGTTCTTCAGCGGTCAGATGCGGTTGAGGATAGTTATGCAGTTTTTTCCAGTCAGGCTTGCCCTGGAACAGGTCACCTTCCCACCAGGTTGTACCCGCATCAATCGCTTCTTTCTCAGTACGCGACATCGGTGGCATGACTTTACGGAAACCGCGGAACACCGGCGCAGAGATCATGGATTTGCGCATCGGCGTAAAGTTAAACGGTACGAGAATAATGGCCAGAGGAACCAGCAGCCAGACTGACCACAGGCCAGCCACGCCAAGCGCAGCCGTCCAGGCGAGCAAAATTAAGCTGCTGAGGAATAAGCTCACGCGGTGATAAAACAGAACGCTGAGCAGAACAACCGTAGCGATAATACTCAAAATCATCATAACGAAAAGCTCCCTTGCTTGTAGGAGGTCTGACCACTTGTGATGATATGTTTGTAGTGGATGTAAATTCTTTTAGCAATGTGTTTACAAAATAATTACAACAAAGCTCACATTGTTGCTGTTTTAACCGGCACAAAAAATCAAAAGCGACAGCCATTCCTGTGGCTTGTACTTCTCGCTGGTAGCGCTATCCGGTACACTGCGTCTTGTCATTTACATTCATGCTGAAGGATATCCTCATGTACCAGGATCTTATTCGTAACGAACTGAGCGAAGCGGCGGAAACGCTGGCTAATTTTCTTAAAGATGACGCCAATATTCACGCCATTCAGCGCGCGGCGGTTCTGTTGGCAGACAGCTTTAAAGCGGGCGGTAAGGTGCTTTCTTGCGGTAACGGCGGTTCCCATTGCGACGCGATGCACTTTGCTGAAGAGCTGACCGGACGCTATCGTGAAAACCGTCCTGGTTACCCTGCTATCGCAATCTCTGACGTTAGCCATATCTCCTGCGTCAGCAACGATTTTGGTTACGATTATGTGTTCTCTCGCTACGTAGAAGCCGTGGGTCGTGAAGGTGATGTCCTGTTAGGCATTTCGACTTCGGGTAATTCCGGTAACGTAATTAAAGCGATTGCCGCAGCGCGTGAGAAAGGGATGAAAGTGATCACCCTGACCGGTAAAGATGGCGGCAAAATGGCGGGCAGCGCAGATATTGAAATTCGCGTGCCGCACTTTGGCTACGCTGACCGTATTCAGGAAATTCATATCAAAGTGATCCATATCCTGATCCAGCTGATCGAAAAAGAGATGGTTAAACCATAAGAAGACGATTGCCGGATGGTGGCTGAAGCCTTATCCGGCCTACATGAGCACCACGTAGGCCTGATAAGCGCAGCGCCATCAGGCAGTTCACGGTTTTAAGGTAGGTGATGTATGTGCGAACTGCTCGGGATGAGCGCCAATGTGCCAACCGATATCTGCTTTAGCTTCACTGGGCTGGTTCAGCGCGGCGGAGGGACCGGGCCGCACAAAGACGGCTGGGGTATTACGTTTTATGAAGGTAAGGGCTGCCGTACGTTTAAAGATCCGCAACCTAGCTTTAATTCGCCTATCGCCAAACTGGTACAAGACTACCCCATCAAATCCTGTTCCGTGATTGCCCATATTCGTCAGGCGAACCGTGGCGAAGTGGCGTTGGAAAATACCCATCCCTTTACCCGCGAATTGTGGGGACGCAACTGGACCTATGCTCATAATGGACAGCTCAGTGGCTATAAATCGCTGGAAACCGGAAATTTCCGCCCGGTCGGGGAAACCGACAGCGAAAAAGCTTTCTGCTGGCTGCTCCACAAGCTGACGGAGCGTTATCCGCGCACGCCTGGCAATATGACGGCAGTGTTTAAATATATCGCGATGCTGGCAGGAGAACTGCGGGAGAAGGGCGTCTTCAACATGCTGTTGTCTGACGGACGCTATGTGATGGCCTTCTGTTCGACCAACCTGTTTTGGATCACGCGTCGTGCGCCGTTTGGCGTGGCAACATTGCTGGATCAGGACGTGGAAATCGATTTTAGCTCAGAGACCACACCCAATGATGTGGTCACCGTGATTGCCACTCAACCGTTAACCGGCAATGAAACCTGGCAAAAGATTATGCCAGGCGAGTGGGCATTATTTTGTCTCGGGGAGCGTGTAGTTTGATGCCAGTTGCGGCTGAACCACTTCGTGACTCAACGGCTTGCTGACGACGTAACGACCATCGACGACAGAGACGGTCGGTGGTTTACGTGTTTGTTCAAAGTAATCGTATCCCGGCTTTAACTGGGCCCAGAAATCTTTGTAATACGAGAACTTATGGCGCTGCATGTTGGCATCGGTCATGCGGAACGGGTAAATGCTAACCTGTACGCTGGACTGCCCGAACACCAGAGCACCGGTCACAAACTGGAAAATCTCATCAATGCCGTTGTCTGTCATTGCGTAGCAGCCGACGGAAACACAGGCACCGTGGATCATCAGGTACTTACCTTCATAACCGTGTGCGCGGTCATAGGCATTAGGGAAACCAATGTTAATCGCTTTATAGAAGCGACTATCTGGTTTCAGCTGTCCACGCTGAACGCTGTAAAACCCTTCCGGACTTTTGAAATCACCCTGACGCTGTTTTGGCCCTAAGCCACCGGAATAATTACAGATCTTATAACTGTCGAGCAATTGATACTGTTCGCCCATCTTGACGTACAGATCCAAGGTTCGCTCTTCTTTGAAGATCTGGATATAAACGGGGGAGCCCATTAATTGCTGCTTATATTCTTTGCTGACAGGCGTAGTCGGGCTGCTGCTGCTCAGCAAACCGGCAAATGAAACGCACGGCAATAAAAGCATCGCAAGAAAAAATGCGATTTTACGCATACTGCTTATTCCTTGATAAAACGATCACACACGCCAGGACGGCAAAAAGAATCCCCAAATCGGATAAATCTGGATCTGGAGCGCTCACATTAGCACCAAGAGAGTTTTTCGCAAGTCTCTCGTGCGGCGTTTACACTTTAGTTTTTCTTTATACGGAAAATTGCGCTTAAAGGCAGTCAGACACTGGCGTATTTTGCTGGTTACTGCGCTTCATTGGGTCTTAATCGTGCTGGATGGATAATGGGTCAGGAACGGCTCAGCATTAGGTAAAACCAGACTTCTCACAACATAAAAATACTGTATACTTAAACAGTGATGTGGGAGACAAACGATGCGTAAAATCATACATGTCGATATGGACTGCTTTTTCGCGGCGGTGGAAATGCGCGACAACCCCGCCCTGCGTGATATTCCCATTGCTATTGGCGGCAGTCGAGAACGTCGGGGGGTCATCAGCACGGCCAATTACCCGGCGCGCAAATTTGGCGTGCGTAGCGCAATGCCAACTGGAATGGCATTAAAGCTGTGTCCGCATCTCACTTTATTACCTGGTCGTTACGAGGCCTATAAAGAAGCCTCCCGCCAGATTCAGGCTATTTTCTCCCGCTATACCTCGCTGATAGAACCACTTTCGCTGGATGAAGCCTATCTGGATGTGACCGACAGCACCCACTGCCACGGCTCAGCTACGCTGATCGCTCAGGAAATCCGCCAGACAATTTTTAACGAGTTACAGTTAACCGCCTCTGCCGGAATTGCGCCGGTAAAATTTCTGGCAAAAATAGCTTCCGATCTCAACAAACCCAATGGGCAATATGTGATTACCCCTGCCGATGTTCCTGAATTTCTCAGAACATTACCGTTAGGCAAAATTCCCGGCGTTGGCAAAGTCTCCGCCGCTAAGCTGGAATCAATGGGATTACGTACCTGCGAAGATGTTCAAAAATACGACCTGGCAATGCTGCTCAAACGCTTCGGCAAGTTTGGTCGCGTGCTGTGGGAGCGCAGTCAGGGGATTGACGAACGGGACGTTAACAACGACAGGCTGCGTAAATCCGTCGGCGTGGAGCGTACGCTGGCGGAAGATATTCACGAGTGGTCGGAGTGTGAGGCGATAATAGAACGGCTCTATCCCGAACTGGAACGGCGTCTGGCAAAGGTTAAACCGGATCTGCTGATCGCTCGCCAGGGGATAAAACTCAAGTTTAATGATTTTCAGCAGACTACGCAGGAGCACGTCTGGCCGCGCTTAAATAAAGATGACTTAATTACGACAGCGCGCAAGACCTGGGACGAGCGTAGGGGAGGGCGAGGCGTCAGGCTGGTGGGATTACACGTCACGCTGCTGGATCCACAAATGGAAAGACAGCTACTGTTGGGGCTGTGACTCAGAACAATTGCCGGATGTCGGCGTAAACGCCTTATCCGGCCTACAAACCAGCGTGCAGGCCAGATGGCTACGTAACAACTTTATCCGGCCTACAAATCAGCATGTAGGCCAGATAAACGTAGCGTCATCCGACATTTAGCGCAGAATCTTACTTCGCCGGAATAGACTTCAGCAGTTCAGTCAGCAGCGTCCAGTAATGGCCGACGCTTTCGATATGAACCTGCTCATCCGGGGAGTGTGGACCGGTGATAGTTGGCCCGATGGAAACCATGTCCATATCTGGATACGGTTTCTTGAACAGACCACATTCCAGACCAGCGTGGATGATCTGGATATTCGGTGTTTTATTGAACAGACGCTGATAGGTTTCACGAACCAGGTGCATAACCGGAGAGTTAGCATCCGGCTGCCAGCCTGGGTATCCGCCTTTTGCCTGGGTTTTCGCGCCAGCCAGTTTACCCAGTGAATCCAGCATGCTCACCACGTAGTCTTTACCGCTGTCGATCAGGGAACGGATCAGGCAGTGAATTTCAACGTTGTCGTCAGTCATGGTGACAACACCGACGTTCAGAGAGGTCTCTACCACGCCTTTGGCGACGTCAGAGTTGCGGATTACACCGTTCGGGGTGGCGTTCAGCAGACGCACAAAGCTGTCGCGAGACTGAGCGGTCAGCGCGGCTTTGTCTTGAGCTACGGCATCCAGCAGCAGAGCCAGGTTCTTCTCTTTGGCTTCCAGTTCGTTTTTCAGGATTTCCTGATAGGTGTTGACCAGCGCTTTTAACGCATCAACTTTATCTGCAGCCACGGCGAGGGTGGCAAAGGCTTCACGCGGAATCGCGTTACGCAGCGTACCGCCGTTGAAATCAACCAGACGCAGATCCAGCTCTTCAGCGTGGCCCGCCAGGAAGCGTACCAGCAGTTTGTTCGCGTTACCGAGACCCACGTGGATTTCGCCGCCGGAGTGACCGCCTTTCAGGCCTTTTAACGTCAGCTTAAAGCTCTGGAATCCAGCCGGGATTGCTTCACGGGACAGCGGCAGGTTAGAGGTAAAGTCGATACCGCCTGCGCAACCCATGTAGATCTCACCTTCTTCTTCTGAGTCGGTGTTGATCAGGATATCTGCCTGCAGCCAGTTAGCCTGCAGACCAAACGCGCCATCCATACCCGCTTCTTCGGTCATGGTCAGCAGCACTTCCAGCGGACCGTGTACCACGCTGTCATCAGCCAGAACGGCCAGCGCAGACGCCATACCGATGCCGTTATCCGCACCCAGCGTGGTGCCACGGGCTTTCACCCATTCGCCGTCAATATAAGGCTGGATAGGATCTTTAGTGAAGTCGTGCACGGTGTCGTTGTTTTTCTGCGGGACCATATCCAGGTGCGCCTGCAGAACGACCGGCTTGCGGTTTTCCATGCCTGCGGTAGCGGGTTTGCGAATCAGGATATTACCGACTTGATCGCGCTCGACGTGGAAACCTTTCTCTTGGGCCCAGCTCAGAATGTGTTCAGCGAGCTGCTCTTCATGATAGGACGGATGAGGAATAGAACAGATTTTGGCAAAAATATCCCATAGCGGTTGCGGGGATAATTGAGACAGTTCAGACACGTTGAGTCTCCTTGGCGATGTCCTACAAAACTTGCTTGCAGGCCACGGGGTTAGCAGAATTAAAAACACCACAAGTCAGGCTTGCGCGATGCGATTGAGAATACCACTTTCTCCGCTGACGGCTAGCATAAAGCATGCAAAAAGAGGCGCGGATTCCGCGAAACACTGGTTTTTAGTGCGTCAGATCTCTATAATCTCGCGCAACCTATTTCCCCCTCGAACACTTTTTAAGCCGTAGATAAACAGGCTGGGACACTTCACATGAGCGAAAAATACGTCGTCACCTGGGACATGTTGCAGATCCATGCACGTAAACTGGCAAGCCGCCTGATGCCTTCTGAACAATGGAAAGGCATTATTGCCGTTAGCCGTGGTGGTCTGGTGCCGGGCGCATTGCTGGCGCGTGAATTGGGTATTCGTCATGTCGATACCGTATGCATCTCCAGCTACGATCACGACAACCAGCGCGAACTGAAAGTGCTGAAGCGTGCCGAAGGCGACGGTGAAGGTTTCATCGTAATCGATGACCTGGTTGACACCGGTGGGACCGCCGTTGCGATCCGCGAAATGTATCCTAAAGCGCATTTCGTCACTATCTTCGCTAAGCCGGCTGGTCGCCCGCTGGTGAATGATTATGTTGTTGATATCCCTCAGGATACCTGGATTGAGCAGCCGTGGGATATGGGCGTGGTGTTCGTCCCGCCGATCTCAGGTCGCTAATCTAAAAAGTTTTCAACGCCTGGCATTTGCCGGGCGTTGTTCTTTTTGTGCTGTGTCAGGTTACACTATGCCTTAGTGAGTACTCATGGAGGCTGCAATCATGTCACAGGCTAACCTCAGCGAAGTCCTGTTTAAACCCCGCTTCAAACACCCTGAAACGTCAACACTGGTTCGTCGTTTTAATCACGGCGCGCAGCCGTCCGTACAATCTGCCCTGGATGGCAAAACCATTCCGCACTGGTATCGCATGGTGAATCGCCTGATGTGGATCTGGCGCGGCGTCGACCCGCGTGAAATCCTTGAGGTGCAGGCACGTATCGTGATGAGCGAAGCCGAGCGTACAGATAAAGAACTCTACGATACGGTTATCGGCTATCGCGGTGGGAACTGGATCTATGAGTGGGCGAAGCAGGCGATGGACTGGCAACAGAAAGCGTCTATGGAAGAGGATCCGCAAGTGAGCGGACGTCACTGGCTGCATGCGTCTACGTTGTACAACATTGCCGCTTACCCACACCTGAAAGGCGATGAGCTGGCAGAGCAGGCACAGGCTTTGGCGAATCGCGCCTATGAAGAGGCCGCACAGCGATTGCCGGGCACGCTGCGTGAGATGGAGTTTGCTGTTACCGGCGGTGCGCCGATCACCGGCTTCTTACATATGCCAAAAGGCGACGGTCCGTTCCCGACGGTGCTGATGTGCGGTGGCCTCGATTCCATGCAAACGGATTATTACAGTCTGTATGAGCGCTACTTTGCCCCGTGCGGTATTGCCATGCTGACGCTGGATATGCCGTCGGTCGGGTTCTCGTCAAAATGGAAACTGACTCAGGATTCCAGCCTGCTGCATCAGCATGTATTAAAAGCGCTGCCTAATGTTCCCTGGGTGGATCACACCCGCGTGGCGGCCTTCGGTTTCCGCTTTGGCGCTAACGTAGCGGTACGTCTGGCGTATCTGGAATCATCGCGTCTGAAGGCGGTGGCCTGTCTGGGGCCAGTGGTTCATGCGCTGCTTAGCGACCCGCAGCGTCAGGCGAGCGTCCCGGAAATGTACCTTGATGTACTGGCTAGCCGCCTGGGGATGCATGACGCCTCCGATGAAGCGCTGCGCGTTGAGCTAAATCGCTATTCATTAAAAGTGCAGGGCCTGCTGGGGCGACGCTGCCCGACGCCAATGCTCTCGGGATTCTGGAAGAATGATCCGTTTAGTCCGGAAGAAGAGTCACGTTTAATCACATCTTCATCTTCAGACGGTAAGCTACTGGAGATCCCCTTCAACCCGGTGTATCGCAATTTTGACAAAGGGCTGCAGGAAATAACCGGTTGGATCAATCAGAGATTGTGTTAAAAGTTTGCTAAATTTTATCGATTTGGTAAAACAGGTGCTTCACCTAAGGAGATCGTAATGACGTTACCGAGTGGGCATCCGAAAAGTAGATTGATCAAGAAATTCACCGCGCTTGGCCCGTATATCCGGGAAGGGCAGTGCGAAGATAATCGATTTTTTTTCGATTGTCTGGCTGTTTGCGTCAACGTGAAACCCGCCCCTGAGAAACGCGAGTTCTGGGGCTGGTGGATGGAACTGGAGGCGCAGGAAAAACGCTTCACGTACAGCTATCAGTTTGGTTTGTTTGATAAAGACGGTAACTGGACGGCAGTGCCGGTGAAAGAGACTGAAGTGGTAGAGCGACTGGAATACACCTTACGTGAATTCCATGAAAAATTACGTGGCTTGTTAACGACGCTGAATCTGGCGCTGGAACCTGCTGACGGCTTTAAGGATGAACCGGTTAAGTTAACGGCATAATGAACAGTGAAATGCCGGATGGCGGCGCAACCCCATCCGGCATTTTTTTATGCTATATCAAAACTGGTAGACCATACCGACAGCAACGATGTCATCATCGTTGATGCCCAGTTTATTATCGCTATCCAGCTGGTTGATTTTATAGTCAACAAACGCGGACATATTTTTGTTGAAATAATATGTTGCGCCCACGTCGATATAATTCACCAGGTCTTCATTGCCGACGCCTTCAATATCTTTCCCTTTAGAAAGTACATAACCCAGTGACGGACGCAGACCAAAGTCAAACTGGTACTGAACAACCGCTTCGAAGTTCTGTGTTTTATTGGCGAAGCCGCCGGAAATTGGCGTCATATTGCGTGTTTCAGAATAGAACGTCGCAATATAAATATCGTTAGCATCATATTTTAAGCCGGTCGCCCAGGCTTCAGCTTTATCACCCGTACCACGAGTTTGCAGATTCTGCTGGTTGGTACGATCGGAGTTGGTATAAGCGCCGCTCACCGCGAAATCGCTGCCGCCAAAGTCATAGGTAACGGAAGTACCAAAACCGTCGCCGTTCTGTTTTTTCACATCACGATCCTGGTTTTTACCCTGGTACTGCAGGGTCAGATCCAGGCCATCCACGACGCCGAAAAAGTCGGTGTTACGGTAAGTTGCCAGACCGCTGGCGCGTTTGGTCATAAAGTTATCGGTCTGTGCGGAGGAGTCACCACCGAATTCCGGGAACATATCGGTCCAGGCTTCCACGTCATACAGCGCGCCCAGGTTACGACCATAATCAAACGAGCCAAAATCTTTTAATTTCACACCGGCGAAGGCCAGACGTGTTTTTTGTTGGTTAGAGTCGCTTTCAGCTTTATTGCCGGCAAACTCTGCTTCCCAACGACCATAACCGGTTAGTTGATCGTTAATTTGCGTTTCGCCTTTAAAACCTAAACGGATATAGCTTTGGTCACCATCTTTGCTGTCATAATCCGTCATGTAATGCATGGCTTTTACTTTGCCGTACAAGTCTAGCTTATTACCATTCTTGTTATACACTTCCGCCGCCTGTACGGATGCCGACGCAACAATTCCCATCACCACTAATGCCAGAGTGCTCTTTTTCATTTTCATTCCTGATTAAAAGTACGCGCTAATATTCACTGGGTGTGATCCCCGTTAAAAGACAGGAGGGTTTTTAACGTCTGGCAATGAACGTTTTATGACAAAGTAAGAATATTTTTAAAAAAGGATGTTTTTATGTTTCTGTAATAAATGCGTCAAAATCTGCCGCTACGCTTGCTGATCCTGCGCAATAAAATTTCATGCTTTGTGCGCTGGTTGTTGGCAACCGGGGCCAGTCCTGCTAAAACGTTCGTTTGATATCATTTTCCCCAATTTTGAATGGCAGAGAATCATGAGTGACAGCCAGACGCTGGTGGTAAAACTTGGCACCAGTGTGTTAACGGGCGGATCCCGCCGCCTGAACCGCGCCCACATCGTAGAACTGGTTCGCCAGTGCGCGCAGCTCCATGCCGCAGGGCATCGTATTGTTATAGTTACCTCTGGTGCGATTGCCGCCGGACGTGAGCATCTTGGTTACCCGGAGCTCCCGGCAACGATAGCTTCGAAACAGCTGTTGGCGGCGGTCGGGCAGAGCCGACTGATTCAACTGTGGGAACAGCTGTTCTCGATCTACGGTATTCATATCGGGCAGATGCTGCTGACGCGTGCAGATATGGAAGACAGAGAGCGCTTCCTCAATGCCCGCGATACGCTCCGCGCGCTGCTGGATAACAACATTGTTCCTGTCATTAATGAGAATGACGCCGTAGCGACCGCTGAGATTAAAGTCGGCGATAACGACAACCTCTCCGCGCTGGCGGCAATTCTGGCTGGGGCCGATAAGCTGCTGCTGTTGACCGATCAGCAGGGGCTGTTCACCGCCGATCCACGCACCAACCCACAGGCTGAGCTGATTAAAGACGTACACGGCATTGATGATGCGTTGCGCGCCATTGCCGGGGATAGCGTCTCAGGTCTGGGAACCGGCGGCATGGGCACAAAACTGCAGGCCGCCGATGTCGCGTGCCGCGCCGGGATTGACACCATTATTGCCGCAGGCAGCAAGCCGGGCGTGATTGGCGACGTGATGGAAGGCGTTTCCGTTGGGACGCGTTTTCATGCTCAGGCCTCTCCGCTGGAGAACCGTAAACGCTGGATCTTTGGCGCGCCGCCTGCCGGGGAGATTACCGTCGATGAGGGCGCGACCGCAGCAATTCTGGAACGCGGCAGCTCATTACTGCCAAAAGGCATTAAAAGCGTGACAGGTAACTTTTCTCGTGGTGAAGTGATCCGCATCTGCAATCTCGAAGGGCGCGATATTGCCCATGGCGTCACCCGCTATAACAGCGACGCGCTGCGCCGTATTGCCGGACATCACTCACAACAGATCGACACCATCCTGGGCTACGAATACGGTCCGGTTGCTGTCCATCGCGACGACATGATCACCCGTTAAGGAACAGGCATATGCTGGAACAAATGGGCATTGCTGCCAAAGCCGCGTCATACAAGCTGGCGCTGCTCTCCAGTCGCGAAAAAAATCGCGTACTGGAAACCATTGCTGATGAGCTGGAAGCGCAAACGGAAAGCATCCTCAGCGCGAACATACAAGATGTTGAGCAGGCGCGAGCCAACGGCCTGAGCGAAGCGATGCTCGACCGCCTGGCGCTGACGCCGGCACGTCTGAAAGCGATTGCTGACGATGTGCGCCAGGTCTGTAATCTTGCCGACCCGGTAGGGCAGGTGATTGACGGCGGCCTGCTGGATAGCGGTCTGCGTCTGGAGCGTCGTCGCGTCCCGCTGGGCGTGATTGGCGTGATTTATGAAGCGCGTCCAAACGTCACCGTTGACGTTGCCTCCCTGTGCCTGAAAACCGGCAATGCGGTGATTCTGCGCGGTGGGAAAGAGACCTACCGGACCAACGCGGCGACCGTGGCTGTTATCCAAAAGGCGCTGGAAGCCTGCGGTTTACCCGCGGCTGCCGTACAGTCAATTGATAACCCGGACCGCGCGTTGGTCGCTGAAATGCTGCGGATGGATAAGTACATCGATATGCTGATCCCTCGCGGTGGCTCGGGCCTGCATAAGCTGTGCCGTGAGCAGTCGACTATCCCGGTCATCACCGGTGGCATTGGCGTATGCCATATTTATGTTGATGATACCGCGGAGATCGCCCCGGCCCTGAAGATTATCGTTAACGCCAAAACGCAGCGTCCAAGCACCTGTAACACCGTAGAAACTCTGCTGGTGCATCAGGATATTGCTGAGCATTTTCTGCCTGCGTTAAGCCAAAAGATGGCGGATAGCGGTGTTACGCTGCACGGTGATGAAATCGTGATGCAGGTACTGCATGGCCCTGCCAAACTGGTGTCACTGAAACCGGAAGAGCTGGATAACGAGTTTCTGTCTCTGGATCTGAATGTTGTGGTGGTCGAAAATATGGATGGCGCTATCGCCCATATTCGCGAACACGGCACCCAGCACTCGGACGCCATACTGACGCGCACGCTCAGCAACGCCAACCGTTTCGTGAATGAAGTGGACTCTTCTGCCGTGTATGTAAACGCCTCTACTCGTTTTACCGATGGCGGCCAGTTCGGACTGGGTGCGGAAGTGGCGGTGAGCACGCAAAAACTGCACGCACGTGGCCCAATGGGACTGGAAGCACTGACCACATATAAGTGGATTGGCTTCGGTGACGACACGGTTCGTGCATAATTGAAACTGGGTGATGCAATAATAGCCATCTGATTTAAAAGGCTATTAAGGCATCACCCAGTTAATTCTAACCTTCATCCCGCTGCCGTATTTTTTATCCTGTGTTTTTAACATCATCCGCACCAGTCTGGTTCTGACCTATGCATTCTCTGGCGCCAGAAAGGCGGCGTATCACAGAATTTTCCCTGCCTGCATAAATTTTCCTGGTCTTCGTTTCACGTATTGTTCCTATGGCCCGATCTATTAGAATCAATCTCATTTTTATGAGGAGTTGTTGCGTGAAATCGGATATTCACAAACTTAGCATTCCTGTTGTGCCGCTTGGCAACCCGTTTCCTCCCCGTCATTGTTCGCTGTGCCCAAAGGGAGCGGCGATTGATCGTAATAATCAATACAAATTAATAGACAAAAGAAGGCGGTTTAAAGCTGGGGAGATACTCGCCCGACAGGATGAAACCGCGGATATGCTTTTTGTTATCCATGAGGGGTACTGCAAGTCCAGCGTGGAATGTGGCGATAACGTTTTTATCAGCCGCTTTTATGTTCCGGGAGATATCATGGCGCTGGATGCTGTCGAAGGGGGGAAGTACCTGACAACGATTAAGGCGGCAACGGCTGCGGAGGTTTGCCACATTGATATTGCGCGGTTGTTCAAGGTAGCAGAGAAGGAGCCTTCGGTTGCTGCCGCAGTCATCAAGTTTCTCTGCAGGGACAATGGATTCATTGTTGAAAAACTGCGGCGCTATGCGAATAAACATGCTGAGGCTAGGATCGCGGCTTTCCTGGTGGAATTTTACGAGATGCATTTGCGCATCGGCAGGCCAGAAACGACGCTTCGCTTGCCATTTTCTCGGGACGAAATTGCCAGTTATCTCGATCTTAAAATTGAAACCGTTAGCCGCTCATTAAAATCACTTGAACAGCAGAATCTGATTACCTTACATAGGGTACGTACCGTAACAATTAATAGTTATCTTGGTTTAAAACGTTTTATCTAATTTTCTATTTAACGATAATCATTATCTCTCCTGATAAGCCAGGAATATTCATTTTATATGGAAAATTCCTGGTTTTAATTTTGTTAAATAATTATCAATTAGAATGTAGTTTCTGTAGGTGAATGATTTTTTTATAAGAATATTCCCGCGCAAATGGATATATCATGAGAATTTTCTTGCGGCGTTAAAAATTTAGCATAATTGCAACAAATAATAAGCATTATAGAGAAACTATGGAGGTGTTAATTATCTTTATGTTTTGTAAGGGTTTTGCTCTCGTGATATTTGTATGATCTTTTTGATATTTATCAAAAACATAAAAAAGATGAATTGTTTGATTTATCTTATTTATTTGGGTGATAGTTCTGATTCATGGTGTTATTTAAGTAAATTAAACTTAGGAAACTTCTTATATTATCGTTTTAGTGGGAAAATTCTTAGTCTTTTTGTAATTTTTGCGTTTCAGGGTTTGTTGAGATGTTACTTAATTCAAATGATAATTTTTGGGCGCGGCAATTCTGGCTCGCAATTAATGGAACCGCTGGAGTGACTTAATAATAAGACTCGGTGGTGAGTATGTTCTTAGGAGAAGATAAAAATGAAAAAATTATTATTAGTGACCTCTCTGGCGTCTGTATTTGTTGCGGCAAATGCAATGGCAGATGTCACTGCTTCTGCAACGGCCTCGTGGGATGCGACGGCAACAAAAGATACCACCAGCATGTTGGTCGTCACTCCGTTGAACTCTTTGACTTTCCAGTATGCGGAAGGTCTTAATGGCTTCAACTCCCAGGATGGCGCGTTTGATGTGACTATTCAGGGCCAGGAAACGGCAACTGATTTTGAACTGACCGCTCAGATTATTAGCAATACTCTGACCAACGCCAGTGGCGATGCGTCTACCCTGAACGTAGGGGTGGCATGGAATGGCACCGCGTTGACTAATTCATCAGATACTGTCCTGGTAAATTCCAGCTCGACTTCTGGTCTTGAAACCCTGATGGCTGATGGCGCTTACAACGGTGCTGATCGCGTCAGCGATCAATCTAACTTCAAATTCACCATTGCGTCTGCGACTTCTGATGGTAGCACGCCGGTAACGGATTACTCTGCGCTGCCAGACGGCTATTGGACTGGTGATGTAAAAGTACAGTTCAATGCAACCTGGACGACTCCGTCCGCCTAATAAATAAAGGTTCGGGAGGAGAAATTCTCCCGAATTTATCAGGAATGGTGTCATGAATAAATATTTACCGGCAGCAATGTTGGTAGGGTTGGTAATCTCTTTTTCCAGCTGGGCAATTAACGTCGGTGATATCACGTCGATAATGACTTCTACTGAGAGTTCATTATCGAAAGAAATCACTAATACGACAGATTCGGCTCGTTATGTCAGCGTATCGGTAAAACAACTGTCATCACCTTTAGCGGGCGGAGTCGAAATAAAACCCGTTAATTCCGGGGAATTACTCTCTACGCCTGCCAATCTAATTCTGCCTGGTCAGGCAAAGGATGTTTTTCGCTTCTTTTATAAAGGGCCAGTTGATGATGTCGAGCGTTATTATCGTCTGCAATGGATAGATGAGCCGGTCACCGAGAGCGCGGAAACCCGGGCCAATAAATTGGCTGTTGCGACAGCGTCAGCAGAAATTGGCACGATTTTGGTCGTTGCGCCGCGAAAAGAGCGTTTTGAATATAGCCGTAATGGTGATGTTATTAGCAATACTGGCAATGTTTCATTTCGAGTAATCGCCTATGGAGCTTGCAAAGATAATGCTCGCGATCAGGGACGGGGCTGTCGTGAACGTTATTACATTATGCCAGGTACAAAAATAAAACTGCAGTTCACCGACATTAGTAATAGCCGCTCACGCATCGGTATCTGGCACGGTAAGCAGTTTATTACAGTGAAGTGATGGTCAATAGCAGCCATCTGTACGGGATAAATAAAAATACCGGATTGTAAGGATGCATATGACAACAACATATATTGTTGGCGGTAGCATTTGTCTTTTTCTTGCGCTGACACCAGGAACTTCACATGCAGCCCCAGTAAAAGTGGGTAATTACGTTATTCCCAGTGCTTTCGCCCGTTCACTGGAGCAGGGAATGACGGTGCCGGTATATATACGTTACAACGAGACTGATGAGAAAAGTCAGCAAAAAATTGCCGATGCGGTGATTTCGCTTGTTGATGGCAATATTACAGTTAAAGCACTGACTCTTGCTGAATTGCCCAATAATGCTGTGTTATCCGAGAAAACCCGTGCGTTAGTGGAAAAAATCCGTGATGTAAAGTTTCACGATAATACGAATATTGAACTGTCAGATGATGCTCGACTTCAACTTAATGTCTCATCATTTCACCTGGAGATGATTGTCAGCAAAGATGCGTTAACTGAAGCGATTGTCGCGCGCAGTAGCTTGCTTGGACCTTCCAGCGTTGAAACTCTGTCTAACGTCCTGAACTACAACTTTGGTACCTACTACAACGATTACCGAAATGGCAGCAGTACCCGCAGCTATCTGACGATGGACAATACAACATCGCTGCGGGAGCACCACATTAATGTTAACGGTTCGTTTTACGGCATCGGTGACAGCAATGGTACCAGTAAACTTTATCGTGCGATGTATGAGCGCGATTATGAAGGGTATCGACTGGCGCTGGGGATGCTTGATACATGGAATGTCCAGTCTATTGCCAGCCTGAATGCGCTGAATGGTGGGAAAATTTACGGTGTGAGCTACGGGAACAAAGGAAGTACGGTTGTTGAGAATACCGCGCTTTCACTCACGCCGATTACCGTATTTTTGCCAGCCGCTGGTGAGGTTCATGTCTTCCGCGATGGACGTTTACTCAGCGTGCAGAACTTTAATATGGGCAGCTATGAAATTGATACCAGTCGCTTTCCGTATGGTGTTTACGACGTCACGGTAGATATCGTGGTCAATGGGCGGACAATTAATAGTCGTGTCAGCCGGGTTAATAAGATCTTTGCTCGCCAACAAGCTGCTGGAGTTGATCAGCTCTCATGGCAGTTTTTTGGTGGTTCGCTGGATTATGATCGGGTGAGCTATAAGCGTAACCACTATCAGGATTTGGGTAATGAGCAGACCTGGATTGCCGGGGGGGCCGCATCGGTGACGCTGGCGATATTGTCGGGGCTGGGCCTGAAATCAACGATCTACGGTTTTGACAACAATGCGGTTAATGAAACGGATGTCACGCTGAATGTGAATGAATACGTCAGTATTGGCAATCAGATGTTGGTAGCGAACGATTCATCATGGCGAAACATCAGTAACATCAATCTCAATGTCCCTGAAGGATATGGTTCCCTTTGGGCATCTCGTGAAGACAGTAAAATTGGCGATCGCTTGCCCATGCAGGAACGTGATAACTATTCCATTGGCGGAACTCTTAACCTTGGAAAGTTTATTCCTCATGGCGGCTCGCTCACCGTGAGCCAGACGGAGAATCGTTACTCAGGCAATAAATACCGTAATCTGGATTACAACACGACCCTTTATTCAGGCAGGTATGCCACGGTTGGGTTGCGTGCAGGTATTCAGCGTTATTACTACAACAACCGAAATGACGATGGGCGACAGGAACGTTATGTCAGCCTGGACTTATCGTTGCCGTTGGCGACCTGGTTGAGCATGGGCGTCTCCCGAGATCGCTATGGTAGTACCCAGGGTAATCTCAGTGCACGAAAACAGTATGCTGAAGGGCCGATTAAATCGGTCGGATTATCGGCATCAACGCGTCTGAGCGGCGAACAGTATTATGACAATAATTATTCGGTAAACGGCAATTTGAGTTATGACACGAAATATAACGCCGGCACCGTATCGGTAACGCGTTCTGCTGACAATTCCACCAATATGAACTTCTCTTCCCAAGGTTCTCTGGCGTGGGCTGGTAAAGACTTCGGTCTGAGTAAAGAGAGGCAGCGTTCTGGCGTTATCGTAAAAACAGATTTGACCGGCGAGGGGAAACTGGCTGCGAAGATTAATAACCGCAATTATCTTCTCAGCGGTAAATCAAATTTCATTGCACTGCCGCCCTATGCTCAGTACAAGCTGGAAATCCTCAATGATAAAAATTCTGAGGACAGCTTCGATATTGTTTCAGGACGCAAACAGGAGTTGACGCTATATCCGGGTAACGTGGGTGTTATCAACCCTGAAGTGAAAAGCATGGTCACCGTATTCGGTCGCATTCGTTATCCCGATGGACAATTGGCTGCAAATACCGATATCCATAACCACATCGGTAAAACGCGTACGGATGAAAAGGGTGAGTTTGCTATCGATATCGATAAAAAATATCCGGTCATCACGTTAATTTCAGCCAATGGCAGCATATGCGAAGCCGATCTTGATTTGGAAAAAGCACGCGGTGCAGCGTGGGTTGGTGATGTGAAATGTGCAACGCAAACCACGATGGCACAGAGGTAATAAAATGAAAGTATTGATTAAATTAGCTACTGTAATCTGTGCCGTAGGGAGTTTTTCACCTGTGCCTGCGTTGGCGTTGAATGCAATCTCTTCGGGATCAGTCAGTAATAACTATTTGTTTATCGAAAATGCCATTGATAGTGAATACTTTATTACCCCATCGGCACTTGATCCGCGTTTCAGCGGGTCAAATGCGTGGATAAAATACGGTACCTCTCAGGTCAGTCTCGGGTATTTAGGTTTTGTCGGCTGGACTGCGCCTGGATATTATTATCAGGACATGTGGATTGATAACTCCCCGATTAACGGGCCTTTCCGGGGAATCCGTTGTTATAGTGGCACTCAATGCCCATCAACCGGGTTTATTGCCGGATTGGGCGCTGACAAAAACGGTTTTTATCATGCGCAGGTCGGCTCTGTCGCAGGCGTTATTGGTGGCGCCTACGGATTCGCTTCCCTGACCGATACTGCTTATGAGTACTTCCGCAATGTGCCAACCGGTAGCAGCGAAACCTATGTGTTCAACCGCTGTTATACTTCTGTAAATTATGATTATTCTTCCGGGCAACGGTGCAAAGACCAATCGACAGGATCATGGAATTACGTCAATTACACGTTAACTAAACGCGGTCATCTGTCACTTGTCTCGACTAACGCATTTCAGGAGCTTTGGGTTGCCAGCGATGGTACGCCGAGCATCACCAAAGACTCTGGTTATTGTGAACTTGGCGTGGTTGGCGGTACTGACGGTGTGATTTGCAAAATGGTGAGCTATAACTTGCAACAAACGGCCAATCTGACCGCCTCCTTGACGTTTCGCGCTTTTGTCGACACGGCGATGCTTGGTTTTACGCCCGGAGCGGCCACCGTGAAATACTCCGGGAATGGTGCAAACTGGTATAACTATGGTACTTCAACTGCTTATTACAACGTTTTTACGACATCTGGAGAATACATTTATATTTTTCTGTCAAAAGCATTTTTGAAGAAGCTTGTTGATTCAGGGATCAGCATTACCAACAGTCAGCCGTTTACCTTCGGTTTTTATAATGGCTTAACACCAGAGTCAGGACACTACCAGTTTACCCCTTCGCTACAGCTCAATATTGTGCCAAAGGAATATGGGATCAGTATTATCTCATCGGATAACAGCACCTCGGCAAGCGGCAGCGGCACAATTGGCGAGACTGCTCCGATTGAGATGGATTACACCGTGACGGTTTCGGGGCCTCGTCAGGCTGATAGCATTACCGCACAAGTTATTGGGGAAAGTACGACGATAAACAATGTGCCTTATTGCCTGTTCACCTCTACGCAAGGTGGGTTAGCTGTCCCAATTCCCGCCTTTCTTCAGTACAACAGTCAATCGGGTGGCGTGGTACAGAAACGAAATAGCTGTAGTGAAGCGGCGATCAGCATGAGAGATGCGCAATGGCAACAGACGCCCTGGGACGCAAATAATACAGATGATGGAAGCTACTTTGCGACTGATTTAAAATTGCTTTTCCCAATGAATGATTCGCGTTCGATGTTGACCGTTTCCGGTGCGGATTGGGAAGGTGTTGTCAGTGCCAGCGGAGAGATAAAAGTGACGGCGAATTGGGTGGGAGTGACGCCATGAGCCACTGTCGTTTGGCGCTAAGATGGATATTGGTCTTGCTTTCCGGGCTAACGGTGTTCTCCGCTCAGGCCGTCTACCTGGAGTCGACTATTTATGAGATGCCATCGGATAAATCATTTATCAGTAAACGAATCTATAACGATAGCCAGAAACAGAACGTGTACAGTATTAGCGCAGTTAAAATAGATAAACCGGGACCGGGAGGTGAAAACAGAAGTGCTATTGCCGAAGGCGAACTTTTGTTTACTCCGCTCAGTTTTTCACTGGCACCGCAGGCAAGTGAGTTTTTTAAGATTTTCTATCGTGGCCCGCAGGATGATAAAGAACGCTATTACCGAATACTGTTTCGTGAAATGCCGATAACGCTGTTTACCGAACGTAATCTAGGGAAAGGCGGACAGGCTCTCCCGGTGATCGCTATGGATACCATATTGGTCGTTCGTCCGAGGAAAATGAACCTGGCCTACACCATTGATGAGATAAACGGGACGTTGAAAAACACAGGGAATACTTTTTTCAAAATTATTGTACACCAGGGGTGTCACTCAACTGATGATGAAGCCACCATGCGTTATGTGTTACCGGGGGAAACCTGGCATAGTAGTGAGTTGAAAACAAAAAACCGGAAATTTATCGTAGCGTTACAGAAATATTTACCCGTGGGTCAGGGTTGCTCAAAAATTAATCATTAGAGGTGTTGGGTCTGAGCCAATATGCCCAGATTATATATTGGACCTATACTGTCACTAGCTTTATAAAACGTAGCATTAAGTTTAGAGTCGATGAAACAATATGTCGTGCATATTGCCGGAAATGTTTATGAATAGAAGATCTACGACATCCTCTCTTAGTTTGTCGGTCAGCATAAACTACGGTAATATGTTATTCTGTTGGTCACTGTAGTTATATGTTTTGTAAATTTTGTATTTATAGCTTTTTGTTTTGTAATGAAGTGAAAGTGAGTAAAGGGATTTGTACTGATTAAGAAATGGAGTTTTTTCTTTTTCAATTTTTAAATGGAACTTACGGTGTGATGAGAATACTCATATGGATAACTGTGATTATAAATTCTGAATTTACGTGATATGGCTTATGGATAAAGTTTTATCACGAATCGCCTTATGATTATTGGAGGTCGAAGGTGTTGTATATTCTCTCGTGAATAGAGCGAGGGACCTGCTATGCCATAAATTCAAGTTGGTGATAACTATGAATACGAAAAAAATTTTTCTGCTCAGTTATGATACTTTCCTTTTTTCAGGAATAAAAGCATGGTTACCAAATCTGGTATTGATCGATGCACGGACATTTATTTCTGGCACGCAGTCAGTTATGTCACAATATCCGTCCTGCTTGCTGGTGATCGATAACCGGTTGCCATTATTATTGGTCAAAAAATGGCTTCAGAGAAACAGTACACAGTTCATCAACATACACTGTATTGTTCTGCGGATGTGCGAAACCCTGCCAGTTAATCGGGGATATGAAGAATATGCCTTTATCAATGGGGGGGAATTGTCGGAGCAGTTGATCGCTCAATTAAAAGAGAGTTTATTGGCACCTAACAAAGTTGTGGAAGTCAATAAAGATTCACCGATATTTACTTTTAACTTGACTGAATTTGAAGAAGAAATGCTGTATTCATCATTCACAAAAGAAAAACTGCATGATTTCTGTATTGCTAATTCGCTAACAATTAAGTCAGTGTATCGATATCGGGATAAAATTACTGCTCGCCTCGGCTTTTCCAATTTTAATGAAACTGTTATCTTTTTAACCCGAAATAATTTATTAAATGAAGGTTCTATAATCAATAATAATGTGAGTGGGGATGCAGTTTACACTGACGCATATGATGTTTCGGATACTAGTAGACTGAGTATGGCAATAAGGAATGAGGAGATCATTCCTTATTTTCAGCCCATCGTGAATATCAGGGGCGACGTTTGTGGAGTTGAGGTATTGGCTCGTTGGCCACAGGGACATAACTATGCTATTTCTCAGCGAGAGTTTATTTCATTGGCTGAAAAAAGTGGTTTAATCAATGAGTTAACTAGCTATTTAATGACCGCTGTTGCGCGCAATCTGGTCTCTGGAGGCGCGAGTATTAATAAAACTCTGTTCGTTTCTTTTAATGTCAGTCCGTCAGGTTTAAATAATCCTGTATTCTATTGGGAATGTCTTAATTTTATGGAGATAACGCAAGGTCTTCCGATAAAATTGATGATAGAGATAACAGAGAACCAGACGTTCACGATTACTCCTGCAATCAAAGAACTTATTCGCTCGTTGCGAAATAAAGGTGTATTGTTTGCTTTGGATGATTTTGGTACTGGATACGCTAATCTCTGCTATCTCAATGAGTTAGACCTGGATGTAATCAAAATTGATAAAAGCTTCATTAAGGAAATTAAAGAGGTTGATCAATATATCCCTATGCTCGAGTCAATTACTCACCTTTCAGGACTTCTGGGGTTACGTACGGTGGCAGAGGGTGTTGAAAATGACTATCAGCAACAATGGCTGGGAAAAAATAATGTTGACTATCTGCAGGGGTATCAGTTTCTACCGCCAGTGACATTTAATGATTTTATCCGGTATTACCAGCAGTCAGTAGATTTGTTTGAGTCAGCGTCGGATTCACCTTTATCTACGTAATTCCTTTTTGACACGGTTATTACATATGAAGGGTAAAACCTTTAAACGAGTATGTGCTCTGAGCTGACATAGCCTGCAGCATGATTTTTTCCTGAACACCAGGGGCAGACGCCTCTGGTATGGGCGTCTTTGCATCGCTGCCTGTCTGTCTGATTAAGTAAAAAGTCCTATAGTGAGGTGTGCACCGTTTGTTTATGTATCATAAACGGGGTATTTATAGTGATATCAGCGTTAATCAAACAGGTACTGAGGTTTGCCCGTAGCCATGCGTCCTTTCCTGACAAAATTAAGAGTCTGGCTTCCACCACCTCTCATCCTGTTATTATTCCTCATCGCGGATGCGTTGACGGCGATACCGCGTTTCACATTTGGCGCGGTGACTATCGTGATAAGTGCATTGTTGGCTAGCGTCAGTCTGGCGATGATACTGCATACCGCGTGGCAGATGCGGAAGAAACGTACGACGCTAAACCCACTGCATGCAGAGAAATCGACCACGCTTGTTACTGACGGATGTTACGCCTGGAGCCGCAATCCAATCTATCTTGGAATGAGTGGACTTCAGTTAGCTTTTGCTCTTTACGTCGGTAGCTTGATTGGAATATTGGCTGCACCGCTGTTTATGCAGGTGGTTGCCAGATTACATATTGATTTTGAAGAGGAACAACTACGAAAACATTTCGGGCCGGAATGGATACGCTATGAGCAGCGTGTTCGCCGCTGGTTATAGAATTCCCTTGCCGCGTACCAGGAAGCCTGTGACGACACGATTTGTGCGTAATTGAATCCGGATGATGCAAAAATAGGCGTTTGATTCGCAAGGCCATTGACGCACAGTCCGGTTAGTTTTAACCTTCTACCCCGTGTTCACATTCATGGGCACGTCCTTATCAGGGCCGATATAGCTCAGTTGGTAGAGCAGCGCATTCGTAATGCGAAGGTCGTAGGTTCGACTCCTATTATCGGCACCATTAAAATCAAATTCTTACGTAAGATCTTATCATTCTCCCACCAAAAAATTATTTTCATGTAACAGCTGGTGTAAGTAAATTCTATCAACGAAGATCAATCTTATCTACTGACCAAAAAGGCCTGATAGGGCTTCGCTCACTATACATCCGTGGCTGCAGGTTTAGTTGTCCATGTCTACACCACTCCTAAATTTAATGTGTTGGCAATGTGTTCAATAAAGCTCGAACAAATTAGCTCATTATGATCGGTTAATACTTCAACTTCTGGTTGCATGATTGTTTGTCCGTAAAAAGATAACGCGCCCGCCGGGTAGTAGCAGGCGCATTACGCAATAGGTAAACAAGGGAGGAAGTTCAGAAATGTAAATCGGGAAGGTTGTACGCAATGTTCATCGTACTACGTTGTTACGGCTTTGCCGCAACAAGCCAGTTGCCTGCCGCGCTCGCAGAATGTCTACAGCCCGGAGATAAGGAGATTGTTCCTGCCAGCTAAATCCCTTCCTGTCTATACGAACCAGCTCGTATTTTTCTACCAGAAAATTCACGGCATCGGCTAGGGTGATACCGGCATCGATGTGTTCCTTAATCACAGCCTCATTGCAGAATGGCGTGTCGTTTATTGTCAGACCATAGTGCTGTTCCAGCAGACGTGTCAGTAACATTTGCCAGACAGCCACGGGTGACAGGCAGGGCTTCACCGCCCGCTGAGTTGTTGCAGGTAAAGTTTTCATGTTTGCTCTCGTGAAGGTAATTAACGCTGAGTGGGGTAAATGGCGATGTATACGTAGCCGCAACTGCCAAGGGTGTCGGCTTCGCAGGTTAAATCGTTGTGGTACAGGGTAACGCAGTGGGCATGGTGGGTGCTGAGTTCACCAGTGGTCAGCATCGATTCCATCTGGCGGATAAAGTGCGGGAATGTTTCATCCAGCTTCCGGTATTCGATGTCACTGAACTTGCCGGTCATGCTGGCCCGGTCAGCCAGATAATGCAGTCGGTTGCCTTCCTGCACCAGACGGGCTCCCAGACGTGGCGTGATATCACGCTGCAGACCCCATGTGATTTTGCTCATTGATAACCTCTTTATTGTCAGTTCAGGGTGATGCTCATCAGGCAGGCATAAGGCCCCTCGCGGTCCTGGCGGCGTTCGGCGTATACCGCCAGGACTCCTGTGATATCCGGAACGTCCCTGCCGGTGTAATGGCAGACGCTACCGTGCCACTGGTATTTGCCGGTGCAGAAACGAAAGATTCGGGACTCAGGATGCTGGCGGTATATCGTCATTGCCCGGCGTTTACTGATAATTTTCATGTAATACCTCACAGCAGACCGTGTTCTGCGAACGAATAGATTTGCCTGCCGCCGACAATCAGATGGTCAGGGACACGGATATCCACCAGTTGAAGTACCTGAACCAGTCGCTGCGTGAGGGCTTTGTCAGCCTGGCTGGGCGTCGTCTCGCCGGAAGGATGGTTATGCGCCAGTATTACCGCTGCCGCGTTGAAGTACAGAGCGCGCTTGACCACCTCGCGGGGATGTACCTCGGTACTGCTAATAGAACCGGCAAACAGGGTTTCGTGGGCAATCAACTGGTTCTGCTGGTTCAGATACAGCACCCGGAACTCTTCCCGTTCAAGCGCGGCCATATGCAGCCGCAACCACTCCCGGACGGCATGAGTGGAGGTGAAGGCTACCCCAGGCTCATGCAGGTGCCGCTCCAGAGCCCTGAGCGCCCGCTGAATGAGACGCCGGTCCTGTGGCGTTATCTCGCCGGGTAAAAAGGAAAGCTGTTTCATTCGTTGCTCCTCCGGTCAGTCAATGATACGCAAAATGGCGTGGGCTTCAGAATGCTGCAGGGCATAGTCCCGCAGGCGGTAATAGTGCGCGGTCATTGCGTCACACTCTGTACGGCAGGCGTGATGGCTGTATTCAATCAGGCAGACAGCAATGCCTGCGGCTTCAGCACTCATGTCCGCGCCATTGCCGTTCATACCGTTGAACAGATGCCATTTATCGTCAACGTCAGCATCAGGGGCCATAAACGCGCCGCCATTGCTGAGCGTGTAAAAGGACCAGATACCACTGTTGTACTCGTCACAGAAGCGGTCCATCCAGGCGAAAATGCGGGGTTCCAGCGTTATCCATTGTGGGATAGAGCCAAAGTACTGCGGCCAGAAGCAGATACGCTGTTCGTCGGGTATCTGCGTTACGGTCAGTTCAAATTCGGATTCGTTAGCAGCAGATGCGAGGTTGTTTTTTGTCGCTGTTGTCATGGGTATGTCTCCGTCAATAAAAAAACGCCAGCGGCGACGGCTGGCGTATGCGGTAATAATGAGTGTTCGGGAAGATTAAATGTTGCTGGTAAATCATGCGGAGCCAGCAGATGGATACGTCCGTACAGATGCCTGGCTTGCGGGTATAGCGGTTAAGACCTTCACCGGCATCCGGTTCAAAGTTCCATGCCTGCCCTAGTCGTCTTCAATGTTAACGCCGGTGATACTGGCAGGAACTAATGGCCCTGCTGCGCAATCAGCCGATACCCACTACGGTAGGTCATAAAGCGATTAGTGAAACGACTTCAAACCTTCAGAATTATTCATTACTCCCCCCCTGAAAAATAATAAAAAAGCGGCAGAATCGTGAGATTCTGCCGTTAGTTGTGTATGTTCAGAGGAATGATATATATCTGAATATTTTTATAATGCTGATAGGCCGTTTTGTGCCAAAAGCAGAAGCTGGTAATTCGTGTCTAATATACTTCACTTAACGTATATCCCAGCTCTGGTACAGAATATGCAAATTAAATACCCAAGAAGTGGCAGGTAATGACTCCAACTTATTGATAGTGTTTTATGTTCAGATAATGCCCGATGACTTTGTCATGCAGCTCCACCGATTT
>NZ_JAOWHJ010000074.1:0-86935 GCF_030332695.1 Citrobacter sp. Cpo089 | reverse complement strand
CGGTAGTTCAGTTGGTTAGAATACCTGCCTGTCACGCAGGGGGTCGCGGGTTCGAGTCCCGTCCGTTCCGCCACTTATTAGAAAATTAAGCCTGCTACTAAGCAGGCTTAATGATAAGAAGATTTAGGGGCGTAGCTCAGTTGGTAGAGCACCGGTCTCCAAAACCGGGTGTCGCGAGTTCGAGTCTCTCCGCCCCTGCCAGAAACAATCCTTAGCATTATTGCTAAGGATTTTTTTTTACCTGTAATTTGAGTTTTTCCTTCTTTCTATTTTACTCCCGGCTTCCTTGCCAGCATTTTCCTTAATCTTCCAGAATATTCGTTCTCAGCAGATCGCAAATCAGCGCATGTTTATCGCTATTTTGCAGCCAAACTGCATATAACGGGCGTGAAAGCGTTGTACTGTCGGTAACCGTATGGAGATCGCTTTTACCTTTAGCCCAGCTGACCGGTAGCCAGCTAAAACCTTTGAGGACTGAAAGTTGCTGCCTGGCTAATTCTGCCGAACTGGTGGTAAGTACCGGCACTTCATCTCCCGCAATCAATCCAGCCTCGTGTTGCTGAAAGTCAGGTCCCCACTCCAGACGCAGATAATTCAGTTCATCTTTGGTTTGTGAAGGAGAACTGCAATAGAGCGCCAGCGTGAAATATCCCAACAGTTGGCTGCTAAATTCGTCCATTTTGGGCGTTTCGGTAGTAATCAATAGATCAAGCTGTCGTTCATGAAGCTGTTTTACTAACGACTGTCGCTGCGCGATCCTCGCTTCAAATTGCAGGCTGGATTGTGGCTCCTGGGATTGGTACAAACGCCCCAGCCAGCCATTAAGCATGCATTCCCAGAGGGATGCGCTGGCACCAATAGAAAACTCGTTATGCCGCGAGGTATTCGCAACCTCCTTACGTGCTGCTTGCCACGTATTCATCAGCGTTTCAGCGTAAGGTAATAATTTTTCACCTGCAGCGGTTAAACGGATATTGTTTCTGTGTCGGGTGAACAGGTTTACACCCAATTGATTTTCCAGTTGTCTGATCCGAAAACTAACCGCTGATTGGGTCAGATAGAGCGCTTCAGCAGCCCTGCCAAAGTGGCGTGTCCGGCTAACTTCCAGGAAAGTTTTTAACAATTCCGTATCCACAACTCGCTCCATAAAATTATTTGTCGTTATGATTTAAATCTTTTGTTTGACGCTCTGTCAAGCGTAACTAATACTCCGCGCCATAAATAGCTCGGCCAAAGAATTAGGAGCGTGCAGGATGGCGGAAAGCTTTACGACGACTAATCGATATTTCGATAATAAATATTATCCCCGCGGATTCTCCCGTCATGGTGATTTCACCATTAAAGAAGCACAACTGCTTGAGCGTCACGGTTATGCTTTCAACGAGCTGGATCTGGGCAAGCGTGAGCCGGTAACGGAAGAAGAAAAACTGTTTGTTGCGGTATGCCGTGGTGAGCGCGAACCGGTTACCGAAGCTGAACGTGTGTGGTCCAAATACATGACGCGCATTAAGCGTCCAAAACGCTTCCACACGCTGTCTGGCGGGAAACCTCAGGTGGAAGGTGCGGAAGACTACACCGAATCTGATGATTAATAAAAAAGGGCGAAAGCCCTTTTTTTATGCCAGTAGTTTCTGCAAATGAATGAGTAATCTGTCTATCGCCCGATACCCAACAGCCTCCTGTAAGTGCTGGCGAGATATATGGTCAGATTGTTCTATATCCGCGATCGTTCGAGCGACCTTTATCAGGCGTAACCAGGCGCGGATGGATAATCCGAGATGCGCGAGCGTTTCTTCAAGCCACTGCGCATCGTCGCTACGCAATGGACAGTATTTATGGATATCCTGACTGTCCAGATGCGCATTTAACTTATTCTGCCGCTGATACTGACGCTCTCGTGCTGCCATAACGCGTTGCTTCACTGTTGCGCTATCTTCCCCTTTTACCTGGCTCTGGCTGAGTATGCCGGGCGGCGGTAAGGGGATTTCGAGGGAGAGATCGAAGCGGTCAAGAAATGGACCTGATAATCGATTGAGGTAGCGTAGTGTCTGCTCTGGGGTACAGCGGTTATGGTTCCCCTGATAATGTCCTGTTGGGCTGGGATTCATGGCAGCAATAAGCTGAAAACGCGCGGGGTAAGTTATTTTTGCCCGAGTGCGGGATAAATGAATCTGCCCGGACTCAATGGGCTCTCGCAGTGCATCCAGCGTGCGCCGCTCAAACTCGGGAAGTTCATCCAGAAACAGTATGCCGTTATGCGCCAGAGATATCTCGCCTGGCGCAGGAATAGAGCCTCCACCGACCATGGCGGTTAATGAAGCACTGTGATGCGGCGAACGAAAAGGGCGTTGTTTCCACTGTTTTTGTAGCGTGTCGGAATTGACCAGACTTAGAATCGCGGCGCTTTCCAGTGCCTCATCATTGCTCAGTGGCGGAAGCAATCCTCTCAGGCGACTGGCCAGCATGGTCTTACCCGTTCCCGGCGGCCCGATGAGTAAGAGGTTATGACCGCCAGCTGCGGTAAGTTCCAGTCCGCGTTTACCTTGTTCCTGGCCGATAACATCGCTCAGATCATCTGCTAATGCGCAGGGGGTAAAATCTGCCGATGATGGTCTGTCTAAATCATGCTTACCTTCGAGAAATGCGCATACAGCCTGTAGATGATCGGCAATAAGGCACCCTTCACCGTGTATCAGTCCCACTTCAGCTGCATTCTCTTTTGCGACAATAATTCTCCTGCCTGCGCGAATAGCTTCAGTTGCACTTGATATCGCACCGGGAACGCCGCGTAACGCGCCTGTAAGCGCTAATTCGCCTACCAGCTCATATGTATCGAGGTTATGGGTTGTAAGCTGCTCAGACGCTGCCAGAAGCGCAACTGCGATAGGTAAATCATATCGTCCCCCTTCTTTCGGGAGATCGGCCGGAGCGAGGTTTATGGTTATCTTCTTCGCCGGGAATTCATAACCGCTATTAATAATCGCACTGCGAACTCGATCGCGAGCCTCTTTTACCGTTGTTTCGGGTAATCCCACCATGGTTAAACCAGGCAAACCATTACTGATATGTACTTCGATGGTAATAGCTGGCGCATTCACGCCCAGCGCAGCGCGTGTGTGAACAATCGATAGTGACATAAGCCCTCCTGATGAAAGCATTATGTCGCAATACATCGCGGCAAGATTTCACATAATTACGGTTTTTAGAGGCTTATTCCCGTGTTTTTATGTAGCTCAATACTGCTTGCATAAAGCCTGGAATAGCGCTCGCAAACGCTTTTGAATAACGTTTTTAGTAGGGAACGGGTTGCCGAGAATCACCTGAAAAGTGAAATATTTTCACTTTTGATTTTTTGTATAAAAAACAATGATATTTATCTAAACCGTTAACGGCGTCAGAAAAACGAATAAAAAAATATCTTGTGTCATTTGCAAGTTCTATGGTAACTCTTTAGGTATTCCTTCGAACAAGATGCAAGAAAATACAAAAATGACAGCCCTTCTACGAGTGATTAGCCTGGTCGTGATTAGCGTGGTGGTGATTATTATCCCACCGTGCGGGGCTGCACTTGGACGAGGAAAGGCTTAGAAAACAAGCCTTAACGAACTAAGACCCCCGCACCGAAAGGTCCGGGGGTTTTTTTTGACCTTAAAAACATACATGAGGAGCAGAAAGTGAACGGTAGCATAAAGTTCTGTTTCTCAAGATTTACGGCGGGGATGTAACTATGAATGGGGCACAGTGGGTGGTACATGCGTTGCGTGCACAAGGGGTTCAAACCGTCTTTGGTTATCCTGGTGGCGCAATTATGCCGGTTTACGATGCGTTGTATGACGGCGGCGTAGAACACCTGTTGTGCCGACACGAGCAGGGTGCGGCAATGGCGGCAATTGGCTATGCCCGTGCGACCGGTAAAACCGGTGTGTGTATCGCCACTTCAGGTCCTGGCGCTACCAACCTGATCACCGGACTCGCCGATGCGCTGTTAGATTCTGTTCCTGTGGTGGCGATCACCGGTCAGGTGGCCTCACCTTTCATCGGAACGGATGCGTTCCAGGAAGTGGACGTTCTCGGTATGTCTTTGTCCTGCACCAAACACAGTTTCCTGGTGCAGTCACTGGAAGAGCTGCCGCGCATCATGGCAGAGGCTTTCGCTGTGGCGAACTCCGGTCGTCCGGGTCCGGTTCTGGTTGATATCCCGAAAGACATCCAGCTGGCCAGCGGTACGCTGGAGCCGTATTTTACGACCGTCGAAAATGTAGAGGTTTTCCCGCACGCGGATGTTGAGCAGGCACGTAAAATGCTGGCGCAGGCGCAAAAACCGATCCTGTACGTCGGTGGCGGCGTTGGTATGGCGCAGGCGGTCCCGGCCCTGCGTGAATTTATCGCGGTAACCCAAATGCCGGTCGCCTGCACGTTGAAGGGGCTGGGCGCAGTAGAAGCTGACTACCCATACTATTTGGGTATGTTGGGAATGCATGGCACTAAAGCGGCAAATTTCGCGGTGCAAGAATGTGATTTACTGATTGCAGTGGGCGCGCGTTTTGATGACCGGGTGACCGGCAAGCTGAATACCTTCGCACCGAATGCCAGCGTGATCCACATGGATATCGACCCGGCGGAAATGAACAAGCTGCGCCAGGCGCACGTCGCCCTGCAAGGTGATTTAAATTCTCTGCTGCCGGCATTGCAGCAATCGCTGAAGATTGACGCATGGCGTCAACATAGCGCTGAACTGCGCACAGAGCATACCTGGCGCTATGATCATCCCGGTGAGGCTATCTACGCGCCACTGTTGTTGAAGCAGTTGTCCGATCGCAAACCCGCGGACAGCGTAGTGACAACGGATGTTGGTCAGCATCAGATGTGGTCGGCGCAGCATATGACCTACACCCGCCCGGAAAATTTCATCACCTCGAGCGGCCTGGGTACGATGGGCTTTGGCCTGCCAGCAGCGGTTGGCGCGCAGGTTGCTCGCCCGAACGATACGGTAATCTGTATCTCCGGTGACGGTTCCTTCATGATGAATGTACAGGAACTGGGCACCGTAAAACGCAAGCAGTTGCCGCTGAAAATAGTCTTACTCGACAACCAGCGGTTAGGCATGGTGCGACAATGGCAGCAGCTGTTTTTCCAGGAACGTTATAGCGAAACCACCCTTACCGATAACCCCGATTTCCTCATGTTGGCCAGCGCCTTCGGCATACCAGGTCAACACATCACCCGTAAAGACCAGGTTGAAGCGGCACTCGACACCATGCTGAACAGCGAGGGGCCATACCTGCTTCATGTCTCAATCGACGAACTTGAGAATGTCTGGCCTCTGGTACCGCCAGGTGCCAGTAACTCAGAAATGCTGGAGAAATTATCATGATGCAACATCAGGTCGCCGTTGAGGCTCGTTTCAATCCGGAAACGTTAGAACGTGTTTTACGCGTGGTACGCCATCGTGGTTTTCAGGTGTGCTCCATGAATATGGAAGCCGCCAGCGATGCGCAAAATATAAATATCGAATTGACCGTTGCCAGCCCCCGGTCGGTCGACTTACTGTTTAGTCAGTTAAGTAAACTGGTAGACGTTGCACATGTTGCTATCTGCCAGAGCACAACCACATCACAACAAATCCGCGCCTGAGCGCAAAAGGAAGAAAAATGACGACGAAAAAAGCTGATTACATTTGGTCTAATGGCGAGATGATTCGTTGGGAAGACGCGAAGGTTCACGTGATGTCCCACGCGCTGCACTACGGTACTTCAGTATTCGAAGGCATCCGTTGCTACGATTCTCACAAAGGGCCGGTGGTGTTCCGTCATCGCGAACATATGCAGCGTCTGCGTGATTCAGCCAAGATCTATCGTTTTCCGGTTTCTCAGAGCGTTGATGAGCTGATGGAAGCTTGCCGCGAGGTGATTCGTAAAAACAATCTGACCAGCGCCTATATTCGTCCGCTGGTGTTTGTTGGCGACGTGGGGATGGGCGTTAACCCGCCAGCGGGATACACCACTGACGTGATCATCGCCGCGTTCCCGTGGGGCGCTTACCTTGGTGCAGAAGCGCTGGAGCAGGGGATCGACGCGATGGTTTCTTCCTGGAACCGCGTTGCGCCGAACACTATCCCTACCGCGGCTAAAGCAGGCGGTAACTATCTGTCTTCACTGCTGGTGGGTAGCGAAGCGCGTCGTCATGGCTATCAGGAAGGCATTGCACTGGACGTGAATGGCTACATCTCCGAAGGTGCGGGCGAAAACCTGTTTGAAGTAAAAGACGGCATTCTGTTTACCCCGCCGTTTACCTCTTCTGCACTGCCGGGTATCACCCGTGATGCGATCATTAAGCTGGCGAAAGATCTCGATATCGAAGTTCGTGAGCAGGTGCTGTCCCGTGAATCACTGTACCTGGCTGACGAAGTGTTCATGTCCGGTACCGCGGCCGAAATCACCCCAGTACGCAGTGTCGATGGTATCCAGGTGGGCGAAGGCCGCTGCGGTCCGGTCACCAAACGCATCCAGCAGGCCTTCTTTGGCCTCTTCACCGGTGAAACGGAAGATAAATACGGCTGGTTGGATTCAGTAAACCAATAACAAAATTAATATTTCCCCAAAATAATTCACGTTGCAGGAAGACGGCAACGCAGCAAGTCCCAGGAGCTTACTGTAGTAAGTAACTGGGGTGAGCGAGGCGGTCAACGCACCTGCGGCGTGAAGTATGCAGGGGAAAGACAGACGGGAGTTAATCAAGCATGCCTAAGTATCGTTCTGCTACCACCACCCACGGCCGCAATATGGCGGGTGCCCGCGCATTGTGGCGCGCTACCGGGATGACCGATGATGACTTCGGTAAACCGATTATCGCTGTGGTGAACTCCTTTACCCAGTTTGTGCCGGGTCACGTCCACCTGCGCGATCTCGGTAAGCTGGTTGCCGAACAAATCGAAGCCTCAGGCGGCGTGGCGAAAGAGTTCAACACCATTGCTGTGGATGATGGTATCGCCATGGGCCATGGCGGCATGCTGTATTCACTGCCGTCGCGTGAGCTGATCGCTGACTCCGTTGAGTACATGGTTAACGCCCACTGCGCTGATGCGATGGTCTGCATCTCCAACTGCGACAAAATCACCCCCGGGATGTTAATGGCCTCTTTGCGCCTGAATATTCCGGTGATCTTTGTTTCCGGCGGTCCGATGGAAGCCGGGAAAACCAAGCTCTCTGACCAAATCATCAAGCTTGACCTGGTTGATGCGATGATTCAGGGCGCTGACCCGAAAGTTTCCGACTCACAAAGCGAGCAGGTTGAGCGTTCCGCTTGCCCAACCTGCGGCTCCTGTTCCGGTATGTTCACCGCTAACTCGATGAACTGCCTGACCGAAGCGCTGGGCTTGTCGCAGCCGGGTAACGGTTCACTGCTGGCGACTCACGCCGACCGTAAAGAACTGTTCCTCAACGCAGGTAAGCGCATCGTCGAGCTGACCAAACGCTATTACGAGCAGGATGATGCCTCCGCCCTGCCGCGCAACATTGCCAGCAAAGCGGCGTTTGAGAACGCCATGACGCTGGATATCGCCATGGGCGGTTCCACCAATACCGTTCTGCACCTGCTGGCGGCCGCGCAGGAAGCGGAAATCGACTTCACCATGAGTGATATCGACAAGCTGTCCCGCAAAGTCCCGCAGCTGTGTAAGGTGGCGCCGAGCACGCAGAAATACCATATGGAAGACGTACACCGCGCAGGCGGCGTTCTGGGTATTTTAGGCGAACTGGATCGTGCCGGACTGCTGAACCGCGACGTGAAAAACGTGCTGGGTCTGACTTTGCCGCAAACGCTTGATCGGTATGACGTGATGTTGACCAAAGACGACGCGGTGAAAAAAATGTTCCGTGCCGGCCCGGCCGGCATTCGTACTACCCAGGCATTCTCACAGGATTGCCGTTGGGATACGCTGGATGACGACCGCGCTGAAGGCTGCATTCGCTCGCTGGAGCACGCTTATAGCAAAGACGGCGGTCTGGCAGTTCTGTACGGTAACTTCGCGGAAAACGGCTGTATTGTAAAAACCGCAGGCGTGGATGACAGCATCCTGAAATTCACCGGCCCCGCAAAAGTGTATGAAAGCCAGGACGATGCGGTTGAAGCCATCCTCGGCGGTAAAGTGGTGGCTGGCGACGTGGTTGTCATTCGCTACGAAGGGCCGAAAGGCGGACCAGGCATGCAGGAAATGCTCTACCCAACCACCTTCCTGAAATCGATGGGCCTCGGTAAGGCTTGCGCGCTGATTACCGACGGTCGTTTCTCCGGCGGTACTTCGGGGCTTTCCATTGGTCACGTTTCTCCGGAAGCGGCCAGCGGCGGTAATATCGCGATTATCGAAGATGGTGACATGATTGCCATCGATATCCCGAATCGTGGCATTCAATTGCAACTGAGTGATGCGGAAATCGCTGTGCGCCGTGAAGCGCAGGAAGCTCGCGGTGACAAAGCCTGGACGCCAAAAGATCGTCAGCGTCAGGTCTCCTTTGCACTGCGCGCCTACGCCAGCCTGGCAACCAGTGCCGACAAAGGTGCGGTGCGCGATAAGTCGAAGCTCGGGGGATAATGACTATGGCGGATTCACAACCTCTATCCGGCGCTCCTGAGGGCGCCGAGTATCTCAGAGCGGTACTGCGTGCGCCGGTATACGAAGCGGCACAGGTAACGCCGCTACAGAAAATGGAAAAACTCTCTTCGCGCCTCGACAACGTCATTCTGGTGAAGCGCGAAGACCGTCAACCCGTTCACAGCTTCAAGCTACGCGGTGCCTATGCCATGATGGCGGGCTTGACCGAAGAACAAAAAGCGCATGGCGTCATTACCGCATCGGCTGGTAATCATGCTCAGGGCGTCGCTTTCTCTTCTGCGCGATTAGGCGTGAAGGCGCTGATTGTCATGCCAACGGCTACCGCCGATATCAAAGTCGATGCCGTTCGCGGCTTCGGCGGGGAAGTGCTGCTGCACGGCGCAAACTTTGATGAAGCCAAAGCTAAAGCGATTGAATTGTCGCAGCAGCAGGGTTTTACCTGGGTGCCGCCGTTCGATCATCCGATGGTGATTGCCGGGCAGGGCACGCTGGCGCTGGAGCTGCTCCAGCAGGACGCGCATCTCGATCGCGTTTTTGTGCCAGTTGGCGGCGGTGGTCTGGCGGCGGGCGTGGCGGTGCTGATAAAACAGCTGATGCCGCAAATCAAAGTGATTGCCGTGGAAGCGGAAGATTCGGCCTGTCTGAAAGCGGCGCTGGATGCCGGTCATCCGGTGGATCTGCCGCGTGTGGGTCTCTTTGCCGAAGGCGTGGCGGTGAAACGTATTGGCGATGAAACCTTCCGTCTGTGCCAGGAATACCTCGACGATATTATTACCGTGGATAGCGATGCTATTTGCGCGGCAATGAAAGACCTGTTCGAAGATGTACGCGCGGTGGCGGAGCCTTCCGGGGCGCTGGCGCTGGCGGGGATGAAAAAATACATCGCCCAGCATAATATTCGCGGCGAGCGTCTGGCGCATGTTCTTTCCGGCGCTAACGTTAACTTCCACGGCCTGCGCTACGTTTCCGAACGCTGCGAGCTGGGGGAACAGCGCGAAGCCTTGCTGGCCGTGACCATCCCGGAAGAAAAGGGCAGCTTCCTTAAGTTTTGCCAACTGCTGGGCGGGCGCTCGGTGACCGAGTTTAACTACCGCTTTGCGGATGCGAAAGACGCCTGCATTTTTGTCGGTGTACGTCTGAGCCGCGGGCTGGAAGAGCGTAAGGAAATCCTGCAACTGCTCAATGAGGGCGGCTATAGCGTGGTGGATCTGTCTGATGACGAGATGGCGAAGCTACACGTGCGCTATATGGTCGGTGGACGTCCGTCGAAACCCTTACAGGAACGTCTTTATAGCTTCGAATTTCCGGAGTCGCCGGGGGCGTTGCTCAAATTCCTGCATACCCTGGGGACGCACTGGAATATTTCATTGTTCCACTATCGCAGTCACGGCACTGACTATGGTCGTGTACTGGCGGCGTTTGAGTTGGGTGAACACGAGCCTGATTTCGAAACGCGGCTGAATGAACTGGGTTATGACTGCCATGATGAAACACATAACCCGGCGTTCAGGTTCTTCCTGGCGGGTTAACGACAGCCATTAAAAAAGGGTTCATGTAAAAACATGAACCCTTTTTGCTACTGTATCAGCAGATTACAGCGTGATAACGTCGAATTCGACTTCGGTATTCACGTCAGCATCGTAATCCACACCGTCGAGGGCAAAACCGAACAGGTTCAGGAATTCCTGCTTGTATCCTGCATAGTCAGTTTCTTGCGCCAGGTTTTCGGTGGTGATCAGCGGCCACAGATCGCGGCATGCCTGCTGAATGTCGTCACGCAGTTCCCAGTCATCCATACGAATACGCTGGTTGTCATCAAGCGCCACTTTATCGCCGTACAGGCTGGTGGTCATCAGACGGTTGATCTGCTCGATACAACCTTCGTGAATCCCCTGCGCTTTCATCAGCTTGAAGACCATGGAGATGTACAGCGGCATTACCGGAATCGCAGAAGATGCCTGGGTGATGACGGACTTCAGTACCGCAACGTTAGCGGAACCGTTCAGCGGTGCCAGCTGGTTACGCAGCTCACCCGCCGCGCGATCGAGGTCTTCTTTCGCTTTGCCCAGCGCGCCGTGCCAGTAGATTGGCCAGGTCAGGTCGGTACCGATGTAGGAGTAGGCTACGGTTTTCACGCCATCAGCCAGCACGCCCGCTTCGCTCAGCGCACCCATCCACAGTTCCCAGTCTTCGCCGCCCATGACGGTGACGGTGTTCTGAACTTCTTCTTCGGTAGCCGGCTCAATGCTGGCGGTGATGATCTGATCTTTATTGGTATCGATCGCTTTAGAGGTGTAAACCTCACCGATTGGCTTCAGCGCTGAACGGACGATTTCACCGGTTTTCGGCATTTTACGCACTGGGGAAGCCAGTGAGTAAACCACCAGGTCAATCTGACCCAGGTCTTCTTTGATAAGTTTGATCACTTCATCACGGCATTCGTCAGAGAACGCATCGCCGTTGATGCTTTTGGAGTACAGACCTTCACGCTTGGCCGCTTCGTCGAAAGCTGCAGAGTTATACCAGCCTGCGGAACCTGGTTTGGTATCCGTGCCCGGTTTTTCGAAAAATACGCCGATAGTGGCGGCACCGCTGCCAAAGGCGGCGGAAATTCTGGAAGCCAGACCGTAACCGGTGGAAGCACCGATCACCAGCACGCGAGACGGGCCGTTCTCGATTTTCCCGTTCTGCTTAACATACTCGATCTGCTTTTCCACGTTGACTTTGCAGCCAGTCGGATGGGTCGTTGTACAGATGAATCCACGAATTTTTGGTTTGATTATCATAATGATGGCTAATTAAGTTTGTATTTTCGCTGTCAAGTGCGCAATGACACCGTCTGTTCTGGCCTGCTTAACGCGATGGTTAACAAGCCCCCCACTACAATGGATCACGACATTATACAGAAAAGGAGCGCCAATACTGAATCTACCACTGATTTTAGACCTGACGCTGGCGCTACTCTGCGGATTTACGTTCCAGAACAATCTTCCAAAACGCGTCGATCAGCGGTTCATGCAGCCGCTTTTTCGGCGCGCAGACGCCAAGCTCGAACGGTGTTTTTTCGTCACTGCGCTCTAAAATCATCACGCGATTACGCACCGGCTCCGGGCTGTTTTCTAGCACCACTTCCGGCAGCAGCGCCACGCCGCAGCCCAGCGCCACCATTGAGACCATCGCTTCGTGGCCACCCACCGTGGCGTAAATCGATGGGTTGCTGATTTTGTGACGGCGGAACCACAGCTCGATACGGCGGCGTACCGGACCCTGATCGGCCATGATAAACGGCACCGTCGACCAGTCTGGCTTATCGACCGATACCTGATTACGCACCGGGCAGGGCAGCGCCGGAGCGATCAGCACAACCGTCAGATTCTCCAGCATCGAGAACGCCACCGCGCCAGGCAGCGTTTCTGGCTTACCAGCAATCGCCAGATCGGCTTCGCCAGTGACCACTTTGTCCATCGCATCGGCGGCGTCGCCGGTGGTGAGCTTAATTTCCACCGATGGATGCTCGGCGCGGAAACGGTCAAGGATTGGCGGCAGATGGCTGTAGGCGGCAGTTACCGAACAGAAGATATGCAGTTCGCCCGACAGCGACGGCCCTTGTTGATCGAGGGTGTGGCGTAACTGTTGGTACTGCAACAGCGTCTGTTGGGCAAACACGCGCAGCTCTTCACCTGCTTCGGTCAACGTAACCGTGCGGTTATCGCGCACAAAAAGTGGCTGCCCGAGATCTTCTTCCAGCCTCTGAATCTGCCGCGAGAGCGTGGAGGGGCTAACGTGCATTGCCCGCGCGCTGCGGCCAAAGTGACGACTTTCAGCCAAATGCAGGAACATTTTCAGATCGCGTAAATCCACAGACGAGCCTCCGATTTTCTACGTTGCATAAATTGCAATGTGACGTTGTGAATATATCAATTTCCGCAATAAATTTCCTGTTGTAATGTGGATTCAATCTCGCAAATACAAATCTGCGAACCGAATAATAAGCACCACAACACAACATCACGGAGTACACCATCATGGCTAACTACTTTAATACACTGAACCTGCGCCAGCAGCTGGCACAGCTGGGTAAATGTCGCTTTATGGGCCGCGACGAATTCGCCGATGGTGCGAGCTACCTTCAGGGTAAAAAAGTGGTCATCGTCGGCTGTGGCGCTCAGGGTCTGAACCAGGGCCTGAACATGCGTGACTCCGGTCTGGATATCTCCTACGCCCTGCGTAAAGAAGCGATTGCTGAGAAGCGTGCTTCCTGGCGTAAAGCGACCGAAAACGGCTTCAAAGTGGGTACCTACGAAGAGCTGATCCCGCAGGCTGATCTGGTTGTCAACCTGACTCCAGACAAGCAGCACTCCGACGTTGTGCGTTCTGTACAGCCGCTGATGAAAGACGGCGCAGCGCTGGGTTACTCCCACGGCTTCAACATCGTGGAAGTGGGCGAGCAGATCCGTAAAGACATCACCGTCGTGATGGTGGCACCGAAATGTCCGGGTACAGAAGTGCGTGAAGAGTACAAACGTGGTTTCGGCGTACCTACGCTGATCGCCGTTCACCCGGAAAACGATCCGAAAGGCGAAGGCATGGCGATTGCTAAAGCCTGGGCTGCGGCTACTGGCGGTCACCGTGCGGGTGTGCTGGAGTCCTCCTTCGTTGCGGAAGTGAAATCTGATCTGATGGGTGAGCAGACTATCCTGTGCGGTATGCTGCAGGCCGGTTCTCTGCTGTGCTTCGATAAGCTGGTGGAAGAGGGTACTGACCCGGCATATGCTGAAAAACTGATTCAGTTCGGCTGGGAAACCATCACCGAAGCGCTGAAGCAGGGCGGCATCACCCTGATGATGGACCGTCTGTCTAACCCGGCGAAACTGCGTGCTTACGCGCTGTCCGAACAGCTGAAAGAGATCATGGCACCGCTGTTCCAGAAACACATGGATGACATCATCTCCGGTGAATTCTCTTCCGGTATGATGGCTGACTGGGCTAACGACGATAAGAAACTGCTGACCTGGCGTGAAGAGACCGGCAAAACCGCGTTCGAAACCGCTGCCCAGTTCGACGGTAAAATCGGCGAGCAGGAGTACTTTGATAAAGGCGTTCTGATGATTGCGATGGTGAAAGCGGGCGTTGAGCTGGCGTTCGAAACTATGGTGGATTCCGGCATCATCGAAGAATCTGCTTACTACGAATCACTGCACGAACTGCCGTTGATCGCCAACACCATTGCCCGTAAGCGTCTGTACGAAATGAACGTGGTTATCTCTGATACCGCAGAATACGGCAACTACCTGTTCTCTTACGCTTGCGTACCGCTGCTGAAAGAGTTCATGACCACCCTGCAGACCGGCGACCTGGGCAAAGCGATTGCTGAAGGCGCGGTAGACAACGCGCAGCTGCGTGACGTGAACGATGCGATTCGCGGCCATGCTATCGAGAAAGTGGGCCAGAAACTGCGTGGCTACATGACCGATATGAAGCGCATTGCGGTCGCAGGATAATTCCTCATAGAGGAATGGCATATCAACAGCGCTTCGTAGGCCGGATAAGTGAAGCGCTATCCGGCAAAAAAAGCCCGGTGTTTAAACACCGGGCTTTCTATTAGTTACGGTACAGTACTTTAATGATGTGGTAACCGAACTGAGTGTGCAGCGGACCGGTTGGCTCCAGCACAGGGCAGGAAAAGACCACTTTGTCGAATGCCGGAACCATCTGGCCCTGACGGAATTCGCCCAAATCACCGCCGCGTTTGCCTGATGGGCAGATGGAGTGTTTTTTCGCCAGTTTGCCGAAGTCGGCGCCGTTTTTAATCTGCTCCAGAAGATCCAGTGCCAGTTTCTCTTCTTTAACAAGGATATGCACTGCTGCTGCTGTTTTTGCCATGATCGTGCCTTGAGTGGGGTGGTTAAGGCTGGCTATACTACCACGCTGTTATTCTCCCCTCCCGACTTTCATGAGTGACCCTTTATGCGTTTGAACCCCGGACAACAACAAGCCGTCGAATTCGTCACCGGACCTTGCCTGGTGCTGGCGGGAGCGGGTTCCGGCAAGACGCGTGTTATCACCAACAAAATTGCCCATCTGATCCGTGAATGTGGCTATCAGGCACGACATATTGCGGCAGTGACCTTTACCAATAAGGCTGCGCGCGAGATGAAAGAGCGCGTGGCACAAACGCTGGGTCGTAAAGAGGCGCGTGGGTTGATGATCTCCACCTTCCACACCCTGGGACTGGATATCATTAAGCGTGAATATGCGGCGTTGGGGATGAAGTCTAACTTCTCGTTGTTTGATGATACTGACCAGGTGGCCTTGCTTAAGGAACTGACCGAAGGGCTAATCGAAGACGATAAGCTTATTCTCCAGCAGCTGATCTCGACGATCTCCAACTGGAAAAACGATCTGATGACGCCAGCGCAGGCGGCAGCCAGCGCAAAAGGCGAGCGCGATCGTATTTTTGCCCACTGCTATGGTCTGTATGACGCGCATATGAAGGCGTGCAACGTCCTCGATTTTGACGATCTGATCCTGCTTCCCACGCTGCTGCTACAGCGCAATGAAGAAGTACGTGAGCGCTGGCAAAACAGAATCCGCTACCTGCTGGTGGATGAATATCAGGATACTAACACCAGCCAGTACGAGCTGGTGAAGTTGCTGGTAGGGAAACGTGCGCGCTTTACCGTCGTGGGCGATGACGATCAGTCGATCTACTCCTGGCGCGGCGCCCGTCCGCAGAACCTGGTACTGTTGAGCAAAGATTTTCCGGCTTTACAGGTGGTGAAGCTGGAGCAAAACTACCGTTCATCAGGTCGCATCCTTAAGGCGGCGAACATCCTCATTGCGAACAATCCACACGTCTTTGAAAAGCGGCTCTTTTCCGAGTTGGGTTACGGTGCTGAGCTGAAGGTACTGAGCGCAAATAATGAAGAGCATGAAGCCGAACGTGTGACCGGGGAATTAATTGCCCATCACTTTGTGAACAAGACGCAATATAAAGACTACGCCATCCTGTATCGCGGCAACCATCAGTCGCGCGTGTTCGAAAAGTTTCTAATGCAGAACCGTATCCCGTACAAAATTTCCGGCGGAACATCGTTCTTCTCGCGTCCGGAAATTAAAGATCTGCTGGCCTACCTGCGTGTGCTGAGCAACCCGGATGACGACAGCGCATTTTTGCGCATCGTAAACACGCCAAAGCGTGAAATCGGTCCGGCTACGCTGCAAAAGTTGGGTGAATGGGCGATGACGCGTAATAAAAGCCTGTTTACCGCCAGCTTTGATATGGGGCTTAGCCAGACACTGACCGGGCGCGGGTATGACTCTCTGACCCGCTTTACGCACTGGCTGGGTGAAATTCAGCGCCTGGCGGAGCGCGAACCGGTTGCCGCTGTGCGCGATCTTATTCACGGTATTGATTACGAATCCTGGCTGTATGAAACCTCGCCGAGCCCGAAAGCGGCTGAAATGCGTATGAAAAACGTCAATACGCTGTTCAGCTGGATGACGGAGATGCTGGAAGGCAGTGAGCTGGAAGAGCCAATGACCCTGACCCAGGTCGTTACCCGCTTTACTCTGCGCGACATGATGGAACGTGGAGAGAGTGAAGAAGAGCTGGATCAGGTGCAATTGATGACGCTGCATGCCTCCAAAGGGCTGGAGTTCCCGTACGTGTTTATGGTGGGAATGGAAGAAGGATTTTTGCCGCACCAGAGCAGTATCGATGAAGACAATATCGACGAAGAACGTCGTCTGGCTTACGTAGGGATTACGCGTGCACAGAAAGAACTCATCTTCACGCTGTGTAAAGAGCGTCGTCAGTACGGTGAGCTGGTGCGTCCGGAACCGAGTCGTTTCCTGCTGGAGCTGCCACAGGATGACGTTATCTGGGAACAAGAGCGTAAAGTGGTGAGTGCTGAGGAGCGGATGCAAAAAGGACAGGCCAGCATCGCCAATATTCGGGCAATGATGGCGAAAGCCAAAGCGAAGTAGGTATTTTGTAGGCCGGATACGTGTAAACGCGCGCTATCCGGCAACCAACATCTAATGAACGTCCAGTGGCCAGTGGACATAGCTTTGCCACTGACTTTCCTGATCGATTAACTCTTTACCCAGCGGATGATGTTCCAGCCAGCCTTCTGGTAGCGTGACCGTCAGGTGCTCGTTTCTTGCATCCATTTGAATTTCCGGCACAAGATCGTCACGGCGACGGCTGGCGAAGATGATCGCCAAACGTAGCAAACGGCAAAGATGCTCCGCGATGCGCGGTGGCACTGCGTTTTGCTGGTGGAGCGAAGAGAGATCGACGGGATTGGTCTGGTTGAGTAACAGCGTTGCTAGCAGTTTCTTTTGCGCAGGGGTAAAACCCGGGAGATCGAGATTGCGCACCAGATAAGCGGCATGCTGTGGTGCCTGTTTAAAATCAACGCTTAGGCCAATTTCATGCAGCTGACAGGCACTAATCAGTAGTTCGCGGCTAATCGGTTCAAGATGCCACTTTTTTTCTACCTGATCGAGAAATTTAGTCGCTAAATTAGCAACGCGATGTGCTTGCTCTGTATCGACCATAAAGCGACGCTGGATATTGCGTAATGTGCGGCTACGAATATCCTGATCCACCGCCAGGTGCAGCATACCGTAGACCAGACCTTCACGTAATGCGCCGCCGGCCAGGGTCATGCATTGAATGTTCAGTTCGGTGAAAATAGCAATCAGAATGGCCAGCCCGCTGGGGAAAACCAGCGCACGTTCCAGCGTTAACCCTTCGATTTCCAGCTCTTCCAGACGACCGCAGTGAATGGCGCGCTGCTTGAGCTGCTGAAGTTTGGCCAGCGTAATGCGCTCATCCATGCCCTGCGCCATCATGATTTCCTGCAACGCCTGGACGGTACCAGAGGCACCAACGCAAACTTTCCAGCCATGAAAACGCAGTTTGTCGGCGACCGGGCGCAGAACTTCACGTGCGGCCTTCTCTGCCTCGTCAAAGTTTTCCTGTGCCAGATTACGATCGGTAAAATAGCGTTCGAGCCAGGTGACGCAGCCCATCGACAGGCTGAACAGAGAGGTGGTTTGTGCGCCGGAACCGGTGACTAATTCAGTGCTGGCGCCACCAATATCCACAACCAGACGCTGATCGGCACCGCCGGTTGTGTGGGCTACACCTTGATAAATCAGTCGCGCTTCTTCTTCACCGCTAATTACCTGGACAGGGCAGCCAAGGATCTCTTGCGCTTTGGCAATAAACACATCGGCATTTACGGCGATGCGTAATGTTGCCGTGGCGACCACGCGGATTTGTGGATGCGGAATATCCTGCAGACGTTCTGCAAACAAGCGCAAGCATTGCCAGCCGCGCTCCATCGCTTCAACAGAGAGCTCGTTGTCACCGTTGAGTCCAGCGGCCAGACGCACTTTGCGTTTGATACGCGTGAGCGTCTGGATGCTTCCTGCCACCTCGCGTACAACCAGCATATGAAAACTATTCGAGCCGAGATCGATTGCCGCATACAGCGAAGTAGAATTCATACACTTCATCCTTCAACCTGTATCTGTGTTGGCTGCGTTCTCTCACCCGAATCACTTACTAAAGTAAGCTCATCGGGATTCGTTTTCTTGCCGCCTTGATACAGGCTGAATGATTTTGTGTATGGCATAACTTTTCTTAACCTGAACGACGACGATTACGCGGAGCACCACCGGTACGGCGTGGGCCATTGCCTGTACGCGGGCGCGTTAAGCGCAACGGCTTCGGCAGATCGGTCATCAGCGCATCCGGGTTATATTTGCTTACCGGAATCGAGTGGCCGATATAGGTCTCGATTGCGGGTAAATTCAGCGCGTACTCTTCACAGGCCAGGCTGATAGAGTGACCGCTTGCGCCAGCACGTCCGGTACGACCGATTCGGTGAACGTAATCTTCACAGTCATCCGGTAGGTCATAGTTAAATACGTGCGTTACTGCTGGGATATGCAGGCCACGCGCAGCGACATCCGTCGCAACGAGAATGTCGAGATCGCCACGGGTGAACTCATCAAGAATACGCAGACGTTTTTTCTGTGCTACGTCACCGGTCAGCAGACCGACGCGATGACCGTCCGCAGCAAGGCTGCCCCAGATATCTTCACAACGATGCTTGGTGTTAGCAAAAACAATGGCGCGATCTGGCCACTCTTCTTCAATCAGCGTTTGCAGCAAACGCATTTTCTCTTCGTTGGAAGGGTAGAAGAGCTCTTCTTTAATGCGGTGGCCTGTTTTCTGTTCCGGTTCGACTTCAACGTACTCAGCGTTATTCATCTGTTCGAACGCCAGTTCGCGAACGCGGTATGAGAGGGTTGCAGAAAACAGCATGTTCAGACGTTGGGTGGTTGGCGGCATACGACGGAACAGCCAACGGATATCTTTAATAAAGCCCAGATCGTACATACGATCGGCTTCATCCAGCACCACGACCTGAATCGCGCCCAGATTAATGTGGTTCTGTTTTGCATAGTCGATGAGACGACCGGTCGTGCCGATAAGAATATCGACGCCGCTTTCCAGCACTTTCAGTTGTTTATCATAACCGTCGCCGCCATACGCCAGGCCTAATTTCAGACCCGTGGTCTGTGCCAGCGGCTCGGCATCGGCGTGGATCTGCACGGCTAACTCACGCGTTGGCGCCATAATTAACGCACGCGGTTGGTTCACCTTGCGATCGGCAATCGCGGGATGAGAGAGAAGATAATGAAACGTTGACGTCAGGAACGCCATCGTTTTTCCGGTACCGGTTTGCGCCTGCCCGGCAACATCACGACCAGCCAGCGTTAGCGGCAGCGCGAGGGCCTGAATGGGCGTGCAGTTATGAAAGCCTTTGTTTTCAAGGGCTTCTATCACCTTTGGGTGCAGGGCGAAGTCGGAAAACTTCTGTTCTGTTAAATGTGTTTTGCTCATAGTGTGGTAGAATATCAGCTTACTATTGCTTTACGAAAGCGTATCCGGTGAAATAAAGTCAACCTTTAGTTGGTTAATGCTACATCAACACGTCGTTGATTAATGCTACACCAATGCACCAGGCTTATTCCTGTGGAGTTATTATGAGCGATAAAATTATTCACCTGACTGACGACAGTTTTGACACGGATGTACTCAAAGCGGACGGAGCAATCCTCGTTGATTTCTGGGCAGAGTGGTGCGGTCCGTGCAAAATGATCGCTCCGATTCTGGATGAAATCGCTGACGAATATCAGGGCAAACTGACGGTTGCTAAACTGAACATTGACCAAAACCCAGGTACCGCGCCGAAGTATGGTATCCGTGGCATCCCGACCCTGCTGCTGTTTAAAAACGGTGAAGTTGCGGCGACGAAAGTCGGCGCGCTGTCCAAAGGTCAGTTGAAAGAATTCCTCGACGCTAATTTAGCGTAAGGAAGTCTCATGATCGGGCGACCCTACTTCGAAATGATTCGGATGACTGGACGCCCGACTTGAGTCGTGCTAAGTTAGTGTTGACTTCGTATTAAACATACCTTATTAAGTTTGAATCTAGTTATATCCAATACTTCCCGTTGTTTCTCGCGCGAGAAGTGGACAGATTCCTGGCTTGTCACTCAATCCGTCTTGTCGTTTCAGTTCTGCGTACTTTCCTGTGACCAGACAGCGAACAGACATGAGTTGATGGCCGTAAACAGGCATGGATGACCCTGCCATACCATTCACAACATTAAGTTCGAGATTTACCCCAAGTTTAAGAACTCACACCATTATGAATCTTACCGAATTAAAGAATACGCCGGTTTCTGAGCTGATCACTCTCGGCGAAAATATGGGCCTTGAAAACCTGGCTCGTATGCGCAAGCAGGACATTATTTTTGCCATCCTGAAGCAGCACGCAAAGAGTGGCGAAGATATCTTTGGTGACGGTGTGCTGGAGATATTGCAGGATGGATTTGGTTTCCTCCGCTCTGCAGACAGCTCCTACCTCGCCGGTCCTGATGACATCTACGTTTCTCCCAGCCAAATCCGCCGTTTCAACCTCCGCACTGGTGATACCATTTCTGGTAAGATTCGCCCGCCAAAAGAAGGTGAACGCTACTTTGCGCTGTTGAAAGTTAACGAAGTTAACTACGACAAACCAGAAAACGCCCGTAACAAAATCCTCTTTGAGAACTTAACGCCGCTGCACGCAAACTCTCGTCTGCGTATGGAACGTGGTAACGGTTCTACTGAAGACTTAACGGCGCGTGTACTGGATCTGGCATCGCCGATCGGTCGTGGCCAACGTGGTCTGATTGTTGCTCCGCCGAAAGCGGGTAAAACCATGCTGCTGCAGAACATCGCGCAGAGCATTGCATACAATCATCCTGACTGCGTGCTGATGGTGCTGCTGATTGACGAACGTCCGGAAGAAGTTACCGAGATGCAGCGTCTGGTGAAAGGTGAAGTGGTTGCCTCTACCTTTGACGAACCAGCCTCCCGTCACGTTCAGGTTGCGGAAATGGTTATCGAGAAGGCGAAACGTCTGGTTGAACACAAGAAAGACGTTATCATTCTGCTTGACTCCATCACCCGCCTGGCGCGTGCATATAACACCGTGGTTCCGGCTTCCGGTAAAGTACTGACCGGTGGTGTGGACGCCAACGCCCTGCATCGTCCTAAGCGTTTCTTTGGTGCTGCACGTAACGTGGAAGAGGGCGGTAGCCTGACAATTATCGCGACTGCGCTGATTGATACCGGCTCTAAAATGGATGAAGTTATCTACGAAGAGTTTAAAGGTACCGGCAACATGGAACTGCATCTCTCTCGTAAGATTGCTGAAAAACGCGTCTTCCCGGCTATCGACTACAACCGTTCCGGTACCCGTAAAGAAGAGCTGCTCACCACCCAGGAAGAGCTGCAGAAAATGTGGATCCTGCGCAAAATCATCCATCCGATGGGTGAAATCGACGCAATGGAATTCCTCATTAACAAACTGGCGATGACCAAGACCAACGACGACTTCTTCGATATGATGAAGCGCTCCTGATTCGGGCATCATCTGAAAACGCCACGTTTTTACGTGGCGTTTTGCTTTTGTGGATGTAATCTTAACGACACAATAATAATAATCCGGTATGACATACCGCCTGGCGACGAAGGGTTGTAATTCGTATTTTGTGGTTAATAATCATACAGAACCACCTGATATGGAATCGGGTTTCTCTTCTGAATAATCGCCTGGATGGTTATACTTCATATATTGATATTCTTTGAGAGTATGTATAGTGAATTTACTGACAGCAAGTACTGATCTCATCAGTATTTTTTTATTCACAACGCTGTTTCTTTTCTTTGCCCGTAAGGTTGCGAAAAAGATAGGATTGGTGGATAAACCCAACTTCCGCAAACGTCATCAGGGACTGATTCCGTTGGTTGGGGGGATTTCGGTTTACGCAGGCATTTGCTTTACGTTCCTCATCGCCGATTATTATATCCCGCATGCAACTCTCTACCTGGCTTGTGCTGGTGTACTGGTATTTATCGGTGCACTGGACGACCGCTTTGATATCAGTGTAAAAATCCGTGCGACCATCCAGGCTATCATCGGCATCATTATGATGGCGGTAGGTAAGCTCTATCTGTTGAGCCTTGGGTTCATTTTTGGCCCTTGGGAGATGGTGCTCGGTCCTTTTGGCTATTTCCTTACCCTTTTCGCCGTTTGGGCTGCAATTAACGCCTTTAACATGGTGGATGGGATTGATGGTCTGTTAGGCGGGCTATCCAGCGTATCATTCGCCGCAATGGGGCTTATCTTGTGGTTTGACGGCCAGACAAGCCTGGCTATCTGGTGTTTTGCCATGATCGCCGCCATTCTGCCTTACATCATGCTGAACCTGGGTATTCTCGGACGGCGCTATAAGGTCTTTATGGGCGATGCGGGGAGTACGCTGATTGGCTTTACGGTCATCTGGATCCTGCTGGAGACCACTCAAGGTAAAACGCATCCTATTAGTCCGGTCACCGCACTGTGGATTATTGCTATTCCGTTAATGGATATGGTGGCGATCATGTATCGTCGTTTACGTAAAGGCATGAGCCCTTTCTCCCCGGACCGTCAACATATTCACCATTTAATCATGCGTGCCGGGTTTACCTCCCGACAGGCTTTTGTCCTGATTACGCTGGCTGCTGCGATCCTGGCTTCTATCGGCGTGTTGGCTGAATATTCTCGGGTCGTTCCGGAATGGGTGATGCTGGTGCTCTTTTTACTGGCATTTGTCTTGTACGACTATTGTATTAAACGTGCCTGGAAGGTAGCGAGATTTATCAAACGCTGGAAGCGCAAGTTGCGTAGAAACCGTGACAGTAAACCAAACTTAACCAAATAAATTGAGGGTACGATGACACAACCATTACCGGGGGAACATGCCATGAGCGCTGAAAATGAACTGGACATCCGTGGGTTGTTTCGTACTTTGTGGACAGGGAAGGTGTGGATCGTCGGTATGGCTCTCGCCTTCGCGTTAGTCGCTCTCGCCTATACGTTTTTTGCTCGTCAGGAGTGGAGCGCGACGGCGATTTCAGACAGGCCAACGGTTAATATGTTGGGCGGCTATTACTCTCAGCAGCAGTTCTTACGTAACCTGGACATCAAGGCCAGTCTTGCATCTGCGGATCAGCCGTCAGTGATGGATGAGGCCTATAAAGAATTTATCATGCAGCTTGCCTCATGGGATACGCGCCGTGAATTCTGGCAGCAGACTGATTATTACAAGCAACGTATGGTGGGTAACAGTAAAGCCGATGCGGCGATGCTGGATGAACTGATTAATAACATTCAGTTTATGCCCGGCGATGTGGTTCGTAATACCAATGACAGCGTGAAGCTGATTGCCGAAACGGCACCTGATGCCAACAATCTGTTGCGTCAGTACGTCGCGTTTGCCAGTCAGCGTGCGGCGCGTCATCTGAACGACGAGTTAAAGGGAGCCTGGGCTGCGCGCACTGTGCAGATGAAGGCGCAGGTTAAACGCCAGGAAGAAGTGGCGAAATCGATTTTCTCTCGCCGAGTTCACAACATTGAGCAGGCTCTCAAAATTGCTGAACAGCATAATATTTCGCGTACTTCCACTGACGTTCCGGCTGAAGAGCTACCCGATTCTGAACTGTTTTTGCTTGGACGTCCTATGCTGCAGGCACGACTCGAAAACCTGCAATCTGTTGGTCCCGATTTCGATCTGGACTACTTCCAAAACCGAGCCATGCTTAACACACTGAACGTTGGGCCAACTCTGGATCCGCGTTTTCAGACCTATCGTTATTTGCGTACGCCGGAGGAACCGGTAAAACGTGACAGCCCTCGTCGTGCCTTCCTGATGATTATGTGGGGTATCGTTGGGGCTCTGATCGGTGCTGGTGTCGCGTTAACCCGTCGCCGCACGATTTAGCAATATCGTTGCAGTGAGGGGCTGGGCCCTCACTGCCAATCCGAAGAGAATCGATGTGAAAGTACTGACTGTATTTGGCACGCGACCGGAGGCCATAAAAATGGCACCTCTGGTTCATGCGCTGGCAAAAGATCCTGATTTTGAGGCAAAAGTTTGCGTCACGGCGCAGCATCGGGAGATGCTCGATCAGGTGTTGAACCTCTTTTCCATTGTACCTGACTACGATCTCAATATTATGCAGCCAGGTCAGGGACTAACAGAAATTACCTGCCGAATACTGGAAGGATTAAAGCCAATTCTGGCTGATTTTAAACCTGACGTTGTGTTAGTTCACGGCGATACCACAACCACCATTGCTACTAGCCTGGCCGCGTTCTATCAGCGCATCCCGGTAGGGCATGTGGAGGCAGGCTTACGTACAGGCGATCTCTACTCTCCCTGGCCGGAAGAGGCGAACCGTACGCTGACCGGGCATCTGGCGATGTATCATTTTGCACCAACAGAAAACTCGCGCCAAAACCTGTTACGAGAAAACATTTCTGATAGTCGAATCTTCGTTACAGGTAATACGGTTATTGATGCGTTGATCTGGGTACGCGATCGCGTACTGGCGAGCGATGCATTGCGAGCTGAACTGGCAGAGCATTACCCATTCCTGAGCTCGGATAAAAAGATGATACTGGTGACCGGTCATCGTCGGGAAAGCTTCGGTCGCGGTTTTGAACACATTTGCCATGCGTTGGCGGAAATTGCTGCGGCCAATCAGAACGTACAGATTGTCTATCCGGTGCACCTGAATCCTAACGTCAGCGAACCGGTTAATCGCATTCTGGGTCACGTTGAAAACGTCATCCTGATTGAACCGCAGGATTACATGCCGTTTGTCTGGCTGATGAATCACGCCTGGCTGATCCTTACCGACTCTGGCGGGATTCAGGAAGAAGCCCCATCTCTGGGGAAACCCGTACTGGTGATGCGCGAAACGACGGAACGTCCGGAAGCGATTACTGCAGGCACAGTACGTCTGGTAGGGACCGACCCGCAGCGTATTGTCGAAGAAGTCACGCGTTTGCTGCATGACGAAAATGAATATCAGACCATGAGCCGCGCCCATAATCCGTATGGTGACGGGCAGGCATGTGGCCGCATTTTACACGCGTTAAAAAATAATCGGATATCGCTATGAGTTTTACGACCATTTCTGTCATTGGGCTGGGTTATATCGGACTGCCGACGGCGGCTGCCTTTGCTTCCCGTCAAAAGCATGTGATTGGCGTAGATGTAAATCAACACGCGGTGGATACCATTAATCGCGGTGAAATTCATATCGTTGAGCCAGATTTGGGCGCAGTGGTGAAAACGGCGGTCGAAAATGGATTTCTGCGTGCGACCACAACCCCTGTAGATGCGGATGCCTATCTGATTGCTGTGCCTACTCCGTTTAAGGGGGAGCACGAACCCGATATGGTTTATGTGGAAGCCGCAGCCAAGTCTCTTGCACCGGTGCTGAAAAAAGGCGCGTTGGTGATCCTTGAATCGACGTCGCCTGTCGGGGCCACTGAACAGATGGCCACATGGCTGGCTGAAATGCGTCCTGACCTGACTTTCCCGCAGCAAGTCGGTGAACACGCGGACGTTAACATTGCTTATTGCCCAGAGCGCGTGCTGCCGGGCCAGGTGATGGTTGAACTGATTAAAAACGACCGCGTGATTGGGGGAATGACCTCCGTCTGTTCCGCGCGTGCTAGCGAACTGTACAACATTTTCCTTGAGGGCGAATGTGTCGTGACCAACGCCCGTACGGCGGAAATGTGCAAACTGACTGAAAATAGCTTCCGTGACGTCAATATCGCCTTCGCCAATGAGCTGTCGCTGATTTGCGCCGATCAGGGGATCAACGTCTGGGAACTGATTCGACTGGCAAATCGCCATCCGCGCGTGAATATTTTGCAACCGGGTCCGGGGGTTGGCGGGCACTGTATCGCGGTTGATCCGTGGTTTATCGTGGCGCAGAACCCGCAGCAGGCGAAATTGATTCGCACCGCGCGTGAGGTAAACGACGGAAAGCCTCATTGGGTGGTTGATCAGGTAAAAGCTGCCGCGGCCGACTGTCTGGCGGATACCAATAAACGGGCCAGCGAAGTGAAAATTGCCTGTTTTGGTCTGGCATTTAAACCGAATATTGATGACTTACGTGAAAGCCCGGCGATGGGAATTGCGCAAAGCATCGCGCATTGGCACAAAGGCGAAACATTGGTGGTGGAACCGAACATCCATCAACTGCCGAAAAAACTGGACGGTCTGTGCCAACTGGCAGCGCTGGACGATGCCCTGGCAAGCGCCGATGTGCTGGTCTTGCTGGTCGACCATAATGAATTTAAAGCCATTAAAGGCGATGCGGTTCACCAGCAATATATCGTTGATACCAAAGGGGTCTGGCGCTAATGAAACGAATTCTGGTTACCGGTGGAGCGGGATTCATCGGCTCGGCGGTTGTACGGCATATCATTCAGGAGACTCAGGATGTGGCAATTGTGGTCGATAAGCTGACCTATGCCGGAAACCTGATGTCGCTGGAGCCGGTTGCACAGAATCCTCGTTTTACCTTTGAGAAAGTCGATATCTGCGATCGAGCTTCGCTCGACAGGGTTTTTCAACACTATCAGCCGGGCTGCGTGATGCATCTGGCGGCAGAAAGCCACGTCGATCGCTCCATTGATGGTCCGGCCGCCTTTATCGAAACTAACATCGTGGGAACCTACACGCTGTTGGAAGCGGCGCGCGCTTACTGGAGTGATTTATCCAGCGAGAAAAAATCAGCGTTTCGTTTCCACCATATCTCGACTGACGAGGTGTATGGCGATCTGCATTCTACGGATGATTTCTTCACCGAAACCACACCGTATGCACCGAGCAGCCCTTATTCCGCGTCGAAAGCCAGCAGCGATCATCTGGTTCGTGCCTGGCTGCGTACCTACGGTCTGCCAACGCTGATTACCAACTGTTCTAACAACTATGGTCCGTACCATTTCCCGGAAAAACTGATTCCGCTGATGATCCTCAACGCATTGGCGGGGAAGCCGTTGCCGGTTTACGGCAATGGGCAACAGATCCGTGACTGGTTGTATGTAGAAGATCACGCCAGGGCGCTCTATTGTGTGGCGACAACGGGCGCGGTGGGAGAAACCTATAATATCGGTGGCCATAACGAGCGTAAAAATCTGGAGGTTGTCGAAACGGTTTGCAGCCTGTTGGAAGAGCTGGCACCGCAAAAGCCGCAGGGTATCGCGCAGTACCGCGACTTGATCGCTTTTGTGGACGATCGCCCGGGTCATGATTTGCGTTATGCCATTGACGCGTCGAAAATTGCGCGTGAACTAGGCTGGATGCCGCAAGAAACGTTTGAAAGCGGAATGCGCAAAACCGTGCAGTGGTATCTGGCTAATCAGGCATGGTGGAAACCCGTGCAGGACGGCAGTTACCAGGGCGAACGTTTAGGTCTGAAGGGCTAACAGCCTGGTTTTGGCTCCCGGAGGAGACAACGCATGAAAGGTATCATTCTGGCGGGTGGCTCAGGTACTCGCCTGTATCCCATTACGCGTGGCGTATCGAAGCAGCTATTGCCTATTTACGATAAGCCGATGATTTACTACCCGTTATCAGTATTAATGCTGGCGGGAATTCGCGAAATCCTGATTATCACTACACCGGAAGATAAAGGCTATTTCCAACGCTTACTGGGCGATGGATCTGAGTTCGGCATTGAATTGCACTATGCTGAGCAACCCAGTCCGGATGGATTAGCACAGGCATTTATCATTGGTGAAACGTTCCTTAACGGTGAACCATCATGTCTGGTGTTAGGAGACAATATCTTCTTTGGTCAGGGATTCAGTCCAAAACTGCGTCACGTAGCCGCCAGAATGCAAGGCGCGACGGTGTTTGGTTACCAGGTGATGGATCCTGAACGTTTTGGTGTCGTGGAGTTTGACGACAATTTTCGAGCTATCTCGCTGGAAGAGAAGCCGAAAGCACCAAAATCCAACTGGGCAGTGACTGGTCTCTATTTCTATGACAGCAAGGTGGTGGAATATGCAAAACGCGTAAAACCTTCTGAGCGTGGGGAGCTGGAGATAACGTCTATTAACCAGATGTACCTTGATGATGGGCATTTGACGGTCGAATTGCTCGGGCGTGGTTTTGCCTGGCTGGATACCGGTACGCACGACAGTCTTATCGAAGCGAGCACGTTTGTGCAGACGGTGGAAAAACGTCAGGGCTTTAAAATAGCCTGTCTGGAAGAAATCGCCTGGCGTAACGGTTGGCTGGATGACGAAGGCGTGAAGCGTGCTGCCAGTTCACTGGCCAAAACGGGTTATGGTCAATACCTGCTGGAGCTGCTCCGTGCTCGTCCGCGCCAGTATTGAGCCGCTTAGCTGGGAAAATACGTTCTTTGGCGTGAATAGCGCCATTGTGCGTTTTGACCAACACGCGCCGGTTCTGACTGCGGATGTGTTGCAGCCCTGGTCGCGGGTACAGGCAAAAATTCCTGCCGCCAATACCCAGGAATTAGACGCCCTGCAACAGTTGGGCTTCTCACTGGTTGAAGGTGAAGTGGATTTTGTGCTGCCGGTGACGTGTGCGTATGGCGACCTCGGTGCGCAGGTCGCACAAACTACGGATATCCCTGCATTACGCCAACTGGCAGGACAGGCGTTCGCGCAAAGTCGTTTTCGCGCCCCGTGGTATGCCGCAGATGCCAGCGCGCGTTTTTACGCGCAGTGGATTGAAAACGCGGTGCTGGGGACGTTCGATCATCAATGCCTCGTTTTTCGTACACCGGCTGGTGATATTCGTGGCTATGTCTCGTTGCGTGAACTGAATGCGACCGAGGCGCGAATTGGCCTGCTGGCCGGGCGTGGGGCGGGAGCAGAACTGATGCAGGCTGCCCTTTGCTGGGCGCAGGCTCGCGGTAAAACAACATTGCGCGTGGCGACCCAAATGGGCAATACCGCCGCGCTTAAACGCTATATACACAGTGGTGCGAATGTGGAAAGCACCGCGTATTGGTTATACAGGTGACACGATGATTCCATTTAACGCACCGCCGGTGGTGGGCACTGAACTCGATTACATGCAGTCTGCGATGAACAGCGGCAAGCTGTGTGGCGACGGTGGTTTTACCCGTCGCTGCCAACAGTGGCTGGAACAGCATTTTGGCAGCGAGAAAGTATTGCTGACGCCTTCCTGTACAGCATCGCTTGAGATGGCGGCATTGCTGCTGGATATCCAGCCTGACGATGAAGTCATTATGCCGAGCTATACGTTTGTCTCCACGGCAAATGCTTTCGTGCTGCGCGGTGCGAAAATTGTCTTTGTTGATATCCGCCCGGATACCATGAACATTGACGAAACGCTGATTGAAGCGGCGATCACCGACAAGACCCGCGCTATCGTTCCGGTGCATTACGCGGGCGTAGCCTGTGAAATGGATACCATCATGGCGCTGGCGACCAAACATAACCTGTTTGTCGTGGAAGATGCGGCCCAGGGCGTCATGTCGACTTACAAAGGTCGTGCGCTGGGGACGATTGGTCACATCGGTTGCTTTAGCTTCCATGAGACCAAAAACTATACCGCAGGCGGTGAAGGTGGTGCGACGCTGATTAATGATAAAAAATTAGTCGAACGTGCAGAGATCATCCGTGAAAAAGGAACTAACCGCAGCCAGTTTTTCCGCGGTCAGGTGGATAAGTATACCTGGCGTGATATTGGCTCCAGCTATCTGATGTCCGATCTGCAGGCTGCCTATCTGTGGGCGCAACTGGAAGCGGCTGACCGTATTAACCAGCAGCGTCTGGCGCTGTGGCAGAACTACTATGATGCTCTCGAACCGCTGGCGCGTGCCGGACGTATCGAGCTACCTTCTGTCCCGGACGGCTGCGTGCAAAACGCCCATATGTTTTATATCAAGCTGCGCGATATCGACGATCGCACGGCGTTGATTAACTTCTTGAAAGAAGCTGAAATTATGGCGGTGTTCCACTATATCCCGCTACATGATTGTCCGGCTGGCGATAAATTCGGCGTATTTGCCGGTGTTGATCGTTTCACCACTAAAGAGAGCGAGCGTCTGCTGCGCTTGCCGCTGTTTTACAACCTGTCGCCAGTAAACCAGCGAACGGTCATTTCGACCTTACTCAACTACTTCGCCTGATATGTCGCTTGCTAAAGCGTCCTTATGGACGGCAGCCAGTACGCTGGTAAAAATTGGTGCAGGATTGCTGGTCGTGAAGCTGCTGGCGGTGTCGTTTGGCCCGGCAGGCGTGGGGCAGGCGGGTAACTTCCGCCAGATGGTCACCGTGCTTGGTGTCCTGGCGGGGGCCGGCATTTTCAACGGCGTCACGAAATATGTTGCGCAGCACCATGACGATCCGACCCAGCTCCGTAAGGTAGTCGGTACATCTTCCGCGATGGTGCTCGGATTCTCTACGCTGATGGCGGTGATTTTTCTGCTGGCGGCCGCGCCAATCAGTCAGGGATTGTTTGGCCATACTCATTATCAGGGGCTGGTAAGACTGGTTGCGCTGGTGCAGATGGGTATTGCCTGGGCGAACCTGCTGCTGGCGTTGATGAAGGGCTTTCGCGATGCGGCGGGTAACGCGCTGTCGCTGATTGTGGGTAGCCTGGTGGGCGTAGTGGCTTATTATGGCTGTTATCGCCTGGGAGGGTATGAAGGCGCTTTGCTGGGTCTGGCGTTAGTGCCCGCGTTGGTCGTTATCCCCGCCGCTATTATGCTGATTAAGCGTGGGGCAATTCCCCTGCATTACCTTAATCCCTCGTGGGATAACGGTCTGGCTGGACAGCTAAGCAAGTTTACCCTGATGGCGATGATTACCTCCGTAACGCTGCCTGTGGCATACGTGATGATGCGAAACCTGCTGGCGGCGCAGTACAGTTGGGATGATGTGGGGATTTGGCAGGGAGTAAGCAGTATCTCTGATGCTTATCTGCAATTCATTACCGCCTCATTCAGCGTTTACTTGCTTCCGACGTTGTCTCGACTGACCGAAAAGCGCGACATTACGCGCGAGGTGGTTAAGTCGCTGAAGTTCGTGTTACCGGCGGTTGCCGCTGCGAGCTTTACTGTTTGGTTGCTGCGTGATTTTGCGATCTGGCTGCTTTTCTCCGCAAAATTCACCGCCATGCGCGATCTGTTTGCCTGGCAACTGGTCGGCGATGTACTGAAAGTAGGGGCGTATGTCTTTGGGTATCTGGTGATCGCGAAAGCATCGCTGCGGTTTTATATTTTGGCTGAAATTAGCCAGTTCATGTTATTGACGGTGTTTGCTCACTGGCTGATCCCTGCACACGGTGCGCTGGGAGCGGCACAGGCTTATATGGCAACGTACATCGTCTATTTTTCTCTTTGTTGTGGCGTGTTTTTACTCTGGCGTAGGCGGGCATGACTGTACTGATTCACGTTCTGGGATCGGATATCCCTCACCATAACCAAACCGTGCTGCGGTTTTTCAACGACTCGCTGGCTGCGACGAGCGAGCATGCGCGCACGTTTATGGTTGCCGGTCAGGATGCGGGACTCAGTGAGAGCTGCCCGGCGTTATCGCTAAGCTTCTACAGCGGGAAAAAGGCGCTTGCTGACGCTGTGATCGCGAAAGCAAAAGCGGATCGCCAGCAGCGTTTCTTCTTCCACGGTCAGTTCAACACCAGCCTGTGGCTGGCGCTGCTGAGTGGCGGGATTAAACCGGCGCAGTTTTACTGGCATATCTGGGGCGCTGATTTATACGAAGTCTCCAGTGGGCTGAAATTCCGCCTGTTTTACCCGATTCGCCGCATGGCACAGAATCGTGTGGGCTGCGTGTTTGCCACACGGGGCGATTTACGTTATTTCGCCGAGCAACATCCCCGTGTGCGGGGTGAGTTGCTCTATTTCCCAACGCGAATGGACCCTTCACTCAATAACATGAGCAATGATTGCCAGCGCAGCGGCAAGATGACGGTGCTGGTTGGCAACTCTGGCGATCGCAGCAATGAGCATGTTGCCGCGCTTCGCGCCGTCCATCAGCAGTTTGGCGACACGGTGAATGTGATTGTGCCGATGGGTTATCCCGCCAATAATACGGCCTATATCGATGAGGTTCGTCAGGCCGGTCTGGCGTTATTTAGCGCTGACAATCTGCAAATTTTGAGTGAAAAGCTGGAATTTGATGCCTATCTAACATTATTGCGGCAGTGTGATTTGGGTTACTTTATTTTTGCCCGTCAACAGGGAATCGGTACCCTGTGTTTGCTGATCCAGGCGGGTATCCCATGCGTGCTCAACCGTGAAAATCCCTTCTGGCAGGATATGGTGGAACAAAATCTTCCGGTGTTATTTACCACTGATGATCTCAATGAAGGCGTCGTACGTGAAGCGCAGCGCCAGTTGGCATCGGTAGATAAAAATACTATTACCTTCTTTAGCCCGAATTATCTGCAGCCGTGGCACAACGCGCTGCGCATTGTTTCAGGAGAAACCGTATGAGCCTGATGCAATTCAGCGGTCTTCTGGTGGTCTGGCTGCTCTCCACCTTGTTTATCGCCACGCTGACCTGGTTTGAGTTCCGCCGCGTGCGTTTTAACTTCAATGTTTTCTTCTCATTGTTGTTCTTGCTGACGTTCTTCTTCGGATTCCCGTTAACCAGCATCCTGGTGTTCCGCTTTGATGTGGCAGTGGCTCCGCCGGAGATCCTTCTACAGGCCTTGCTGTCAGCCGCCTGTTTCTATGCCGTCTACTACGTGACGTATAAAACGCGCTTGCGCAAACGAGTAGATGATAAGCCGCGCAGGCCGCTGTTTACCATCAATCGCGTTGAAGCCCATTTGACCTGGGTTATCCTGATGGCGATTGCGCTGGTGAGCGTGGGCATCTTCTTTATGCACAACGGATTCCTGCTGTTCAGACTGCAATCCTATAGCCAGATTTTTTCCAGTGAAGTCTCTGGCGTCGCCCTGAAGCGTTTCTTCTACTTCTTCATTCCGGCAATGCTGGTGGTTTATTTCTTACGTCAGGACAGCAAAGCGTGGGTGTTCTTCCTGGTGAGTACCGTCGCGTTTGGTTTGCTGACCTATATGATTGTGGGTGGGACGCGGGCCAATATCATTATCGCGTTTGCCATCTTCTTGTTTATCGGCATTATTCGCGGCTGGATTTCGCTGTGGATGTTGGCCGCTGCAGGCGTGTTGGGCATTGTCGGGATGTTCTGGCTGGCGTTGAAGCGCTACGGAATGAGCGTTAGCGGCGATGAGGCGTTCTATACGTTCCTGTACCTTACGCGCGACACCTTCTCGCCGTGGGAGAACCTGGCGCTGTTGTTGCAGAATTACCACAATATTGAGTTCCAGGGGCTGGCGCCGATCGTCCGTGACTTCTACGTCTTTATCCCCTCCTGGCTGTGGCCTGGGCGGCCGAGTATTGTACTCAACTCAGCGAACTACTTTACCTGGGAAGTGTTGAACAACCACTCAGGACTGGCGATTTCGCCGACGTTAATTGGTTCACTGGTGGTGATGGGCGGGGCGCTGTTTATACCATTAGGCGCGATTGTTGTTGGGCTCATCATCAAGTGGTTCGACTGGCTGTATGAGCTAGGTAACCGAGAAACCAATCGATATAAGGCGGCGATTTTGCACAGTTTCTGTTTTGGCGCCATTTTCAATATGATTGTGTTGGCACGTGAAGGGCTGGATTCGTTTGTCTCACGAGTGGTCTTTTTCCTCGTGATTTTCGGCGTTTGCCTACTGGTGGCAAAACTGCTGTTCTGGCTATTCGATAGCGCGGGACTCATCCATAAACGAATCAAATCGCTGCCCCGTACACAGATTGAAGGATCGTAATGACAGATAACACAACTGCGCCGCTGTATTCGTTGCGCGGATTACAACTGATTGGCTGGCGCGATATGCAACATGCGCTGAATTACCTGTTTGCCGAAGGACACCTCAGGTCAGGAACGCTGGTGGCTATCAACGCTGAGAAGATGCTGACAGCAGAAGATAACCCTGAAGTGAGGGAGCTGATCAACGCCGCGGAGTTCAAATATGCGGATGGAATTAGCGTGGTGCGTTCGGTGCGCAAAAAATTCCCGCAGGCACAGGTTTCACGCGTGGCCGGAGCTGACCTTTGGGAAGCGCTGATGGCGCGAGCCGGGCAAAACGGAACGCCTGTTTTCCTGGTTGGTGGCAAGCCTGAAGTTCTGGCGCAAACAGAAGCAAAACTACGTGCGCAGTGGCGCGTGAACATTGTGGGTAGTCAGGACGGTTATTTTGCCCCAGAGCAGCGTCAGGCGTTGTTTGAGCGTATTCACGCCAGCGGTGCGCAAATTGTGACGGTGGCGATGGGTTCGCCAAAACAAGAGATCTTTATGCGTGATTGCCGCAAGACTCACCCTGACGCGCTGTATATGGGCGTGGGAGGTACCTACGACGTCTTTACCGGTCACGTTAAGCGCGCACCTAAAATCTGGCAAAATCTGGGGCTGGAGTGGCTGTATCGCTTATTGTCGCAGCCGAGCCGTATTACTCGACAACTTCGCTTATTACGCTATCTCCGCTGGCACTATACCGGCAACCTCTGACGCCCTCTCTCCTCTGGTAAGTAGCGTGATCTGCTAATTACGCTACTTATTCACAACATTATCGCTGCTTTCTCGCACAATCTATTTATTTTTTGAATGCTTTAATTGCCATTTAAGCGATTTTAGGAAACCATTCGCAACAATCATTGCAGTGCCATGGTGTGTTTGGCGCCAACCGTTAAGCGGTCGGTGCCGTATGGCCTGTTATGGCATAACAAGATGTACCCATAACGAGAACCGGTAATACCGGGCAGCATGCAAACACAACAAGAGGATTTATGGCCGAGAACAAACCTGAGCTACAGCGTGGGCTGGAGGCTCGTCACATCGAATTAATTGCCCTTGGGGGCACTATTGGCGTTGGGCTATTTATGGGGGCCGCCAGTACCCTTAAATGGGCGGGACCTTCGGTTCTGCTGGCGTATATCGTCGCCGGGCTGTTCGTCTTTTTCATCATGCGTTCTATGGGGGAGATGTTATTCCTCGAGCCGGTTGCCGGTTCATTCGCTGTTTACGCCCACCGTTATATGAGCCCCTTCTTTGGCTATCTTACCGCCTGGTCATACTGGTTTATGTGGATGGCGGTGGGGATCTCAGAGATTACCGCCATCGGGGTGTACGTACAGTTCTGGTTCCCGGAAATGGCACAATGGATACCCGCACTGATCGCAGTCGGACTGGTTGCGTTGGCAAACCTCGCTGCGGTTCGCCTGTATGGTGAAATTGAGTTCTGGTTTGCCATGATCAAAGTGACCACCATCATTGTGATGATCGTCATTGGGGTTGGGGTGATTTTCTTCGGCTTCGGCAATGGCGGCCAGGCGATTGGTTTTGGCAACCTGACCGAGCACGGTGGCTTCTTTGCTGGGGGCTGGAAGGGCTTCCTGACGGCATTGTGTATTGTTGTGGCGTCTTACCAGGGCGTGGAGCTGATCGGCATCACTGCAGGGGAAGCGAAGAATCCACAGGTCACGCTGCGTAGCGCGGTGGGTAAAGTGTTGTGGCGCATTCTGATTTTCTACGTTGGTGCGATTTTTGTCATCGTCACTATTTTCCCGTGGAATGAGATTGGCAGCAACGGTAGCCCGTTTGTGCTCACCTTTGCCAAGATTGGTATTACTGCTGCGGCAGGGATTATTAACTTTGTGGTGCTGACGGCGGCGCTGTCTGGCTGTAACAGCGGCATGTACAGCTGTGGGCGTATGCTCTACGCGCTGGCAAAGAATCGCCAGCTTCCTGCCGTTGTTGGAAAAGTATCACGCCATGGCGTGCCGGTTGCCGGAGTGGCTATTTCTATCGCGATCCTGCTGATTGGCTCATGCCTGAACTACATCATTCCTAACCCGCAGCGCGTGTTTGTTTATGTCTATAGTGCCAGCGTGTTGCCGGGGATGGTGCCGTGGTTTGTGATCCTGATAAGCCAGTTGCGTTTCCGTCAGGCGCATAAAGCGGCGATTGCCAGTCATCCATTCCGCTCCATTCTGTTCCCGTGGGCGAATTATTTGACGATGGCGTTCCTGATTTGCGTATTAATTGGCATGTACTTTAATGAAGATACCCGAATGTCGCTTTTTGTTGGCATGGGTTTCTTACTGGCCGTGACGCTCATTTATAAGGTTTTTGGTCTGAATCGTCATGGCACAGCCCATAAATTGCGGGAATAAGCGACAAAACGCACAAACCATGACCAAACGATAATTTATTTTAAAAAAGCACTAGACAGAAGACCGAGACCTCCGTAATATCCAGCCCCGCAACGGCGCTAAGCGCCCGTAGCTCAGCTGGATAGAGCGCTGCCCTCCGGAGGCAGAGGTCTCAGGTTCGAATCCTGTCGGGCGCACCATTTAGTAGGGTGCCAGAGCTGCGGTGGTTTTAATACCGCGTAAAAGATTTGCAGTGGTGGCTATAGCTCAGTTGGTAGAGCCCTGGATTGTGATTCCAGTTGTCGTGGGTTCGAATCCCATTAGCCACCCCATTAATTTAAAGTTGTGAAATGCGAAGGTGGCGGAATTGGTAGACGCGCTAGCTTCAGGTGTTAGTGTCCTTAGGATGTGGGGGTTCGAGTCCCCCCCCTCGCACCACGACTTAAAGAATTGAACTAAAAATTCAAAAAGCAGTAAAACGGCGAGTAGCGCAGCTTGGTAGCGCAACTGGTTTGGGACCAGTGGGTCGGAGGTTCGAATCCTCTCTCGCCGACCAATTTTGAACCCCGCTTCGGCGGGGTTTTTTGTTTTCAGATTTTCCCTTCTTAGCCTTCACACCTGCGAATTTCCTGAAGTCTTAAAAAGTCCGAATACCTGGTTTTTGCAGTGCAATCGTGGCATGCGTTGTGCAATAATATGCGGGTAGATGCTCATTCCATCTCTTATGTTCGCCATCTGGCCTCATAAACTCAGGAATGATGCAGAGCCGTTTACGGTGCTTATCGTCCACAGACAGATGTCGCTCAAGCCTCATCAAACACCATGGACATAACGTTGAGTGAAGCACCCATTTATGTTGTCATACAGACCTGTTTAACGCCTGCTCCTTACCGAGCGGGCGTTTTTTTATGCATAAACAAAATCCTTCGAGCGACTTCTCGAAGGATTTTGTTTATACGATTGAAAAATATGTAGGCCCGGTAAGCGAAAGCGCCACCGGGCATTCAGGAGTTACTGCGGGGGATTGTTGTTCTGCAGCGTCAACATCAGGCCATCGCGGCGCATGGTGGCGGCTTCTTCCGGCTGGTGCAGTCTGTCCAGTGCGTCAGCAAGCCAGGCGTAGTCATAGGCATCCGGGCGCTGTTTGAGAGCGGCACGGAAGGCGAGCGTAGCTTCCTGCCATTCCCCATGCTTCATTAACGACTGACCCAGCGTACTCCACAGCAACGGGCGATCGCCCACGGCTTTAATCTGCTGGCGCAGCACTTTTTCTATCTGTTCCGGATTATTGGTTTTCAGACGCGGGATCGGCAGCACCAGGCGGTCATCGTACTGACGTTTCAAACCATCAATGATGACCTGCTGAGCCGTATCGTGATCGTCACACTCAATCAGATGTTCAGCCATCGCTACCTGCAAAGCAACCTGATGACGGGTTTTACGGCTCTGGTTTTTCCACCATGCACGCAGCCCCTCGCTGCCCTGATCGGCGCGGACCTGATCCATCAAACCAACCCATGCCTGTTGTTCCAGCATGGCGCGGTGCTCGTCATCACCCACATGCGCTTTTGCCATGGATGGGATGATATCCAGCAAGGAGCTCCATGCGCCGGTGCGAATGTAAGCCTGCTCAGCCAGACGCAGTACTTCCGGATGACGTGGCGTCACTTCCAGCAGTTTGTCTACGCTGTGGCGTGCGGCGTGATTTTCATTGCGCGCCAGTTGCAGGCGAACGCGAGCGATTTCTACCGGGATCGTATCATTTCCGGCCAGTTCGGCAGCACGCTCAAGGTGTTGGTTGGCGCGCGCTTCGTCACCGCGCTGCTGAGCCGCTTCTGCCGCCAGCAGGTAATTCACTACCGGCTGTTCTGCATGATCGGCATTTTTCGACATCAGCTTCTCAACCTGCTGATAGTCACCTTCTGCCAGTTTGAGCAGCGCCTGTTCGGTCTGCTTACGGGCGCGACGACGCTTACGACCCACAAACCACCCACGGGTATGTGCGCCGGTGCGGAAAATTCGGCGCAACAGCCATTCAATCGCAAACAGGACGACCATGGCGACGATCAGGATGATCACCAGGCCCGTCACGCTGGTTTCGATATTGTAGTTATCCGTCTGGATCAGCACGTAACCCTGATGACCGGCTATCATCGGACCGACGACGATCCCGGCGATCAACAGCACAAAGAGCAACAATACTTTTAGCATCATTATTCTCCTTGCGGCGCGGTTGCCGGAGCGTCTGTCGAAGGCGCTGGCGCTGCTGCTACCGGTGCTGTGGCAGGCTGCGCCAGTAAATTACGTACGCGGGTCTGCATTAACTTGTCGAGAATAGCCTGGCTCTGCAGCGTTTCTGGAACATCCATACTGATGCTTTGCTGGCTCAGTTGGTCTACTTCTTCAAGGAACGCTTTGGTCGCTGCATCGTCGGTGTCGTAGTAAGCACGCACCCATGTGGAGACATTTTCCAGCGCCTGGCGGTATGTCTCTTCCTGATGACGCGGCACGGCCTGGGCAGCCACTAACAGGCGGGAACGGATATTTTCACGTAAGTAAACGTCCTGGTTCGGCGCCAGCAGCGGGACGGCGGTTTCATCACGACGGCGAATAGTGATAAAGCTGTCCATAAAGTTCTGCCAGCTTTTTTGCAGATTGACGCGCCATTCGCTAATTGAGCTGGAAAGCTCGCTGCTGTCTGAGTCCATTGGAGAATCGTCGGTGTCGTTGTCGGCCAGACGCAGGTTATCAATCTGATTAGAGAGCTGATTCACTTTCAGGATAATGCCGTCATAGTCGACCTGAGTCACCGCAGAGAGGCTCGCAATGTCGTCAGTAATCGCGCGACGGGCGGTAATTAAGCTCGGGTCGTTCATATCTGCCAGACTGGCGTCGGCGCTTTTCAACAGCGCCGCGGCGGTGGTGACGTCCTGATCGCTCCATAATTTGCGACCGGCCAGTTTCACCAGAAAATCAGCCTGCGCCAGCAGCCATGTGCCAGCATCGCTGCCGGAGATGGTGGCGACTTTTTGCTGGACTTCATCAAGCTGTTTGACCAGCGCGGCCTGCTGGCGAGTGGCTTCATCCAGCTGCGTTGCCTGCTGTTTAATAATACCTTCCAGCTCAGCTTTTTGGCTTTTCTGCGCTTTTTGCAGTGCCGTCAGCTGGTTCGCCAGCGCATCGCTGGTTGCCGTTTGTGTTGTTGCCTGTTGTTTCCCCCAGCCGTATAACCCAACGCCTGCAGCCAGCGCAATAGCAATCGCCGCAGCGCTCAGAATCAGCGCCGTGCTGTTCTTACTCTTTTTTTCAGTATTAACTGGCTGTGACGTGGTTTCCACGGCCTCCCTGGTCTCTTCAACCACGGCGGAGGATTTTTCTTGTTCCGTCATTATGGCATCCCATTATGAGAGTTATTGTAATGCGCGTAGTAGCGCATCGTTGTCGGCGTTATCAGCGACCTTAATATCTTGCCAGCCCAGTTCCCGGGCGAGGTGCGCCAGACGCTCACTGACGACCAACAGCCGACAGCGTAGTAACCAGTGCTCACGATACCACTGCGGAATGAGCGACCAGAGCTGTTGTAGCATCTCTCCGCTGGTGACAACCACCGTGGTTACGCCACGGGATTGCCAGCGCATCGCTTCTTCCGCACCATCGTAATGTTTTGCACTGCGTTGATAACATTCACAAAAATCGACATCGGCTCCGCGTGCTGTTAGGGTTTCACCTATCAGCTCCCGGCCACCGTTGCCGCGTAATATAAGCGCGCGTTTTCCCGCAATATTTTGTAATTCAGGTAATTGTAGCAAGACTTCGCTAATTTCCCGATCCAGAGGGTAGTGAATATTGAAGCCGCTAACAGTATGCAGCGCCAGCGCCGTTGTACGGCCAATGGCAAAATAACGTGGAAGGGATGGCCAGCTTTTCTCTTGCTGGCGAAGTTCGGCATCTGCAAAGGTAACGGCGTGCTGCGAGAGGGCGAAGACCAGATCGTTCTCCGTCAGCGCCGACAGTCGGGAAGCAACCGTTGCCAGTTCCCGACCAGGTGAAAACTCGATGAGCGGAAAACTCCAGGCCACCTGCCCCAGTGTGCGCAGTCGGCTCACTAACTCTTCCCCTGCGGGAGACGGGCGGGTGACCAGAATACTCATGCGGGGGCTTCTCCGTTATAAACTTCCGCCAGAATGGCGCGCGCACCGTTCTCCAGCAGTTCTTCTGCCAGAGAGATACCCATCTGTTCGGCATCCTGTGTGGCGCCGCGACGTTCTCCGCATACCATCTGTGAACCGTCAGGCGCGCCGACCAGCGCACGTAGCCAAATCTCACCGTCGATGATTTCGGCATAGCTACCAATAGGTACCTGACATCCCCCTTCCAGGCGGGTGTTCATGGCGCGTTCTGCTTTGACGCGTAGCGCGGTTTCTTCATGGTTGAGCGGCGCTAGCAGCGCCTGAGTGCGCATATCATCCAGTCGACATTCTATGCCTACTGCGCCTTGCCCGACTGCGGGCAGGGAGACTTCCGGCGGCAGAGCGGTGCGGACTCGCGACTCAAGACCTAAACGTTTTAATCCGGCGACCGCCAGTATAATGGCGTCATAATCTCCGTTATCCAGTTTGCTGAGGCGCGTGCCTACGTTGCCGCGCAGCGAACGGATGACGAGATCCGGGCGACGTTTTGCCAACTGGCACTGGCGGCGCAAACTGGATGTCCCGACGATGCTGCCTGCGGGGAGTTCATCCAGCGAGTTGTACTTATTTGAGACGAAAGCATCACGCGGATCCTCTCGCTCACAAATGGTGACCAGCCCAAGACCGTCAGGGAATTCAACCGGCACATCCTTCATGGAATGCACAGCGATATCGGCGCGTTTTTCCAGCAGCGCGACTTCCAGCTCTTTAACAAACAACCCTTTCCCCCCGACCTTCGCCAGCGGGGTATCAAGGATCACATCGCCACGGGTTACCATAGGAACCAGTTCCACGATCAGACCGGGGTGGTTTGCCATTAAGGCGTCTTTGACATAATGTGCCTGCCAGAGCGCAAGGGGGCTTTGGCGTGTGGCAATTCTCAAAACATTGTCTAACATGCTTGTTACCGTCATTATCAATCATTGACCATCCTAACATCCTTATCAAAGGGATGTCAGCGTTACGCTCAAACGTAAGTGAGAGGAAAAGGCGCTGCATCATCACTGGCAGTGAATAATGACGAGAAACCTCCCGACCGTATGAAGGAATTTACACGTAACGAACGGTGCTACACTTGTATGTAGCGCATCTTTCTTTACGGTCAATGAGCAAGGTGTTAAATTGATCACGTTTTAGACCATTTTTTCGGCTGAACAGCATAAAAAAATATGGGCGAAAAACAGGTAACGGTTATTTTTGACATACGGTTTATCCGAATTGATGGCGATTATTGTGAGCGCTTGCGCCGCGGCAATCGACAACATGACGGATAGCAACATCAGGCGATACGTCTTGTACCTCTATATTGAGACTCTGAAACAGAGACTGGATGCCATAAATCAACTGCGTGTGGATCGCGCGCTTGCTGCCATGGGACCTGCCTTCCAGCAGGTATACAGTCTGCTGCCGACATTATTGCACTACCACCATCCGCTGATGCCGGGTTACCTCGATGGTAACGTTCCCAAAGGCATATGCTTTTACACGCCTGATGAAACCCAACGCCACTACCTGAACGAACTGGAACTGTACCGCGGTATGTCGCCGCAGGATCCTCCCAAGGGCGAACTGCCGATCACCGGCGTTTACTCAATGGGCAGCACCTCTTCGGTAGGGCAAAGCTGTTCCTCTGACCTTGATATCTGGGTCTGCCATCAATCCTGGCTGGATAGCGAAGAGCGCCAGCTGCTGCAGCGAAAATGTAGTCTGCTGGAAAGCTGGGCCGCCTCGCTGGGCGTGGAAGTCAGTTTCTTCCTGATTGATGAAAACCGTTTCCGTCACAATGAAAGCGGCAGTCTGGGTGGTGAAGACTGTGGCTCGACGCAGCATATCCTGTTGCTTGATGAATTCTATCGCACCGCTGTGCGCCTCGCGGGTAAACGTATTCTGTGGAATATGGTGCCTGGCGACGAAGAAGAGCATTACGACGATTACGTCATGACGCTCTACGCACAGGGGGTGCTAACGCCAAACGAATGGCTGGATCTCGGCGGGCTCAGTTCGCTTTCCGCCGAAGAGTACTTTGGCGCCAGCCTCTGGCAGTTGTACAAGAGTATCGACTCCCCGTACAAAGCGGTGCTGAAAACGCTGCTGCTGGAAGCCTATTCCTGGGAATACCCAAATCCACGCCTGTTGGCGAAAGATATTAAACAGCGCCTGCATGACGGCGAGATCGTCTCTTTTGGTCTCGATCCTTACTGTATGATGCTGGAGCGCGTTACCGAGTACCTCACGGCGATCGAAGATCCGACGCGCCTGGATTTAGTGCGTCGATGTTTCTACTTAAAAGTGTGTGAGAAACTGAGCCGTGAGCGCGCCTGCGTGGGCTGGCGTCGTGAAGTATTAAGTCAGTTAGTGAAAGAGTGGGGCTGGGATGACGCCCGTCTGACCATGCTGGATAACCGCGCTAACTGGAAGATTGACCAGGTACGCGAAGCGCATAACGAACTGCTCGATGCGATGATGCAGAGCTATCGTAACCTGATCCGCTTTGCGCGGCGCAATAACCTCAGCGTCAGCGCCAGCCCGCAGGATATCGGCGTGCTGACCCGTAAGCTGTATGCCGCGTTTGAAGCGTTGCCGGGTAAAGTCACGCTGGTGAACCCACAGATATCTCCGGATCTCTCGGAACCGAATCTGACCTTCATCCATGTGCCGCCGGGCCGTGCCAACCGTTCCGGTTGGTATCTCTACAACCGCGCGCCTAACATGGACTCGATCATCAGCCATCAGCCGCTGGAATATAACCGCTATCTCAACAAGCTGGTGGCGTGGGCCTGGTTCAACGGCCTGCTGACCTCGCGTACGCATTTGTTTATTAAGGGCAACGGCATTGTTGATTTGCCGAAGCTACAGGAAATGGTCGCCGACGTGTCGCACCACTTCCCGCTGCGACTGCCTGCACCAACACCGAAAGCGCTGTATAGCCCATGCGAAATTCGCCATCTGGCGATTATCGTTAACCTCGAATATGACCCAACGGCCGCATTCCGTAATCAGGTGGTACATTTTGATTTCCGTAAGCTGGACGTCTTCAGCTTTGGCGAAGAGCAAAATTGCCTGGTAGGAAGCGTCGACCTGCTGTACCGCAACTCGTGGAATGAAGTGCGTACGCTGCACTTCAACGGCGAGCAGGCGATGATTGAAGCGTTAAAAACGATTCTGGGCAAAATGCACCAGGATGCCGCGCCGCCGGATAGCGTCGAGGTCTTCTGCTATAGCCAGCATCTGCGCGGTTTAATTCGCACTCGCGTGCAGCAACTGGTGTCTGAGTGCATCGAGCTACGCCTCTCCAGTACCCGTCAGGAAACCGGACGTTTCAAAGCGCTGCGTGTTTCCGGCCAGACGTGGGGATTGTTCTTCGAGCGCCTGAACGTTTCGGTACAGAAGCTGGAAAACGCAATTGAATTCTATGGTGCGATTTCACATAACAAACTGCACGGCCTTTCCGTCCAGGTTGAGACCAACCATGTGAAACTGCCGTCGGTGGTCGACGGTTTTGCCAGTGAAGGGATTATTCAGTTCTTTTTTGAAGAAACGGGTGATGAGCAGGGCTTTAATATCTACATTCTGGACGAAAGCAATCGGGCCGAGGTGTATCACCACTGCGAAGGTAGCAAAGAGGAGTTGGTACGCGACGTAAGCCGCTTCTACTCATCGTCGCACGATCGCTTTACCTACGGCTCCAGCTTCATCAACTTTAACCTGCCGCAGTTCTATCAGATTGTGAAAACCGACGGGCGCGCGCAGGTGATTCCGTTCCGTACCCAACCGATTAGCGCTGTTCCGCCAGCCAGTCAGGACAACGACACGCCGCTGTTACAGCAGTATTTCTCGTGAGTTAACTTTCCCGGTGGCGCTATGTTTACCGGGCCTACAGTAGGCCGGATAAGCAAAGCGCATCCGGCAAATAAATCAACGGAAGCTCACCTCTTCACCCGCCTGCTGTGTTGCCGCCTGTTCCAACAGATCCCAGAACGTTTCGCCGCTTCGGTCGCAGATCCACTCGTCGCCTTTCAGGTCAAAGTGGTAGCCGCCCTGTTTGGTCGCCAGCCACACCTGATGCAGCGGCTCCTGACGGTTAATGATAATTTTGCTGCCGTTTTCGAAGCTGATGGTCAGCACGCCGCCGTTGATCTCACAATCGATATCGCTGTCGCCATCCCAGTCATCCAGACGTTCTTCAATGGTCATCCACAGGGTGTCAGCAAGGCGATGAAATTCACTGTCGTTCATTTTCTTATCCTATTTTTCGTGATGCTCGCAGTATAACGTGGAATAAATCGCGATGCAGTTTTTAGCCAAACTCTTGCTTTTACGCCTTCTCCTGCGATGATAGAAAACAGAAAGCATGAACTTTACAGGCAATCCATAATGAAAAACGTGTTAAAGCCACTCGCTGTCATTTTTACTCTGTTCAGCCTGACGGGCTGTGGGCTAAAAGGCCCGCTCTATTTCCCGCCAGCTGATAAAACCGCGCCGCCTCCGACCAAGAGCGTTCAGCCGCAATCGCAATCCACCACGCCTGAGAAAAACGATCGTGGGATTAGTGATGGGCCTTCTCAGGTGAATTACTAACGGCAGGAATAGATTTTACATTTCTGTACCCGCGTGAACGGAGTGAATGATGCAATTCTCTAAAATGCATGGCCTTGGCAACGATTTTATGGTCGTCGACGCGGTAACGCAGAATGTCTTTTTCTCACCAGAGCTGATCCGCCGCCTGGCCGACAGACATCTCGGCGTTGGATTTGATCAACTGCTGGTGGTTGAGCCTCCGTATGATCCGGAGCTGGATTTCCACTACCGTATTTTTAATGCCGACGGCAGTGAAGTGTCACAGTGTGGCAATGGCGCCCGCTGTTTTGCCCGTTTTGTTCGCCTGAAAGGGCTGACTAATAAACGTGATATTCGCGTCAGTACCGCGAATGGTCGTATGGTATTAACCGTAACCGACGACGAGCTGGTGCGGGTGAATATGGGCGAACCCAATTTTGAACCCTCGCAGGTTCCTTTTCGCGCTAACAAAGCAGAGAAGACCTATATTATGCGCGCGGCCGAACAGACAGTATTGTGCGGCGTGGTTTCAATGGGGAACCCGCACTGCGTGATTCAGGTTGATGATGTTGATACGGCCACGGTAGAAACACTGGGACCGGTTCTGGAAAGCCACGAACGCTTTCCTGAACGCGCCAATATCGGATTTATGCAGGTGGTAAAACGCGAGCATATCCGACTGCGCGTCTATGAGCGCGGCGCGGGTGAAACGCAGGCCTGCGGCAGCGGTGCGTGCGCTGCCGTTGCGGTCGGTATCCAGCAGGGTCTGCTGGCGGAAGAAGTGAGGGTGGAATTACCGGGCGGTCGACTTGATATCGCCTGGAAAGGTCCGGGTCATCCGCTGTATATGACTGGCCCGGCGGCACATGTCTACGACGGATTTATTCACTTATGAAGCAACCAGGGGAAGAACTACAGGAAACGCTCATGGAGCTGGACGACCGGGCGGTCGTCGATTACTTGCAACGTAATCCTGAGTTTTTTATCCGTAATGCCCAGGCCGTTGAAGCGATGCGAGTTCCGCACCCAGTGCGGGGCACGGTCTCTTTAGTGGAATGGCATATGGCGCGGGCACGTAATCATATTAACGTGCTGGAAGAGAACATGGCGTTGTTGATGGAACAAGCCAACGCCAATGAAAGCCTGTTCTATCGTCTGTTAAATCTGCAAGGACGGCTGGTGTCGGCCAGCAGTCTTGACGACATGCTGATGCGATTTCATCGCTGGGCGCGTGAGTTAGGGCTGGCCGGAGCGACGGTTCGTCTGTTCCCGGATCGCTGGCGACTTGGCGCGCCATCAAAATTCACCCATCTGGCATTAAGCCGTCAGGCTTTTGAACCGCTGCGTATCCAGCGTCTGGGTCAGTCACAGCACTATCTTGGGCCGCTTAATGGTCCGGAATTGCTGGTCATGATGCCGGAGGCGAAAGCCATAGGCTCGGTGGCGATGTCGATGCTCGGGCAAGATGGCTCTCTGGGCGTGATGCTGTTTAGCAGCCGTGACGTTAATCATTACCAGCAGGGGCAAGGCACGCAATTGCTGCAGGAAATCTCGCTGATGTTGCCGGAGCTGCTGGAGCGCTGGATTGAACGCGTATGACCGATTCACCCTTTTCTCAGGATGTGGCGCGCTTTTTGCGCTATCTGGGCGTTGAGCGTCAGCTTAGCCCGATCACATTGCTTAATTATCAGCGTCAGCTTGATGCCATCATTGCGTTAGCCGGAGAGACCGGTCTGCAAAGCTGGCAACAATGTGATGCTGCGATGGTACGTAGTTTTGCTGTTCGCAGCCGTCGTAAGGGACTGGGGCCGGCGAGTCTGGCGCTGCGTCTCTCCGCGTTACGCAGTTTCTTCGACTGGCTGGTTAATCAGGGCGAGCTGAAAGCCAATCCGGCAAAAAGCGTTTCCGCGCCGAAAGCACCGCGTCATCTCCCTAAAAATATCGATGTCGACGATGTTAATCGTCTGCTGGATATCGATCTCAACGATCCCCTTGCCGTGCGCGATAGAGCAATGCTGGAAGTGATGTACGGCGCGGGTCTGCGTTTATCTGAGTTGGTTGGGCTGGATATTAAACATCTCGACCTCGACACCGGCGAAGTGTGGGTGATGGGTAAGGGCAGTAAAGAGCGTCGCCTGCCGATTGGCCGCAACGCGGTGGCGTGGATTGAGCACTGGCTGGATCTACGCGGGCTATTTGGCAGCGATGACGATGCGCTATTTCTGTCCAAACTGGGCAAACGTATCTCGGCGCGTAACGTGCAGAAACGCTTTGCTGAATGGGGTATCAAGCAGGGGCTGAACAGCCACGTACATCCCCACAAATTGCGTCACTCCTTTGCGACGCATATGCTGGAGTCGAGCGGCGATCTGCGCGGAGTGCAGGAGTTATTGGGTCATGCCAATCTCTCCACGACTCAAATCTATACCCATCTTGATTTTCAACACCTGGCTTCAGTGTACGATGCAGCGCATCCGCGCGCCAAACGGGGGAAATAATGCGTTTTTACCGGCCTTTGGGGCGCATTTCTGCGCTCACCTTTGACCTTGATGACACCCTTTACGATAACCGTCCCGTTATCACTCGCACCGAGCAGGAAGCGCTCGCGTTTGTACAGAATTACCATCCGGCGTTGAATTCGCTGCAAAATAGCGACCTACAGCGCTTACGTCAGGCCGTTCGCGACGCCGAGCCGGAAATATACCACGATGTTACCCAATGGCGTCACCGTGCCGTAGAGCGCGCTATGCTGGAGGCGGGGTTGTCAGCGGCAGAAGCCAGAATGGGGGCGAATGCGGCAATGATGAATTTTGCCAAATGGCGTAGCCGCATTGAAGTCCCGCAGACGACGCATGACACGCTGAAGGCGCTGGCCCGCAAATGGCCGCTGGTGGCGATCACCAACGGTAACGCGCAGCCGGAACTGTTTGGCCTGGGTGATTACTTTGAGTTTGTGCTGCGCGCCGGTCCCGACGGGCGAGCAAAGCCCTTTAGCGACATGTACACGTTGGCGGCGGAAAAACTGAAAATGCCTGTGGGTGAGATTCTGCACGTGGGTGATGACCTGACGACGGACGTCGCGGGCGCCATCCGTTGTGGTATGCAGGCCTGCTGGATCAAACCGGAAAATGCCGACCTGATGCAAACCGCAGACAGTCGTTTGCTTCCGCATATCGAAATTTCACAGTTGGCATCTCTGACCTCGCTGATATAATCACCAGCAGAACTCTGTATATATACCCAGCTTTTTGGCGGATGGCGCTACGCTTATCCGCCTTACCTACTTTTACGCGGCGGTGCCAATGGACGTTTCTTACCTGCTCGACAGCCTTAATGATAAACAGCGTGAAGCGGTGGCCGCGCCACGCAGCAACATGCTGGTTCTGGCAGGCGCGGGGAGTGGTAAAACGCGCGTGCTGGTGCACCGTATCGCCTGGTTACTGACGGTTGAGAACAACTCGCCGTACTCCATTATGGCGGTGACCTTTACCAACAAAGCGGCGGCGGAAATGCGCCACCGTATCGGCCAGATCATGGGAACCAGCCAGGGCGGTATGTGGGTCGGTACATTCCACGGTCTGGCCCACCGTCTGCTGCGCGCGCATCATATGGATGCAAACCTGCCGCAGGATTTTCAGATCCTCGACAGCGAAGACCAACTGCGTTTGCTCAAGCGTCTGATCAAGGCGATGAACCTTGATGAGAAGCAGTGGCCGCCGCGTCAGGCGATGTGGTTCATCAACAGCCAGAAAGACGAAGGGCTGCGTCCGCACCACCTGCAAAGCTACGGCAACCCGGTTGAGCAAACCTGGCAGAAAGTGTATCAGGCTTACCAGGAAGCGTGTGACCGCGCGGGGCTGGTGGATTTCGCCGAGCTGCTGCTGCGCGCTCACGAGCTGTGGCTCAACAAGCCGCATATCCTGCAGCACTACCGCGAACGCTTTACCAATATCCTGGTGGACGAATTTCAGGATACCAACAACATTCAGTACGCGTGGATCCGCCTGCTGGCGGGCGATACCGGCAAGGTAATGATCGTCGGCGATGACGATCAGTCAATCTACGGCTGGCGCGGAGCGCAGGTGGAGAACATCCAGCGCTTCCTCACTGACTTCCCCGGCGCAGAAACTATTCGCCTGGAGCAAAACTACCGCTCGACTAACAATATCCTCAGCGCGGCCAACGCCCTGATTGAAAACAACAACGGGCGTCTGGGTAAAAAACTGTGGACCGACGGCGTCGACGGCGAACCGATCTCGCTGTACTGCGCGTTCAACGAGCTTGATGAAGCGCGCTTTGTGGTCAATCGCATCAAGACCTGGCAGGACAACGGCGGAGCGCTGGAACAGTGCGCCATTCTTTATCGCAGTAACGCCCAGTCGCGCGTACTGGAAGAGGCGTTGTTACAGGCCAGCATGCCGTATCGGATCTATGGCGGGATGCGATTCTTCGAACGCCAGGAAATCAAAGATGCGCTTTCCTACCTGCGCCTGATTGCCAACCGCAATGACGACGCCGCGTTTGAGCGCGTGGTGAATACTCCGACGCGCGGGATTGGCGATCGTACTTTAGACGTGGTGCGTCAGACCTCCCGTGACCGCCAGCTAACGCTGTGGCAGGCCTGTCGTGAGCTGTTGCAGGAAAAAGCCCTCGCGGGTCGCGCTGCCAGCGCCTTACAGCGCTTTATGGAGCTGATTGACGCACTGGCTCAGGAGACCGCGGATATGCCGCTGCACGTGCAGACTGACCGGGTGATTAAAGACTCCGGCCTGCGCATGATGTACGAGCAGGAAAAAGGCGAGAAGGGCCAGACGCGTATCGAAAACTTAGACGAACTGGTGACGGCAACGCGCCAGTTCAGCTACAACGAAGAAGACGAAGACTTAATGCCGCTGCAGGCGTTTCTGTCTCACGCCGCGCTGGAAGCAGGCGAAGGGCAAGCGGATACCTGGCAGGACGCGGTTCAGCTGATGACGCTGCACTCGGCGAAAGGTCTGGAATTCCCGCAGGTGTTTATCGTGGGGATGGAAGAAGGCATGTTCCCCAGCCAAATGTCGCTGGACGAAGGTGGTCGCCTCGAAGAAGAGCGCCGCCTGGCTTACGTCGGCGTAACCCGCGCGATGCAAAAGCTGACGCTGACCTACGCCGAAACGCGTCGTCTGTACGGCAAAGAGGTTTACCATCGTCCGTCGCGCTTTATCGGCGAACTGCCGGAAGCGTGCGTTGAAGAGGTTCGCCTGCGCGCCACGGTCAGCCGTCCGGTGAGCCATCAGCGGATGGGCACGCCAATGGCGGAAAACGATACCGGCTACAAGCTCGGTCAGCGCGTGCGCCATGCTAAATTTGGCGAGGGCACCATCGTCAACCTGGAAGGAAGCGGCGAGCACAGTCGTTTGCAGGTCGCGTTCCAGGGGCAGGGGATCAAATGGCTGGTAGCGGCCTACGCCAGACTGGAAACGGTTTAATCGGTTCGGCTTTGCCGGATAAGGCCGAGCCGACATCCGGCAACCTGTCGGTTAATATTCTGAAATCATAGATAAATAATTCCCCTCTGCTAACCTTTCTGTATAAGGGGAAATTATTACTTTTTCGCCATCCGTTGCGTGTTGACGTCAAAATTTTGCTGGCGTAACATGCGCGCACGATTACGCTAAGAGGACATTCGCCTTGGACACACCCAGTAGATACTGGCTCATTATCCTGTCATCCAGGATCAACTCCTAAGGCTATCCCTTTTTGCTGATAGCCTTCGCGGTTGTCAGCGACCTTCTGTTTTTTTTCCCGTCGCGCTGAGTCAGGCTGTTTAATGGTCTGAAACCCAATTTGTTTCTGTGTGCCCTCCGAACTGTCCGATAATTTTTTGCATTGGGAGTCCCGGTCATGCTGAGCGCATTTCAACTGGAAAACAATCGTTTAACTCGCCTTGAGGCAGACGAGATCGAGCACCTGGCCAGTTCGGTTTGGGTCGATTTAGTCGAGCCGGATGACGAAGAACGAAACCGTGTGCAAAAGGACTTGGGCCAGAATCTGGCTACGCGCCCTGAACTGGAAGACATCGAAGCATCCGCACGTTTTTTTGAAGACGAAGACGGTCTGCACATCCACTCCTTCTTCTTTTACGAAGACGCCGACGATCACGCAGGTAACTCAACCGTCGCATTTACCATTCGCGAAGGCCGCCTGTTTACTCTGCGCGAGCGCGAACTGCCGGCCTTCCGCCTGTACCGCATGCGTGCGCGTAACCAGGCGCTGGTGGATGGCAACGCCTACGAGCTGCTGCTTGACCTGTTCGAAACCAAAATTGAACAGTTGGCGGATGAGATCGAAAACATCTACAGCGACCTGGAAAAACTCAGCCGTGTGATCATGGAAGGGCGTCAGGGCGATGAATATGACGAAGCGTTGTCGACGCTGGCGGAACTGGAAGATATCGGCTGGAAGGTTCGTCTGTGTCTGATGGATACCCAGCGCGCGCTAAACTTCCTGGTGCGTAAAGCGCGTTTGCCGGGCAGTCAGCTGGAGCAGGCGCGTGAGATCCTGCGCGATATCGAATCCCTGCTGCCGCACAATGAATCGCTGTTCCAGAAGGTTAACTTCCTGATGCAGGCGGCGATGGGCTTTATCAATATCGAGCAGAACCGCATCATCAAGATCTTCTCGGTGGTCTCTGTGGTGTTCCTGCCGCCGACGTTGGTGGCTTCCAGCTACGGGATGAACTTTGAATTCATGCCGGAACTACACTGGAGCTTCGGTTATCCTGGAGCGATTGTCTTTATGATGCTCGCGGGTCTGGCGCCGTATCTGTACTTTAAGCGCAAGAACTGGCTGTAATGGCTGTGACTTATCCGACCTACGGAGATGTGCTTTTGTAGGCCGGATAAGCGAAGCGCCATCCGGCAATCTTCTAGCTTCGACGAACCCGTCGTTGCGTATAAATTGCATCCATCACGAAAATCGCCAGCGCTACCCAGATAAACGCAAACGTGACCATTTTATCCGCTCCCGGAACTTCACCGTAAAAGGTGACTGCCAGCAGGAACATCAACGTAGGTCCGATATACTGGAAGAAACCCAGCGTTGAAAGACGCAGACGGGTTGCCGCGCCGGTAAAGCACAGCAGCGGAATGGTGGTCACGACGCCCGCCGCAATCAGCAGCAGGTTAAGCGACATGGGATTTTGCCCCATATGGCTGGTTGAGCTGTCCGCAATGCCAAACAGATAGATGGCCGCAACGGGTAAAAGCCACAGGGTTTCAATCAGCATGCCGGTTTGTGCTTCGACAGCAATTTTCTTGCGCACCAGGCCATAGAAGGCAAAGCTGAACGCGAGTCCCAGCGCGATTATTGGCAGCGATCCGAAGGTCCACAGCTGTACCAGCACACCGCAGGCGGCTAACAGTACTGCCAGCCACTGCATGCGACGAAAGCGCTCACCGAGGAATAGCATTCCCAGCACAATATTCACCAGTGGGTTAATAAAATAGCCGAGGCTGGCTTCCAGCATATGGTGATTATTGACCGCCCAAATGAACAGCAGCCAGTTTCCGCCGATGAGCACTGCAGAGAGCGCCAGCAGGAAGATCTTCTTTGGCGTTTGTAGCAGCGTTTTGACACCTGACCACTGGCGGCTGATGCTCATCAGTACCACCATAAAGAAAAATGACCAGATGACGCGGTGCGTCAGGATCTCATCCGCCGGAACATAGTAAATCAGCTTGAAGTAGGCGGGAGCGATACCCCAAATAAAATAAGCAGCAAGAGCGAGTAGCACGCCCTGCCGCGTTTGTTTAGCATCCATCGGGAAAACTCATTGCAGAAATGTAACAGCAGTTTACCTTTTTTTAGGCACTTACCCCACCATATAAGTGGCGGTTGCGCTGGCAATATAAAGCTGTTCTTCGTTATGCAGTTCCACGCGCGCCACAGCGACTTTATTGCCCGCCCGCAGCAGGCTACTGGTGGCGGTAAAGCGGCTTCCTCTTCCGGGGCGCAGATAATCAACACGCAAATCGATTGTGCCCATGCGTGACATTCGCTGACGCAGTTCGTCCTCGCTGATCGTTTCATGGCGGGTCAGCGTACTCCCAACGCATACCAGCCCCGCGGCGACGTCCAGCGCCGAGGCGATCACGCCGCCATGCAGAATGCTTTGCGCCCAGTTGCCGACCATCATCGGTTGGTTATTAAAGGCTAATTGAGCAAATTCTTTCTCATAGCGTTCGAGCTCCAGTCCCAGCGCCCGGTTAAACGGCATATGATAGACAAACATTTCACCCACTAACTTCAGCGCTTCCTCAGCAGTAAGTACGGCAGACATACGATCCCTACATCTCAATGGTTAATGAAATGTTGATATTATGCTTATTATTTGTTGTTTTCTACTTTAGGACGGGATAACTAACGAGGAACTAGCTAAGTATGTAGAATACTTGCCAGATAATTATACAATTCATCAATATTTTGGTTCAGGAGAACATTACCGATGCGGGCGATTCTGGGATGGTTACTACCAGCAATTATGCTGCCGTTGACCGCGTATGCGCAGGAAGCGACAGTGAAAGAGATTCATGATGCACCGGCGGTTCGTGGCAGTATTATCGCCAATATGCTGCAGGAACATGACAACCCTTTCACGCTTTATCCGTATGACACCAACTATCTTATTTACACCAATACCAGCGACATGAACAAAGAGGCGATCAGCAGTTATAGCTGGTCCGAAAATGCGCGCAAAGATGAGGTTAAGTTTCAGCTAAGCCTGGCGTTTCCGCTCTGGCGCGGGATATTAGGCCCAAACTCGGTACTTGGCGGTTCCTATACCCAGAAGTCCTGGTGGCAGCTTTCGAACAGTGAAGAGTCTTCACCGTTTCGCGAAACCAACTACGAACCGCAATTGTTCCTCGGTTTCGCCACAGACTATCGCTTTGCCGGTTGGACGCTTCGTGATGTCGAAATGGGTTATAACCATGACTCCAACGGCCGATCCGATCCCACTTCACGTAGCTGGAACCGTCTTTATACCCGTCTGATGGCTGAAAATGGTAACTGGCTGGTGGAAGTTAAGCCGTGGTACGTGATTGGTAGCACCGACGATAACTCTGATATCACTAAATACATGGGCTACTATCAGCTGAAAATGGGGTATCACCTGGGTGACGCGGTTATCAGCGTGAAAGGCCAGTACAACTGGAATACCGGCTACGGCGGCGCAGAGCTGGGGGCCAGTTACCCCATCACGAAGCATGTGCGTCTATACACTCAGGTCTACAGTGGTTACGGCGAATCGCTGATTGACTACAACTTCAATCAGACGCGTGTTGGTGTGGGCGTGATGCTCAACGATATCTTCTGATAAGTATTGAGAGTATTTTAATCATTGCAGTTTCTCTCTCAGGCGCTGAAAATAGCGCCTGTTTTTATTTCGGGCGAATGGGGTTAATGTGGCGCAGGCGGAAGTGTTGAATCTGGAAATGGGCGCTAAACAGGTTTTGCAGGAAACCTTTGGCTACCAACAGTTTCGCCCCGGTCAGGAAGAAATCATTGATACCGTGCTCTCTGGTCGCGACTGCCTGGTCGTTATGCCGACCGGCGGCGGTAAATCCCTGTGCTATCAAATTCCCGCATTATTGCTAAACGGACTCACCGTTGTTGTTTCCCCGCTGATTTCCCTGATGAAAGATCAGGTCGATCAACTGCTGGCCAACGGCGTGGCGGCGGCGTGCCTGAATTCTACTCAAAGTCGTGAACAGCAGCTTGAGGTGATGGCGGGCTGTCGCAGCGGGCAGATTCGCTTACTGTATATTGCGCCCGAACGCCTGATGCTGGATAACTTCCTTGAGCATCTGGCGCACTGGAATCCGGTGCTGCTGGCGGTTGATGAAGCGCACTGTATTTCGCAGTGGGGGCATGATTTCCGCCCCGAGTACGCTGCGCTGGGCCAGTTACGTCAGCGTTTCCCAACCCTGCCGTTTGTGGCGCTGACCGCGACCGCGGATGAGACAACCCGGCTGGACATTGTGCGTCTGCTGGGACTGAACGATCCGTTAATTCAGATCAGCAGCTTTGACCGCCCGAACATTCGCTACATGCTGATGGAGAAGTTTAAGCCGCTCGATCAGCTGATGCGCTACGTGCAAGAGCAGCGCGGTAAGTCTGGCATTATCTATTGTAACAGTCGCGCCAAAGTCGAAGACACCGCCGCGCGTCTGCAAAGCCGTGGCATCAGCGCCGGGGCTTATCATGCCGGGCTGGAAAACGCTGTACGCGCCGAGGTGCAGGAGAAATTCCAGCGCGACGACCTGCAAATCGTAGTGGCGACCGTGGCGTTCGGTATGGGGATCAACAAACCTAACGTACGCTTCGTGGTGCATTTCGATATTCCGCGCAACATCGAATCCTATTACCAGGAAACCGGCCGCGCCGGGCGTGATGGCCTGCCGGCGGAAGCGATGCTGTTTTACGATCCGGCTGATATGGCATGGCTACGCCGCTGCCTCGAAGAGAAACCCGCTGGGCAACTGCTGGATATCGAACGTCATAAGCTCAATGCGATGGGGGCGTTTGCCGAGGCGCAGACCTGTCGTCGTCTGGTGCTGCTGAACTATTTTGGCGAAGGGCGTCAGGAACCGTGTGGTAACTGCGACATCTGCCTCGACCCGCCAAAACAGTACGACGGACTCATGGATGCGCGCAAAGCGCTGTCGACGATTTACCGTGTTAACCAACGCTTCGGCATGGGGTACGTCGTGGAAGTGCTGCGTGGAGCGAATAACCAGCGTATTCGCGAACTGGCTCATGACAAACTGCCGGTCTATGGCATTGGTCGCGAGCAAAGCCACGAACACTGGGTGAGCGTTATTCGCCAGCTTATTCACCTGGGCCTGGTGACGCAGAATATTGCTCATCACTCCGCGTTACAGCTAACCGAAGCCGCGCGTCCGGTGTTGCGCGGTGACGTTGCGTTACAGCTTGCTGTACCACGTATTGTGGCGCTGAAACCGCGTGCGATGCAGAAATCCTTCGGTGGTAACTACGACCGCAAACTGTTCGCCAAATTGCGTAAGCTGCGTAAAGCCATTGCCGACGAAGAGAACATTCCGCCGTACGTGGTGTTCAACGACGCCACGCTGATTGAAATGGCGGAGCAGATGCCGGTTTCACCGAGTGAAATGCTAAGCGTCAACGGTGTGGGGATGCGGAAACTTGAGCGTTTCGGTAAAGAGTTTATGGCGCTTATTCGCGCACACGTTGATGGTGACGACGAAGAGTAGTCAGCCGGGCAAAAAAGTGCCAGGATGGTGACTCACTGAACTATTCCCCCGCGAGTCATTTTTATGTTAACGCTATTTTTCACCGTTGCGTTGGTGCATATCGTTGCGCTGATGAGCCCCGGTCCCGATTTCTTTTTTGTTTCTCAAACTGCGGTTAGCCGTTCGCGCAAAGAAGCTATGATGGGCGTGCTGGGCATTACCTGCGGCGTCATGGTCTGGGCTGGCGTGGCACTGCTCGGCCTGCATCTGATTATCGAAAAAATGGCCTGGCTACATACCATTATTATGGTCGGCGGGGGGCTGTATCTGTGCTGGATGGGTTATCAGATGCTGCGCGGCGCGTTTAAAAAACAGGATGTTGCGGCTCCCACTCCGCAGGTGGAGCTGGCGCAGAGCGGACGCAGCTTTTTGAAAGGTCTGCTGACCAATCTGGCTAACCCTAAAGCCATTATCTATTTTGGCTCCGTATTCTCATTGTTCGTTGGCGACAACGTGGGCACGGGCGCGCGCTGGGGGATCTTTGCCCTGATCATCGTGGAAACACTGGCGTGGTTTACCGTGGTCGCCAGCCTGTTTGCTCTGCCAAAAATGCGTCGTGGCTATCAGCGTCTGGCGAAGTGGATTGATGGTTTTGCCGGCGCGCTGTTCGCGGGCTTCGGTATCCATCTGATTATTTCGCGCTAAGTTTGTTGCCCGCCTGGGAGTCCCAGGCGGTATGCGGCTTATTGCGCAAGCTTCTGTAGCTCATCCTTCGAAAGGCCGGTCATTTCCATAATCGCGTCGGTATCAAGACCTCGCTTGAGCATCGCTTTTGCTACATCAGTAAGGGCAATGCGCCTCCCTTCTTCACGGCCTATCTGCTTTAGTTGATCCGCCATTGTCATCAGTTTTTCTCCATGCTGCGGCACCCGCTGTGCCAGCTTATACAATAATGTCTGAACATCTTGTGTATTCCCTGCTTGCACCATGTAGTTTACCAGCACGGTTATTTGTTGTCCGCTCATCTTCTCCAGCATAAACAGGCGGGTAAGTTTATCCAGCAGCTGCGCCATGTCGCGCTGGCGAATGTGTTTTTGTACTAATGTCAGCGCTGCCATACTGCGATGCTGCATGATCTCATCATCTGGAATAACCGTCACATCCACCAACGGAAATGGTGTGCTGTAAAGTTGAAGGGCGGTTCCAGAATCCTCAAAGTGATCCAGCCAGTTCATTGAGCCTTGCCATGGGCTTTGCTTGCCATGGTAAAAGAGAACAGGAATAACCAGCGGCAGAGTGTCGTTTCCCGCCTCAAGATGACGCTGCATCGCTGCGATAGCGTAGCGCATCAGGCGAAATGACATGTGCTTATCCGGTGAGCTTTGATGCTCAATGAGCACATGTACATAGCCATGTCCGCTGGTGGTTTCCAGTGAGTAGAGAATATCGCTGAAATAAGGGCGCAGATCGTCCTCCACAAAACTGCCTGATTCCAGACGGAGCGTTTCCAGCCTGCATATTTTGATTAACGAGGGAGGAAGATGAAGTTCGATAAAGTCCCGCGCGGTTTCCACGCGGGAGAGGAAGTTTTTAAATACTGCGTCATGTGGTGTTGTTACTTCCGCCATCGTTAATCATCCGTGAGTGGTGAATATGGCAGCATTCTGGCATTAGCAATCAACGTCTAACAGTACAGGATAAAAGGCTTTTTTCCCTTTGCGGCGAAGTACGAAAAGCCATGTTCAGAGGCTCTTACAGATAGCATTTCATTGCGAGCGACGTTCCATTTGCTAGGCATGCCTTGCCGATGCCAGCAGGGCGCCTATCAGCATAAATAGCGAGCCAAACACTTTGTTGAGCGCCTTCATTTGCTTTGGCCCTTTAATCCAGCCAGCAATGCGCGTGGCCAACGTCGCGTAACCGATCATCACAATGATATCGACCACGATGGTTGTGACGCCAAGCACCACGTACTGCATCAACTGCGGTTCCTGCGGCAGGATGAACTGCGGGAACAGAGCGGCAAGAAAAACTATGCTCTTGGGATTGGTCAGATTAACAAAGACCGCGCGTTTGAACAGCCGACTGCGCGATTGCGTATTTGCCATAGTGTTCAGATCGATAGCACCCGCCGCGCGCCATTGCTGAATACCCAGCCAAATCAGATAGGCCGCTCCCGCCCACTTCAGCACCTCAAATGCGATTACCGAACGTGAAAATAGCGTTCCCAGTCCTACGCCAACCAGAACGATATGAATACCCAACCCGGTCTGCAAACCCGCAATCGACGCGCTGGCACCGCGATATCCGTGGCTGATGGCGGTGGTCATGGTATTGATTGCGCCAGAGCCTGGGGACAAGCTCAAAATAATAGAGGTCAGCAGGTAGGCGAACCACCATTCAAAGGTCATGAGAAACTCCCGGATTGTCTATTTTTATGCCACAATACGCTACTGCCGTTAGGTTGTGTCAGTGACGGCGAAAAAAACGATTTTACTTGGTCAGCGAGGCTGGATACCCGATGTTTCAGCAGCAAAAAGACTGGGAAACAAGAGAAAACGCGTTTGCTGCTTTTTCCATGGGGCCACTGACAGATTTCTGGCGTCAGCGGGAAGAAGCGGAATTTACGGGCGTGGATGATATTCCCGTACATTTTGTTCGTTTTCATGCAGAAAAAAACGATCGCGTCATCGTCGTCTGTCCTGGACGCATTGAAAGCTACGTGAAATACGCTGAACTGGCGTATGACCTGTTTCATTCTGGTTTTGACGTTCTCATTATCGATCACCGTGGCCAGGGGCGTTCCGGGCGTATGCTTTCGGATCCGCATCGCGGTCATGTCGATAACTTTAATGATTATGTCGACGATCTAACCGCCTTCTGGCAGCAGGAAGTGCTACCCGGCCCATGGAGAAAACGCTATATACTGGCGCATTCAATGGGCGGGGCGATTGCGACGTTATTCCTGCAACGCCACCCGAATCAGTGTGATGCCATCGCGCTTTGCGCACCGATGTTTGGTATTGTGATGCGCTTTCCCGACTGGATGGTGCGCCATATTCTGGACTGGGCTGAAGGGCATCCGCGGATCCGCGAAGGCTATGCGATGGGAACCGGGCGCTGGCGGGCGCTGCCATTCGGTATGAATGCGTTAACGCATAGTCGACAGCGCTATCGGCGCAATCTGCGCTTCTATGCGGATGAGCCGCGACTGCGCGTTGGCGGCCCCACCTACCACTGGGTTCGTGAAGGTATTCTGGCAGGCGAACAGGTTCTGGCCGGAGCAGGAGACGACGCGACGCCGACGCTGCTGATTCAGGCTGAAGAAGAGCGGGTGGTAGATAACCGCATGCACGATCGTTTTTGTGAACTCCGCGCCGCAGCGGGCCATCCTGTAGAAGGGGGTCAGCCGCTTGTCATCAAAGGCGCGTACCATGAGATCCTTTTTGAAAAGGACGCCATGCGCTCAGTCGCGCTTAACGCTATTGTCGAATTTTTCGACAAGCATAACTCATCCAGCGGAACCCGCTTTGCCTAGAGGTTGAATTTTCTTATGTATCAGGTTGTTGCGTCTGATTTAGACGGTACGCTGCTTTCTCCCGACCATACTCTGTCCCCTTATGCCAAAGAGACGCTGAAGTTATTGACCGCTCGCGGCGTTAACTTCGTGTTTGCGACTGGCCGTCATCATGTTGATGTGGGGCAAATTCGCGATAACCTCGGCATTAAAACCTACATGATCACGTCCAACGGCGCGCGCGTGCATGATTCTGACGGGGATCTGGTGTTTTCCCATAACCTGGATCGCGATATTGCCAGCGACCTGTTTGGCGTAGTGAATGCAAACCCGGACATCGTGACCAACGTATATCGTGATGATGAGTGGTTTATGAATCGCCATCGTCCGGACGAAGTGCGTTTCTTCAAAGAAGCGGTGTTTAACTATTCACTGTTTGAACCTGCATTACTGGAGCCTGAGGGCGTCAGCAAAGTGTTCTTCACCACCGACTCTCACGAAAGGCTACTGCCGCTGGAGCAGGCGATTAACGCCCGCTGGGGCGATCGCGTTAACGTCAGCTTCTCTACGCTTACCTGTCTGGAAGTCATGGCTGGCGGCGTATCGAAAGGTCATGCGCTGGAAGCGGTAGCAAAAGCGATGGGCTACAGCCTGAAAGACTGCATCGCCTTTGGCGACGGGATGAACGATGCGGAAATGCTCTCCATGGCAGGTAAAGGCTGCATCATGGGCAACGCCCACCAGCGCCTGAAGGATCTGCACCCGGAACTGGAAGTCATTGGTCTTAATGCCGACGATGCCGTGCCACACTATCTGCGTGAACTGTTTTTGTAGTAACCTTCTGTTCGTTAGTTGACCAGTTGTCAACTAAAAACTTCGCTACAATGGGTGTACCTTTTGTTAAGAGACATCCATTGTGGCGTTACTCATCATTACCACAATTCTGTGGGCCTTTTCCTTTAGCCTGTTTGGCGAGTACCTTGCCGGTCATGTCGATAGCTATTTTGCGGTGCTGGTGCGCGTTGGGCTGGCTGCGCTGGTGTTCCTGCCGTTTCTACGTACTCGTGGGCACAGCGTAAAAACGATCGGGCTGTATATGCTGGTGGGTGCCATGCAGCTTGGCATTATGTACATGCTGAGTTTTCACGCCTATCTGTACCTGACGGTTTCAGAACTGCTGCTCTTTACCGTGCTGACGCCGCTCTACATTACGCTGATTTATGATCTGATGAGCGGACGTCGTCTGCGCTGGAGTTACGCCTTTAGTGCGTTACTGGCGGTGATTGGTGCGGGGATCATTCGTTACGATCAGGTGACCAGCCACTTCTGGACCGGTCTGCTGCTGGTGCAGTTGTCCAATATCAGCTTTGCCATTGGTATGGTGGGCTATAAACGTCTGATGGAGACGCGGCCAATGCCGCAGCACAACGCCTTTGCCTGGTTTTATATGGGCGCCTTTATGGTGGCTGTCGTGGCCTGGTTCATGCTGGGCAATGCGCAGAAAATGCCTGCAACCACGCTACAGTGGGGAATTCTGGTCTTTCTTGGCGTGGCGGCGTCCGGCATTGGTTACTTTATGTGGAACTACGGCGCGACCCAGGTGGATGCGGGCACGCTGGGCATCATGAACAATATGCATGTCCCTGCCGGACTGCTGGTTAACCTTGCTATCTGGCATCAACAACCTCACTGGCCAAGCTTCATCATTGGTGCGGCTGTGATAGTGGCTTCACTGTGGGTACATCGAAAGTGGGTCGTTCCGCACTCCGTACAAACGGCAGGTGATCGCAGGCATGATTCCGCGCTGAGCGAATAAACGCTTCTGTGACCGGCTGTCGCTGCTCGCCATCACGCACGGCGGCGTACAGTCGGCTCCACAATCCATCACCCAGGGTTTTGGTCACTACCAGGCCCTGGCGTTCAAAACTCTCCACCACCCAGTGCGGTAATGCCGCGATACCCATTCTGGCTGCAACCATCTGAATCAGCAGTAAGGTGTTATCCACGCTTTTCAGCGAAGGACTAACGCCTGCAGGCTGCAGAAAATGCCGCCATACATCCAGTCGACTCCGCTGTACCGGGTAAATCAGCAGCGTCTCGCTGGCCAAATCTTCCGGTGCGATTTGTGTTTTGCTGGCCAACGGATGGTCAGGCGCCAGTACCAGGCGGACTTCAAAATCAAACATCGGTGAGTAGTGCAATCCGCTGCGCGGCAAGATGTCGGAGGTTAACACCAGATCCAGCTCATCCTGCTGTAGCGCTGGTTGCGGATCGAACGTCACGCCGGATTTAAAGTCCATCTCCACCTGCGGCCAGTTGGCACGAAAATTCTCCAGCGCGGGCGTCAGCCATTGAATACAACTGTGACATTCAATCGCGATTCGCAACCGGGTTTGCTGCGGTTCGTTGCAGGCCTGCAGCGCACGACCAATTTGCGGCAACACCTGATTGGCTAACTGCAGCAGGATTTCTCCCTGCGGCGTAAAGCGCAGAGGCTGGCTTTTACGGATAAAAAGTCGAAAGCCAAGGCGCTGCTCCAGATCGCTGAACTGGTGAGAAAGGGCGGATTGGGTCTGATGCAACGTCGCCGCTGCGGCTGCCAGAGAACCACTATTCCGCAACGCCTGGAGCGTTTTCAGGTGTTTAATCTCGATCATGAAAGTCCTTCACTTCGGCATGAACAAATTGCGCTTGAGGAATATACAGTAACCGCCAATTATGGATGTGTAAACATCTGGACGTCCAAAACTCGTCATATTTCGGCTTGCAGATGCGTTGGCTTCCTCGCTTACCCCAGTCACTTACTTCAGTAAGCTCCTGGGGATGCGCTGTGTCGCCGCCTTCCTGCAAACCGAACTATTTAGAGTTTTTGCTTCAGATTCAATAAAATAAGAGAGGAAGAAAAATGACAATATTGAATCACACCCTCGGTTTCCCTCGCGTTGGCCTGCGTCGCGAGTTGAAGAAAGCGCAAGAAAGCTACTGGGCGGGAAATTCTTCCCGTGAAGATTTGCTGACCGTTGGCCGCGAGCTGCGTGCCCGCCACTGGGATCAGCAGAAGCAGGCGGGCGTTGACCTGCTGCCGGTGGGTGATTTTGCCTGGTACGATCACGTGCTGACCACCAGCCTGCTGCTCGGCAACGTTCCGGCTCGCCATCAAAATAAAGACGGCTCGGTCGATATCGATACCTTATTCCGCATTGGCCGTGGCCGCGCACCAACGGGTGAACCCGCGGCGGCGGCAGAAATGACTAAATGGTTTAACACCAACTATCACTACATGGTGCCAGAGTTCACTAAAGGTCAGCAGTTCAAACTGACCTGGACCCAACTGCTGGATGAAGTGGACGAAGCGCTGGCGCTCGGTCACAAGGTGAAGCCTGTGCTGCTGGGGCCGGTAACCTACCTGTGGTTGGGTAAAGTGAAAGGCGAACAGTTTGACCGCCTGAGCCTGTTGAACGACATTCTGCCGGTTTACCAGCAGGTGCTGGGTGAGCTGGCGAAACGCGGTATTGAGTGGGTGCAAATTGATGAACCCGCGCTGGTACTGGAGCTGCCGCAAGCGTGGCTGGAGGCCTTCAAACCGGCTTATGACGCGCTGACGGGTCAGGTGAAGCTGCTACTGACCACTTACTTCGAAGGCGTAACGCCAAACCTGGATACCATTACCGCCCTGCCGGTGCAGGGACTGCACGTTGACTTCGTGCACGGCAAAGATGATGCAGCCGAGTTGCATAAACGTCTGCCTGCCGACTGGCTGCTGTCAGCGGGGCTGGTGAACGGCCGCAACGTCTGGCGTGCCGATCTCAGCGAAAAATACGCACAAATCAAAGATATCGTCGGGAAACGTAACCTGTGGGTGGCTTCTTCCTGCTCCCTGCTGCACAGCCCAATCGATCTCAGTGTTGAAACCCGCCTTGATGCAGAAGTGAAGAGCTGGTTTGCCTTCGCCCTGCAAAAATGCGGCGAGCTGGCGCTGCTGCGCGATGCGTTGAATAGCGGTGATACGGCGGCAATTGTCGAGTGGAGCGCACCGATTCAGGCTCGTCGTCACTCTACCCGCGTACACAACGCCGCAGTGGAAAAACGTCTGGCGGCAATCACCGCCCAAGACAGCCAGCGCGCTAATGCTTACCCGGTTCGTGCCGAGGCGCAACGTGCCCGCTTTAATCTGCCGGCATGGCCGACTACGACTATCGGTTCATTCCCGCAAACCACGGAAATTCGCGGCCTGCGGCTGGACTTCAAAAAGGGCAACCTGGATGCCGGTAACTATCGCACCGGAATTGCGGAACATATTAAACAGGCGATTGTTGAACAGGAACGTCTGGGTCTCGACGTGCTGGTACACGGTGAAGCCGAGCGTAATGACATGGTCGAATACTTTGGCGAACACCTGGACGGCTTCGTCTTCACCCAGAACGGTTGGGTGCAGAGCTACGGCTCTCGCTGCGTGAAGCCGCCGGTGGTGATTGGCGACGTCAGCCGCCCGGAAGCGATCACCGTGGAGTGGGCGAAATATGCCCAGTCGCTGACCGACAAACCGGTAAAAGGCATGCTGACCGGTCCGGTGACCATTCTCTGCTGGTCATTCCCGCGTGAAGACGTGACGCGTGAAACCATCGCGAAGCAGATTGCGCTGGCGCTGCGTGATGAAGTGGCGGATCTGGAAGCGGCGGGTATCGGCATCATCCAGATTGATGAACCGGCACTGCGCGAAGGTCTGCCGCTGCGTCGCAGCGACTGGACGGCGTATCTGGAGTGGGGCGTGGAAGCCTTCCGCATTAACGCGGCGGTAGCGAAGGATGAAACCCAGATCCACACCCACATGTGTTATTGCGAGTTCAACGACATCATGGACTCCATTGCGGCGCTGGATGCGGACGTGATTACCATTGAAACCTCGCGCTCTGATATGGAGTTGCTGGAATCGTTTGAAGAGTTCGATTATCCGAACGAAATCGGGCCGGGCGTATACGATATTCACTCGCCGAACGTCCCGAGCGTGGAGTGGATTGAAGCCCTGTTGAAGAAAGCCGAGCTGCGCATTCCAGCAGAACGTCTGTGGGTGAACCCGGACTGCGGCCTGAAAACCCGCGGCTGGCCGGAAACCCGTGCCGCGCTGGCGAACATGGTCAAAGCGGCGCAGAATTTGCGTCAGGCGTAATTCGGTGCCCGGGAAGCGCTGGGGCTTACCCGGGTTACAGGAAATCGCAATAGTTGTAGGCCCGGTCAGGCGTCGCTGCCACCGGGCAATTAACGTTTATTTCTTCCCACCGTATTGCACGAACCACTCCAGCATTCTCTGCCAACCGTCTTTCGCGGACTCTTCGTGATAGCTCGGGCGATAATCGGCGTTGAACGCATGTCCGGCATCGGGATAGACCACGATTTCCGCTTTAGCATTGGCGGCGCGCAGTGCCTGGCGCATTGTTTCAACGGTATCTTGCGGAATGCTGGTGTCCTGGCCGCCATAAAGCCCCAAAACGGGGGCGTTAAGATCGGTTGCGATATCAACGGGATGTTTTGGCGAGTTGAGGGTTTTATCACCCACCAGTTTGCCATACCACGCCACGGCCGCTTTTAACTGCGGATTATGTGCGGCATACAGCCAGGTGATGCGCCCACCCCAGCAAAATCCGGTGATCATCAACTGGTGTGCATCTCCTCCGTTGCGGGAGGCCCAGCTAGCGACGTGGTCCAGATCGGCCAGTACCTGAGAGTCGGGCACTTTGGCGACAAGGCCACTAAGCAGCGTAGGGATATCGGCAAAGTCATTGGGATCGCCTTCGCGAAAATAGAGTTCTGGTGCGATAGCCAGATACCCTTCCAGAGCCAAACGACGGCAAACGTCACGAATGTGCTCATGAATACCAAAAATCTCCTGCACGACAATGACTACGGGCAGCAGGCCATCAGTCTGTTTTGGTCGTGCGTGATACGCTGGCATATCATCGCCTTGTGAAGGTATGGACGTTACACCGGCGATAATTGCATTATCTGGGGTGTGAACCGTGGTAGACGTCGGTGGAGATACAGCAGGTGCAAAGCCAGATTGTCGTGTTGTCATGGTATTCTCCGTACCCTTAAATATTCAGCAAAAAAGCGCATTGTTAACTATAGACACATGCAACGAACCACATTGCCTTAAACGGGCTATCTTTTGTGCAGGGCTTCCTTACATCACATCATTTATGTGACATTAATCACTTTTTGATGGTAATTGAATGCAATTGATTTACATCATAGTGATGACTGTCACGAAAATATGTTTATGCCTTCGGTAAAGTGTGTTTTTGCTTCTTCTGACAAAACCGATTCACAGAGGAGTTTTTATGTCTAAGTCTGATGTTTTTCATCTCGGCCTCACTAAGAACGATTTACAAGGGGCTACGCTTGCTATCGTCCCTGGCGACCCGGAGCGTGTGGAAAAGATCGCCGCGCTGATGGATAAGCCGGTTAAGCTGGCATCTCATCGCGAGTTCACCACCTGGCGTGCTGAGCTGGATGGTAAAGCCGTGATCGTTTGTTCTACCGGTATCGGCGGCCCGTCCACCTCTATTGCCGTAGAAGAACTGGCACAGCTGGGCATTCGTACCTTCCTGCGTATCGGTACGACTGGCGCTATCCAGCCGCATATCAACGTAGGTGATGTACTGGTTACCACTGCATCTGTTCGTCTGGACGGCGCAAGCCTGCACTTCGCACCAATGGAATTCCCGGCCGTTGCGGACTTCGAGTGCACCACCGCGCTGGTGGAAGCGGCGAAATCTATCGGCGCCACCACTCACGTGGGGGTTACCGCGTCTTCTGACACCTTCTACCCGGGCCAGGAGCGTTATGACACCTTCTCTGGCCGCGTTGTGAGCCGTTTCAAAGGCTCAATGGAAGAGTGGCAGTCTATGGGCGTTATGAACTACGAAATGGAATCTGCTACGCTGCTGACCATGTGCGCAAGCCAGGGTCTGCGTGCCGGTATGGTCGCGGGTGTTATCGTGAACCGTACTCAGCAAGAGATCCCTAATGCGGAAACGATGAAACAAACGGAAAGTCACGCGGTGAAAATCGTGGTTGAAGCCGCGCGTCGTTTACTGTAATTCCCCCTTCTATTCAAAAAGGCCGACGCGTTCGGCCTTTTTATTTTGCGTAGTGCCTCGCAGGAAATTCCTTTTAAACTGGACGTTTATACAGCACAATTCTATTTTGTGCGGGTAAGTCGTTGCTGTAAGGGGGCGTTGTGGATATTTCAATTATGATGAGTGCCGTGTTGGCGTTAGCCGCAGGGCTACTGGTAGGGTGGCTGGCGACAAAAGCACGCGCCGATCAAATCCGTGCCGACCTCATCGAAGAGCGACGTGAACTGGATATTGCGCTAAGCGCCGCTCGCCAGCAGCTCTCGCAGGAAGCTCACTGGCGCGATGAGTGCGAACTACTCAATAACGAATTACGCAGTCTGCACAGTATCAACACCTCTCTGGAAGCCGATCTCCGTGAAGTCACTACCCGGCTGGAAGCAACCCAACAGCATGCGGAAGATAAAATCCGCCAGATGATCAACAGCGAACAGCGTCTGAGCGAACAGTTTGAAAATCTGGCGAATCGTATTTTTGAGCACAGCAACCGCCGTGTTGATGAGCAAAATCGCCAAAGTCTGAACAGCCTGCTTGCGCCGCTTCGTGAACAACTGGACGGTTTTCGTCGCCAGGTTCAGGATAGCTTTGGTAAAGAGGCGCAAGAACGCCATACCCTGGCACACGAAATTCGTAATCTCCAGCAACTGAATGCGCAGATGGCGCAGGAAGCGGTAAACCTGACGCGGGCATTAAAAGGCGATAACAAAACGCAGGGTAACTGGGGAGAGGTCGTACTCACGCGGGTACTCGAAGCCTCTGGTCTGCGTGAAGGTTATGAATATGAAACCCAGGTTAGCATCGAAAACGACGCCCGTTCGCGAATGCAGCCTGATGTCATCGTTCGGCTACCGCAGGGTAAAGATGTGGTGATCGATGCGAAAATGACGCTGGTCGCCTATGAGCGCTATTTTAACGCAGAAGATGAATACACCCGCGAAAGTGCATTGCAGGAGCACATCGCCTCGGTGCGCAACCATATTCGACTACTGGGTCGCAAAGATTATCAGCAGCTTCCTGGGCTGCGTACGCTTGACTATGTGTTGATGTTTATCCCCGTTGAGCCCGCTTTTTTGCTGGCGCTCGACAGACAGCCCGAACTGATTACCGAAGCGCTTAGAAATAACATTATGCTGGTGAGTCCTACCACGCTGTTGGTGGCATTGCGCACGATCGCCAACCTGTGGCGCTACGAGCATCAGAGTCGTAATGCGCAACAAATTGCCGATCGGGCCAGCAAACTTTATGACAAGATGCGGTTGTTTGTGGATGATATGTCGGCAATAGGCCAAAGCTTGGACAAAGCCCAGGACAACTACCGACAGGCGATGAAAAAACTCTCTTCCGGTCGTGGAAACGTCCTGTCGCAGGCAGAAGCGTTTCGTAGTTTAGGCGTGGAAATTAAGCGTGAGATTAATCCTGAGCTGGCTGAACAAGCTACTACACAGGATGAAGAATACCGCTTGCGCTCGGTCCCTGAGACGCAACAAGATGCGTCTTACCCCGAGGATGAAGCGGTAAATCAGCAATCAAACTAGTCCATTTGGGGTAGTTGAACCCGGTAGAAGGGTAGGGCAAATTGGCCCAATCTGTTACACTTCTCGAACATTTTTTGGATGAGCAGGCACTGAGATGGTGGATAATTCACAAGAAACGACGCACTTTGGCTTTCAGACCGTCGCTAAAGAGCAGAAAGCTGACATGGTGGCCCACGTTTTTCATTCTGTGGCGTCTAAATATGACGTTATGAATGACTTAATGTCATTTGGCATTCATCGTTTGTGGAAGCGCTTCACCATTGATTGCAGTGGCGTGCGTCGCGGGCAAACCGTTCTCGATTTAGCAGGCGGTACCGGCGATCTGACGGCGAAATTCTCTCGCATGGTTGGTGAAACCGGCAAAGTTGTGCTGGCGGATATCAATGACTCAATGCTCAAAATGGGTCGCGAAAAGCTGCGTAATATTGGCGTGGTAGGTAACGTTGAGTACGTTCAGGCGAATGCGGAAGCATTACCTTTCCCTGACAACACGTTTGACTGCATCACCATCTCTTTCGGTCTGCGCAACGTAACGGATAAAGACAAAGCATTGCGCTCCATGTACCGCGTATTGAAGCCGGGCGGACGTCTACTGGTGCTGGAATTCTCCAAACCCATCATCGAACCGTTGAGCAAAGCCTACGACGCATACTCTTTCCATGTTCTGCCGCGCATAGGTTCAATGGTAGCAAGCGATGCGGACAGCTACCGTTATTTGGCGGAGTCCATCCGTATGCATCCCGATCAGGACACCTTAAAAGCAATGATGCAAGATGCCGGGTTCGAAAGCGTTGATTACTACAACCTGACAGCAGGTGTCGTTGCGCTGCATCGTGGTTACAAGTTCTGACAGGAGAGTGGGGATGCCTTTAAAACCCTTAGTAACCGCAGGCGTTGAAAATCTGCTCAACACCTTTCTGTACCGTTCTCCTGCGCTGAAGTCAGCCAGAACGCGTTTACAAGGGAAGGTGCTGCGTGTTGATCTCAAAGGATTTTCAACACCGTTAGTCCTGGTGTTTAGCGAGCGCCAGGTCGATGTGCTGGGGGCATGGGAAGGCGAAGCCGATTGCACCGTAATCACATATGCCAGTGTGTTACCGAAATTGCGTGACCGACAGCAACTCACCACGCTTATCCGCAGCGGTGAGCTGGAAGTCCAGGGCGATATCCAGGTAGTACAGAACTTTGTTGCGCTGGCCGATCTGGCGGAGTTGGATCCTGCAGAACTGTTAGCACCCTATACCGGCGATATCGTCGCGGAAGGGGTCAGCAAAGTCTTGCGTGGTGGAGCGAAGTTCCTGTGCCATAACTTTCAGCGCCAGCAGCGCTATGTCGCCGAAGCGATCACTGAAGAGTGGCGCATGGCTCCTGGTCCACTAGAGGTTGCATGGTTTGCTGAAGAAACGGCAGCCGTTGAGCGCGCGGTTGAATCTCTGGCCAAACGGCTGGAAAAACTGGAGGCCAAATGACGCCAGGTGAAGTACGGCGCCTTTATTTCATCATTCGCACTTTTTTAAGCTACGGTCTTGATGAACTCATCCCCAAAATGCGAATCACGCTGCCGCTTCGGTTGTGGCGTTACTCGTTGTTCTGGATGCCCAACCGACATAAAGATAAACCGCTGGGAGAAAGGCTGAGACTGGCTTTACAGGAACTCGGCCCGGTGTGGATCAAGTTTGGGCAAATGCTCTCTACCCGTCGTGACCTTTTCCCTCCGCACATCGCCGATCAGCTTGCGCTATTGCAGGATCGGGTTGCCCCGTTCGATGGGCTTAGAGCGAAAAAACAAATCGAAGAGGCTATGGGCGGGCTGCCCGTCGAGGAATGGTTTGATGATTTTGAGATCACGCCGCTGGCATCTGCGTCTGTTGCTCAGGTCCACACTGCGCGGTTGAAATCGAATGGCAAAGAGGTGGTGATCAAAGTTATTCGCCCGGACATACTTCCGGTCATCAAAGCGGATTTAAAACTGATCTACCGCCTGGCTCGTTGGGTTCCTCGTCTGCTGCCAGATGGGCGTCGCCTGCGACCAACAGAAGTCGTCCGTGAATATGAAAAAACGTTGATCGATGAACTGAATCTGCTGCGCGAATCGGCGAACGCCATTCAGCTACGACGTAATTTTGAAGATAGTCCGATGCTGTACATCCCGGAAGTGTATTCCGACTATTGCAGTCAGAACATGATGGTGATGGAGCGCATTTACGGCATCCCGGTTTCAGATGTCACCACGCTTGAGAAGAACGGCACCAATATGAAATTGTTGGCCGAGCGTGGTGTTCAGGTCTTCTTTACTCAGGTATTCCGCGACAGCTTTTTCCATGCGGATATGCACCCCGGGAACATTTTTGTCAGTTATGAGCACCCTGAAAACCCGAAATACATTGGTATTGATTGTGGGATTGTGGGCTCTTTAAACAAAGAAGATAAGCGTTACCTGGCTGAAAACTTCATTGCGTTCTTTAACCGCGATTACCGCAAAGTTGCTGAACTGCACGTGGATTCTGGTTGGGTTCCGCCGGATACCAACGTAGAAGAGTTTGAATTTGCCATTCGTACCGTGTGCGAGCCGATTTTTGAAAAACCGCTGGCGGAGATTTCCTTTGGTCACGTGCTGCTGAATCTGTTCAACACTGCGCGCCGCTTCAATATGGAAGTTCAGCCTCAACTGGTATTGCTCCAGAAGACGCTGCTGTACGTAGAAGGTGTCGGACGACAACTCTACCCGCAGTTAGATTTGTGGAAAACGGCTAAGCCATTCCTCGAATCCTGGATTAAAGATCAGGTCGGTATTCCGGCGCTCGTTAGGGCATTTAAAGAAAAAGCACCGTTCTGGGTCGAAAAAATGCCAGAAATACCTGAACTGGTGTATGACAGTTTGCGCCAGGGCAAATATTTACAGCACAGTGTTGATAAGATTGCCCGCGAGCTTCACGCGAATCATGTACGCCAGGGACAATCCCGTTATTTATTGGGCATTGGCGTAACATTGTTGCTAAGTGGAACATTCCTGCTGGTAAGCCGCCCTGAGTGGGGGCTTATGCCGGGCTGGTTAATGGCGGGAGGCGTTATAGCCTGGTTGATCGGCTGGCGCAAAATGCGCTGAATTTTTCGTCGCCCAAGGCAGGTCGTGTAACGTATACTACGGCCTTATTAATTCATCATCTATGACAGAGGAACATGTATGGGTGGTATCAGTATTTGGCAGTTGTTGATCATTGCCGTCATCGTTGTACTGCTATTTGGCACCAAGAAACTCGGCTCCATCGGTTCCGATCTTGGCGCGTCGATCAAAGGCTTCAAAAAAGCGATGGGTGATGATGAGCCTAAGCAAGATAAAACCAGCCAGGACGCTGATTTTACTGCTAAATCCATCACCGATAAGCAGGGTGAAGTGAAAAAGGAAGACGCCAAAAGCCAAGATAAAGAGCAGGTATAATCCGTGTTTGATATCGGTTTTAGCGAACTGTTATTGGTGTTCGTGATCGGCCTCATTGTTCTGGGGCCGCAACGATTACCTGTAGCGGTAAAAACGGTTGCTGGCTGGGTTCGCGCTTTGCGTTCCCTTGCAACTACTGTTCAGAATGAACTGACCCAGGAGCTTAAGCTTCAGGAGTTTCAGGACAGCCTGAAGAAAGTAGAGAAAGCGAGCCTGACAAATCTGACCCCGGAGCTGAAAGCGTCAATGGATGAGCTGCGTGAGGCTGCGGAATCGATGAAGCGTTCTTACAGCGTGCACGATCCTGAGAAAGCGAGCGATGAAGCGCACACTATCCATAATCCGGTGGTGAAAGACGGTGAAGCGCAGCGAGAAGGGGTCACCCCTGCCGCCGCTGAAAACCAGGCCAGTTCGCCGGAGCAAAAACCGGAATCCGCGGGTGCTAAAACGCCAGAGCAGACGGAAAACACTTCCGCCACGTTGATGGATGCAGAAAAGAAAGCTGCCGCACCTGTTGTCGAATCCTCCCCCTCGTCGAGTGATAAACCGTAAACATGGCTGTAGAAGATACCCAACCGCTCATTACGCATCTTATCGAGCTGCGTAAGCGACTCCTGAACTGCATTATTGCGGTTATCGTGATCTTTCTGGCGTTGGTTTACTTTGCCAACGACATTTACCATATGGTTGCGGCGCCGCTGATTAAACAGATGCCGCAGGGTGCAACGATGATCGCCACCGATGTGGCCTCGCCGTTCTTTACCCCAATAAAGTTGACCTTCATGGTGTCGCTGATCCTGTCAGCGCCAGTGATCCTCTACCAGGTGTGGGCATTTATTGCGCCTGCTTTGTATAAACATGAACGTCGACTGGTTGTGCCGCTGCTGGTTTCCAGTTCGTTGTTGTTCTACATCGGCATGGCATTCGCCTATTTTGTCGTCTTTCCGTTGGCGTTTGGTTTTCTGGCCAACACGGCTCCGCAAGGCGTGCAGGTATCGACGGACATTGCCAGCTATCTCAGTTTCGTAATGGCGCTGTTTATGGCTTTCGGTGTCTCTTTTGAGGTTCCGGTCGCCATCGTGCTGCTATGCTGGATGGGCATTACGACGCCTGATGATTTACGCAAGAAACGCCCTTACGTTGTGGTGGGCGCATTTGTCGTCGGGATGCTACTGACCCCGCCAGATGTCTTCTCGCAAACGCTGTTGGCGATACCGATGTACTGCCTGTTCGAGGTGGGCGTTTTCTTCTCTCGTTTCTATGTCGGTAAGCGACGTACGCGAGATGAGGACAACGAGGCTGAAGAAGCAAAAGAAGCCGAAGCCACCGAGAAAACAGAAGAGTAAATTCAACCGCCCGTCAGGGCGGTTGTCATATGGGAGGTAGCATGTTTGATATTGGCGTTAATTTAACCAGTTCACAATTTGCGAAAGACAGGGATGATGTTGTGGCGCGCGCCTTTGCTGCGGGCGTAAACGGTATGCTTCTGACCGGAACAAACCTGCACGAAAGCCAACAGGCGCTGAAGTTGGCGCAACATTATCCACATTGCTGGTCCACGGCTGGCGTGCACCCGCATGACAGTAGCCAATGGCAATCCTCAACGGAAGACGAGATTATCGCGCTGGCAAACCAGTCTGAGGTGGTCGCTATTGGCGAGTGCGGTCTGGATTTCAATCGCAATTTCTCCACGCCACAGGAGCAGGAACGTGCTTTTGAGGCACAACTGCGCATTGCCGCTGAACTGCAGATGCCGATTTTCATGCATTGTCGGGATGCCCATGAGCGTTTTCTGACGTTGCTGGAGCCGTGGCTGGACAGCCTGCCCGGCGCGGTGCTGCACTGTTTCACCGGCTCGCGCCAGGAGATGCAGGACTGCGTGGACCGAGGGCTTTATATTGGTATTACCGGCTGGGTCTGTGATGAGCGTCGGGGGATGGAACTGCGGGAACTGCTGCCGTTTATTCCGGTAGAAAGACTACTGATCGAAACTGATGCGCCTTACCTACTTCCTCGCGACTTAACGCCTAAACCGACGTCACGGCGCAATGAACCGGCGCACCTGCCACATATTCTTGAGCGTATTGCCCACTGGCGCGGAGAAGATCCTCAATGGCTGTCAGCCACCATTGATGCTAACGTCAGAACGCTGTTCGAAGTGACCTTCTAAACGGCTTAAATTTTTCGAAAGCCGGTATTTTTCACGCTCTGCTTAACCTCTTTATTCAACAGGTTAAGCAGTAGCATGGAACGCGCTTCGCCATCCGGTTCGGTGAAGATCGCTTTTAGCCCCTCAAACGCCCCTTCAGTAATAATCACGCTGTCCCCTGGCTGAGGAGTTTGCGGGTCAACAATTCCTTCAGGCTTGTAGATAGAAAGCTGGTGAATAACGGGAGAAGGGACGGTCGCAGGCGTCGCTCCAAAACGGACGAAATGGCTGACACCACGCGTGGCATTGATAGTGGTGGTGTGGATCACTTCCGGGTCGAACTCGACAAACATGTAATTAGGGAATAGTGGTTCACTGACTGTGGTACGTTTACCGCGCACTATTTTTTCCAGGGTGATCATAGGCGTCAGACAGTTCACCGCCTGTCTTTCCAGGTGTTCCTGGGCTCGCTGAAGTTGCCCACGTTTGCAGTACAGTAAATACCAGGATTGCATAATAACTCTTATCCGCTTGTTCTGAGCGCCAGCATAGCAAAAGCCATGCGTTAAGTTAATTATACCCGCCTCAACGCAGGCTGAAACCCAATGGGTATATACTCCCAGGGCTTATATGTATCGCCAGAGTTCACGCTAATTTAACAAAAATACAGCATCACAATGATGAACGCCGTATAATGAAGCGCTTACGAAGAGGCCACAATGGATGCCATGAAATATCACGATTTACGCGACTTCCTGACTCTGCTTGAACAGCAGGGCGAGCTCAAACGCATTTCGCTTGAGGTGGATCCCCACCTGGAAATTACTGAAATTGCCGATCGCACCCTGCGTGCCGGTGGGCCTGCGTTGCTGTTTGAGAATCCGAAAGGCTATTCAATGCCGGTGCTGTGTAACCTGTTTGGCACACCAAAGCGTGTTGCGATGGGGATGGGACAAGAAGATGTCTCGGCGCTACGAGAAGTCGGTAAACTGTTGGCGTTTTTGAAAGAGCCAGAGCCACCGAAAGGATTCCGCGATCTGTTTGATAAGCTGCCGCAGTTTAAGCAGGTGTTGAACATGCCGACTAAGCGGTTGCGCGGTGCACCTTGTCAGCAAAAAATCTACTCGGGCGATGACGTTGATTTAAACCGCATTCCGATTATGACCTGCTGGCCGGAAGATGCCGCGCCGCTGATTACCTGGGGGCTCACCGTAACGCGTGGTCCGCATAAAGAGCGGCAGAATCTGGGCATCTATCGTCAGCAGCTGATTGGCAAAAACAAGCTCATTATGCGCTGGCTGTCCCATCGCGGCGGCGCGCTTGATTACCAGGAATGGTGCGCAGCGCATCCGGGCGAACGCTTCCCGGTTTCTGTGGCGTTAGGAGCCGATCCTGCGACCATTCTGGGGGCCGTGACGCCGGTTCCTGATACATTATCCGAGTACGCATTTGCCGGGCTGTTGCGCGGAACCAAGACCGAAGTAGTTAAATGTATTTCCAACGACCTGGAAGTGCCTGCCAGTGCAGAAATCGTGCTGGAAGGGTACATTGAACCGGGCGAGCTGGCCCCGGAAGGGCCGTATGGCGATCATACCGGCTACTACAACGAAGTAGATAGCTTCCCGGTCTTTACCGTCACGCACATTACCCAGCGCGAAGATGCGATTTATCACTCTACCTATACCGGACGTCCGCCAGATGAGCCCGCGGTACTCGGCGTGGCGCTGAACGAAGTTTTCGTTCCTATTCTGCAAAAGCAGTTCCCGGAGATTGTCGATTTTTATCTACCTCCGGAAGGCTGTTCATATCGCCTAGCCGTCGTGACGATGAAAAAACAGTACGCTGGTCATGCCAAACGCGTCATGATGGGTGTCTGGTCGTTTTTGCGTCAGTTTATGTACACCAAATTTGTTATTGTTTGCGATGATGACGTCAACGCACGTGACTGGAATGATGTGATTTGGGCAATTACTACCCGTATGGACCCGGCCCGGGATACGGTACTGGTAGAGAATACGCCAATTGATTACCTGGACTTTGCCTCGCCGGTTTCCGGCCTTGGTTCAAAAATGGGGCTGGATGCCACAAATAAATGGCCGGGCGAAACCCAACGTGAATGGGGACGTCCGATTAAAAAAGATCCTGAAGTGACTGCGCGCATTGACGCAATTTGGGATGAACTGGCCATCTTTAATGACGGCAAAAGCGCCTGAGGCGCGATCGTTTTGCCTATTGATCCGACAGAGAGAGCGCATGACAACCTTAAGCTGTAAAGTGACCTCGGTAGAAGCTATCACTGACACCGTATATCGCGTTCGTTTAGTGCCAGACGCGGCGTTTTCCTTTCGTGCTGGCCAGTATTTAATGGTCGTGATGGACGAAAGGGATAAGCGTCCGTTCTCCATGGCATCAACGCCGGACGAGCAAGGATTCATTGAGCTGCACGTTGGCGCCTCTGAGCTAAATCTTTATGCCATGGCCGTGATGGACCGTATTCTGAAAGACCGGGAGATCAAGGTCGACATTCCGCATGGCGAAGCCTGGCTGCGTGATGAAGACGAGCGCCCGCTGATCCTGATTGCCGGTGGTACAGGGTTCTCTTACGTGCGTTCCATTCTGCTTACCGCGCTGGCGCGCAATCCAAATCGCGATATCACCATTTACTGGGGCGGGCGCGAAGAGAAGCATCTCTACGATCTCTCCGAGCTGGAAGCGCTGTCAGTGAATCACCCGAATTTGCGCGTTGAGCCAGTGGTGGAACAGCCTGAAGACGGCTGGCGTGGTCGTACGGGAACCGTGTTAACGGCAGTATTACAGGATTACGGTACCCTGGCGGAGCATGATATCTACATCGCTGGTCGTTTCGAAATGGCCAAAATCGCGCGCGATCTGTTCTGTAATGAACGCAGTGCACGTGAAGATCGCCTGTTTGGCGACGCTTTCGCGTTCATTTAAGCGCTGTGCGCCGGAGTCCTTCCGGCGCATTCATCACCAACCTTACTTCTTCTAACAGGGTGCAAGCCCGATCTCGTTGTTTCTCTTTTTTACCACGTTTTTTAGTAAACATATTTTTCCTATCTATTAATCACAAAACTTAGCTTTTGTGACAGGTTTCTTTTTGTTTAGTAAACAAAATTGGCAAACTAGACACAATCAAATTGCGAGGCGCAAACGAGGAAAACCATGAGGCTCGGACTGGATATTGGCGGGACTAAAATCGAAGCGGTGGTGATTGATAACGCGGGTGTAATTGTTTACCGCGAGCGATGCGCGACACCAAAGCAGAGTTACGGTGATTTTTTCCAGGCCGTGACGGAGATGATTGCTAAGGCCAGACTGGCCGTTAATCAGCCTTTATCGGTTGGCATTGGGGTGCCTGGCGCGGTGGATAGCGAGGGGTTAATTAAGAACTCCAACATCCTGGTGCTCAATCAACAGGCCTTTGCGCAAGACCTTGAGCGAGCGTTAGGAATGCCCGTGCCTGTTACTAATGATGCCAACTGCTTTACCTTGTCGGAAGCGATGGACGGTAGCGGACACGGGCATAGCGTGGTATTTGGCGTGATCCTCGGTACCGGTTGCGGCGGTGGACTATGCATCGATAACCGCTTGATCTCTGGACCTAACGCCTGCGCAGGAGAGTGGGGGCATAATGCATTGCCGCGCCACCACGAATCTCAGGACGGGGCTGGAGTGACATGCTATTGCGGACAGTTGAACTGTATTGAGAGCTTTATTTCCGGCAGCGGTCTGGAACGCCAGTACCTGAATCACACCGCGCAGCATGTGGGTGTGCCACAAATTATGCAACAGGTAGAATCGGGTGATGCGGATGCCTGCTTTGTATGGAAACGCTATTGCGATCAACTGGCGCGTGCGTTGGCGGGCGTGGTGAATACGCTCGATCCCGATGTTATCGTGCTAGGGGGCGGGGTATCCAATATCGATTTACTGTATTCGGGTTTACCGGCGCGAGTGGCGCAGTACGTATTTGGTAAGCAGTGCCGCACACCGATTGTTCGGGCCCGTCACGGCGACAGCAGCGGCGTACGCGGTGCGGCCTGGCTGGGGGCGCAACAAGCCATAGTAGAATCAATGAGAGTGAAATGACGAAACCTGTACGTATCAGAGATATTGCCGAAGCTTGTGGTGTTTCAGTTGGTGCAGTTTCCCGCGCCCTAAAAGGGCAGCCGGGGCTACGTGAAGACACCCGGCTGCGCATTATTTCTATGGCGCAGCAGCAGGGTTATGATTTTTCCCGTCTGCGTACTGACAAGATCAAACGCGTCCTTTTTTTGCTTCACCGCCAGCACAATATCAGCCGGGCATTGCCGTTTTATTCTCAACTACTGCTGGGGATAGAAGATAACTGTCGTGACCATGGTATTGCGCTGAGCTTTCTCTCCATTGGTCCAGGCGATGCAGTGAGTGAGCAGGTGCTGCTGCACCAGCCTGATGCACTGATCTGTGCCGGATTTTTTGAGCCTGAATTACTTGGCTTGCTGCAACAGATGAAGCTGCCGTTGGTGCTGGTGGATCTCTGGGCGCCGGGCTTGCCTTGCGTGAACCCGGATAACACTCAGGGTGGGTATCTGGCCACGCAACATTTGATTGCACAAGGTCGCAGCCGTATTGCTTTTCTTGCCAGCACGCTTGCGCACTACAGCATCCGTCAGCGCGAGAAGGGCTACCGTCAGGCATTGTATGAGGCCCGTTTGCTGATGCCGCCAGAGTATGAAGCCGTTGCGCCGCCGCTGTTGGATACCGATCAATCTCTGGTTGAGGCGGTAAATGAGCTACTCAGATTGCCGGAGCCGCCCGACGCTATTTTTGCCTATAACGATGCGGCAGCGCTGGTTGTTCAACGGGTGTGCGCACAGCAGGGGATACGCATCCCGGAAGATCTCGCGCTGGTGGGGTTTGATGATATCGATGCTGCGGCCTGGTCACATCCACCACTCACTACTATTGCGGTTGATAAACAACAATTGGGGCGTGAAGCGCTGCGTTTATTGCTGGAAGAAAATCAGGAAGAGAATCTGCTGTTGCCGGTGCAGTTAGTGGTGCGAGGTAGCTCAGGGAAATAAAAAAACCCGCCCCTGACAGGCGGGAAGAACGGCAACTAAATTGTTATACAATGGCATTTGTGTTGTAGGCCGGATAAGACGCATCAGCGTCGCCATCCGGCATAGTCGCCGGGGGCGCTTCGCTTGCCCGGCCTACAATAAGTCACATGCTTTGATTAAACTCGCTCAAATACCGTCGCGATGCCCTGGCCTAACCCGATACACATCGTCGCCAGGCCAAACTGTACGTCTTTGCGTTCCATCAGATTGAGCAAGGTGGTGCTGATACGCGCCCCGGAGCAACCCAGCGGATGACCCAAAGCGATCGCCCCGCCGTTGAGGTTGATCTTCTCATCGATCTGCTCCATCAGCCCCAGATCTTTAATGCACGGCAGGATCTGAGCGGCAAAGGCTTCGTTCATCTCAAACAAACCGATATCGCTGGTGGAGAGTCCCGCTTTTTTCAGCGCCAGTTTTGAGGCCGGAACCGGACCATAACCCATAATTGACGGGTCACAGCCAACAACAGCCATCGAACGGATTCGGGCACGCGGCGTCAGACCCAGATCACGGGCGCGGCTTTCGCTCATGACCAGCATCGCCGCTGCGCCGTCGGAGAGCGCGGAGGAGGTACCGGCAGTGACCGTTCCGCTAACCGGATCGAACGCCGGGCGCAGGGTGGAGAGCGCTTCAACGGTTGTCTCTGGGCGGATAACCTCATCGTAGTTAAACTGCTTCAGCACGCCGTCGGCATCATGGCCACCGGTCGGGATGATTTCGTTTTTAAATGCGCCAGACTGTGTTGCAGCCCAGGCACGAGCATGTGAACGTGCGGCGAAAGCGTCCTGCATTTCACGGCTGATGCCGTGCATGCGAGAGAGCATTTCCGCAGTCAGACCCATCATTCCCGCGGCTTTTGCCACGTTGCGGCTCATGCCCGGATGGAAATCAACGCCGTGACTCATTGGCACATGGCCCATATGCTCCACGCCGCCAATCAGGCACGCCTGAGCATCGCCGGTCATGATCATACGTGCCGCGTCGTGCAGCGCCTGCATTGATGAACCGCACAGGCGGTTGACCGTGACGGCCGGAACGGAGTGCGGAACTTCCGCCAGCAGCGCGGCGTTACGGGCGATGTTGAAACCCTGCTCCAGCGTTTGCTGCACGCAGCCCCAGTAAATATCATCAAGCGCGGATGGCTCCAGCGCAGGATTTCGCGCCAGCAGGCTACGCATTAAGTGTGCGGAGAGATCTTCTGCCCGCACGTTACGAAACGCGCCCCCTTTCGAACGGCCCATCGGGGTACGGATCGCATCAACAATTACAACCTGTTCCATTGTGACTCCTTAAGCCGTTTTCAGGCTGCCAACCGGGCGGGCAGGCTCAACCTGGGGATAATACGGTTCGTTATGGCGCGCCTTATCACGCAGACCAGCCGGAACTTCATACAGTGCTCCGAGGTGCTGATACTGCTGGGCCATATCGAGATACTTCGCGCTGCCGAGCGTATCCAACCAGCGGAACGCGCCACCATGGAACGGAGGGAAGCCCAGGCCATAAACCAGCGCCATATCGGCCTCTGCCGGGCTGGCGATAATGCCTTCTTCCAGACAACGCACCACTTCGTTGACCATTGGGATCATCATGCGGGCGATAATCTCTTCATCGCTGAAGTCGCGTTTCGGCTGGCTGACTTCTGCCAGCAGATCGTCAACGGTGGCATCCTCTTCTTTCTTCGGCTTGCCCTTGTTGTCTTCTTTATAACGCCAGAATCCAAGACCGTTTTTCTGTCCGAAACGGTTCGCATCAAACAGGGCGTCTATCGCGTCGCGATAATCTTTCTGCATACGCTGAGGGAAGCCTGCGGACATCACTGCCTGCGCGTGATGTGCGGTATCAATTCCCACCACGTCCAGCAGATAAGCCGGGCCCATCGGCCAGCCAAACTGTTTTTCCATGACTTTGTCGATTTTGCGGAAATCCGCCCCATCGCGCAGCAGCTGGCTGAAACCGGCAAAATACGGGAACAGCACGCGGTTCACGAAGAAACCAGGGCAGTCGTTGACCACAATTGGTGTTTTGCCCATCTGGCTTGCCCACGCGACAACTTTGGCGATAGTTTCATCCGAGCTTTTCTCGCCGCGAATGATCTCAACCAGTGGCATGCGGTGTACTGGGTTAAAGAAGTGCATTCCACAGAAGTTTTCCGGGCGCTTGAGCGCGCTGGCCAGCTCGTTGATTGGGATGGTAGAGGTATTCGACGCCAGTACGGTGCCCGGGCGTACCTGATCTTCGGTTTCCGCCAGTACCGCTTTTTTCACTTTCGGGTTTTCCACGACCGCTTCAACCACCACGTCCACACGCTCAAAACCGCTATAGTTGAGGGTTGGATGAATAGTGGAAATCACGCCCGCCATTTTCAGACCGTCAATTTTGCCGCGCTCAAGCTGTTTGTTCAGCAGCTTGGCCGCTTCGGTCATGCCCAGCGTTAATGATTTGTCGTTGATATCTTTCATGACAACCGGCACGCCTTTCCAGGCTGACTGGTAAGCGATGCCGCCGCCCATAATGCCGGCACCCAGCACCGCGGCTTGCTTCGGTGCTTCAATATTTTTGGTGAGCTTTTTGGCTTTGGCTTTCACGAACTGATCGTTAAGGAAGATCCCTACCAGTGCGCGGGCTTCACTGGTGTGCGCCAGTGGAACAAAGCTTTTATTTTCCAGATTCAGCGCTTCTTCACGACCAAAACGGGCTGCTGCTTCAATGGTTTTTACCGCGGTAATCGGTGCGGGGTAATGTTTACCAGCCGTCTGCGCTACCATGCCTTTAGCGATGGTAAAGCTCATCGCCGCTTCAATTTTGCTGAGTTTCAACGGCTCCAGTTTCGGCTGACGTTTGGCTTTCCAGTCGAGGTCGCCGTTAATCGCCTGACGTAATACCGCGATCGCGCCATCAAGCAGTTTGTCTTGCTTCACTACGCCATCGACCAGGCCGATTTTTAGCGCCTGCTCAGCACCAACATCCTTACCTGCCGCAATAATTTCCAGCGCGCTGTCCGCACCCAGCATACGTGGCATACGCACGGAGCCGCCAAAGCCCGGCATAATGCCCAGCTTGGTTTCCGGCAGGCCAATGCGCAGGTCCGGCGTTGCCAGACGATAATCGGTTGCCAGAACACACTCGCAGCCGCCACCCAGCGCGTAGCCGTTTACCGCTGACAGGGTCGGAACAGGCAGATCTTCGAGGCGATTAAAGACGCTGTTGGCAAAATGCAGCCACTGGCTCAGTTGTTCTTCAGGCACGAGGAACAGTGAAAGGAATTCGGTGATATCGGCACCAACAATAAAGGCTGCTTTGTTAGAACGCAGCAGCAGCCCTTTTAAATTCGGTTGTTTTTCCAGCACATCAAGCGCATGGCCCAGGCTGGCAACGGTTGCCGTGTCGAGTTTATTGACCGAACCAGGGGCATCGAACACCAGTTCGGCGATGCCATCTTCCAGCCAGTCGAGGTACAGGGTGTCGCCTTTGTAAAGCATGTCAGTCTCCTGAATCCGCAAGGTGATCTGGTCATACCAGATGAATCGAAGTGTGTGTTTTATGTTAATAAAATGCAAATGAATGATTAAAGAAATGACGATTCGATCACGCTCGGCAGAAATCACGCACTCACAAAGCGATGTGCTAAGATGCGGAGACTTGAGGTCAAAAAACAGAAGGATAGAAAATGGAATCGCTGGCCGCACTCTATAAAAATCATATCGTTACCTTACAGGAACGGACGCGCGACGCGCTGGAGCGCTTCAAGCTGGATGCGTTACTTATTCACTCAGGCGAACTTGTTAACGTCTTTCTCGACGATCATCCGTACCCGTTTAAGGTCAATCCGCAATTCAAAGCCTGGGTGCCTGTCACGCAGGTTCCTAACTGCTGGTTGCTGGTGGATGGCGTAAACAAGCCGAAACTATGGTTCTACTTGCCGGTTGATTACTGGCACAACGTTGAGCCGCTGCCTACTTCCTTCTGGACGGAAGAAATTGAGATCATCGCGCTGCCGAAAGCAGCTGGTATCGGTAGCCAACTGCCTGCTGCTCGCGGCAATATCGGTTACATCGGCCCGGTTCCTGAACGTGCACTGCAACTGGACATCGCGGCCAGCAACATCAACCCGAAAGGGGTGATCGACTACCTGCATTATTACCGTGCTTATAAAACTGATTACGAACTGGCCTGTATGCGCGAAGCGCAGAAAATGGCGGTAAATGGACACCGTGCCGCAGAAGAAGCGTTCCGTTCCGGAATGAGCGAGTTTGACATCAACCTCGCTTACCTGACTGCCACCGGTCACCGCGACACCGACGTGCCATACAGCAACATCGTGGCGCTTAACGAGCATGCTTCGGTGCTTCATTACACCAAGCTGGATCATCAGGCACCGTCTGAAATCCGCAGCTTCCTGCTCGACGCTGGTGCGGAATACAACGGTTATGCGGCAGATCTGACGCGTACCTGGTCGGCGAAAAGCGACAATGACTATGCGCATCTGGTGAAAGACGTTAACGACGAAGAGCTGGCGCTGATTGCCACCATGAAAGCAGGCACCAGCTATGTGGATTATCACATTCAGTTCCATCAGCGCATCGCGAAGCTGCTGCGTAAGCATCAAATCATCACTGATATGAGTGAAGAGGCGATGGTGGAAAACGATCTTACCGGGCCGTTTATGCCGCACGGTATTGGCCACCCGCTGGGTCTGCAGGTGCATGATGTCGCTGGCTTTATGCAGGATGACAGCGGTACTCATCTGGCCGCGCCGTCGAAGTATCCTTACCTGCGTTGCACCCGCGTACTGCAACCAGGCATGGTTCTGACCATCGAACCGGGCATCTACTTCATTGAATCTCTGCTGGCGCCGTGGCGTGAAGGACAGTTCAGCAAGCACTTCAACTGGCAGAAAATTGAAGCCCTGAAACCGTTCGGCGGTATTCGTATTGAAGACAACGTGGTGGTCCACGAGAACAATATCGAAAACATGACGCGGGATTTGAAACTGGCGTAATGGACAGTTGGTTAATCCCTGCGGCGCCGGTCAGCGTCGTTGAAGAGATCAAAAAAAGCCGCTTCATTACGCTGCTTGCCCATACGGACGGCGTAGAAGCGGCAAAGGCGTTTGTTGAGTCAGTCAAAGCGGAACACCCTGACGCCCGCCACCATTGTGTGGCGTGGGTGGCGGGTGCGCCCAATGACTCGCAGCAGCTAGGATTTTCAGACGATGGCGAACCGGCGGGTACGGCAGGTAAACCGATGCTCGCGCAGCTGATGGGGAGCGGTGTCGGCGAGATTACCGCTGTAGTCGTGCGCTACTACGGCGGTATCCTTCTCGGTACTGGAGGGTTGGTAAAAGCCTACGGTGGCGGTGTGAATCAGGCGTTGCGCCAGTTAACGACACAGCGCAAGACGCCATTAACCGAATATACTTTGCAGTGTGAGTACGGTCAGCTGGCAGGCATTGAAGCCTTGCTGGGGCAGTTTGACGGTAAAGTCGTTGCCAGTGATTACCAGGCTTTTGTTCGGCTCAGGGTGGCGCTTCCTTTTGCCAGAGTGGATGAGTTTTCGGCAAAACTGGCGGATTTTAGTCGTGGTTCATTGCAATTGTTAGCGATTGAAGAATAATCCCCACCTCATTTTAAAGAACTAAGGAAGCGGCAGAGATGCATTTTCGCGCCATCACCCGAATCGTTGGACTACTGGTCATCTTATTCTCGGGGACAATGATTATCCCCGGACTGGTAGCGCTCATCTACCGCGATGGGGCAGGGCGTGCATTCACCCAAACTTTCTTCGTTGCTCTGGCGATCGGCTCCATGCTGTGGTGGCCAAACCGTAAAGAGAAGGGTGAACTGAAATCGCGCGAAGGATTTCTGATTGTCGTTTTGTTCTGGACCGTTCTGGGCAGTGTGGGTGCGCTACCGTTCATTTTTGCGGAAAGCCCTAACCTGACGATAACCGACGCTTTTTTTGAATCCTTTTCCGGATTAACCACTACAGGTGCGACGACGCTGGTGGGGCTGGATTCATTGCCACACGCGATTCTCTTTTATCGCCAGATGCTGCAATGGTTCGGCGGGATGGGGATCATTGTGCTGGCGGTGGCTATCCTGCCTATTCTTGGCGTTGGTGGGATGCAGCTCTATCGTGCAGAAATGCCGGGGCCGCTGAAAGATAATAAAATGCGCCCGCGTATTGCCGAAACGGCGAAAACGCTGTGGCTAATCTATGTATTGCTGACGGTGGCGTGCGCGCTGGCGCTATGGTTTGCCGGGATGCCCGCGTTTGACGCCATTGGGCACAGTTTTGCCACAATCGCCATCGGTGGTTTTTCCACACACGATGCCAGTGTGGGGTATTTCGACAGTCCCACGATTAACACTATCATTGCTATCTTCTTGCTGATCTCCGGTTGTAACTATGGTCTGCACTTCTCTTTATTAAGTGGGCGTAGTCTGAAGGTCTACTGGCGGGATCCGGAATTCCGCATGTTTATCGGCGTGCAGCTGACGCTGGTGGCAGTCTGTACGTTGGTGCTATGGATACACAATACCTATGGCTCGGCGCTCACGACGATCAACCAGGCCTTTTTCCAGGTGGTATCGATGGCGACGACCGCCGGATTTACCACGGACAGTATTGCCCGCTGGCCCTTGTTCCTGCCAGTGCTGTTGCTGTGTTCTGCTTTTATCGGCGGCTGTGCCGGGTCGACGGGCGGTGGCTTGAAGGTGATTCGTATCCTGCTGCTGTTTAAGCAGGGTAACCGCGAATTGAAACGACTGGTCCATCCGAATGCGGTTTACAGTATCAAACTGGGTAACCGTGCGTTGCCGGAGCGAATTCTTGAAGCCGTATGGGGATTCTTCTCTGCCTATGCGCTGGTCTTTATTATCAGTATGCTGGCGATTATTGCGACCGGTGTTGATGACTTCTCCGCGTTTGCCTCCGTAGTGGCAACGTTGAATAACCTGGGGCCTGGACTGGGGGTTGTCGCTGACAACTTTGCCAGTATGAACCCTGTGGCGAAGTGGATCCTGATTGCCAATATGCTGTTTGGTCGTCTGGAGGTCTTTACTCTGCTGGTGCTCTTTACCCCTACCTTCTGGCGTGAATAATGGAGTAACACGTGAAAACACTGATTCTTTTTTCTTCCCGGGACGGACAAACGCGTGAAATCGCTGAATATCTGGCTTCTGAACTCAAAGAGCTGGGCGTTTGGGCAGATGTTGTTAATTTGCATCGTACTGCGGAGCCGGACTGGCAAAATTATGACAGCGTGGTAATTGGCGCCTCGATTCGCTACGGTCATTACCATGCTGCTTTTCAGGAGTTTGTGAAAAAGCATGCCACACGGCTGAATTCGATGCCGAGCGCGTTCTACTCCGTAAACCTGGTTGCCCGTAAACCGGAGAAACGTACGCCGCAAACCAACAGCTATGCGCGTAAGTTCCTGATGAGTTCGCCGTGGCGACCAGACCACAGTGCAGTTATTGCGGGTGCTTTGCTGTATCCACGCTATCGCTGGTATGACCGCGTTATGATCCAACTGATAATGAAGATGTCAGGTGGTGAAACGGATACGAATAAAGAAGTGGTGTATACCGATTGGGAACAGGTTGCGAGATTCGCGCGGGAAATAGCCCAATTAACCAACAAAGCGTCGTTAAAATAAGCGTAAAGAATAAAAAATACGCACTCGGAAGATTATTTTAAATTTCCCCTTGTCAGCCTGAAATAACTCCCTATAATGCGCCTCCACTGAC
>NZ_JAOWHJ010000073.1:100885-254681 GCF_030332695.1 Citrobacter sp. Cpo089 | reverse complement strand
TCGGTGGAGCTGCATGACAAAGTCATCGGGCATTATCTGAACATAAAACACTATCAATAAGTTGGAGTCATTACCCGTTACACCTTAATACTTATCGTGTTTGTGGTGATGGCTGGAATTAGTATCATTTGTGCCATACACGTTTTGCGCGTTTTCCATAGCCTGTTTTTCAGCGGCAGCATTGATTGTCGCCTGACGGTTTTGCTCCGCAACATAACAGGCATCACGGCTCACACCCTTACTTTCGCAAGCATTCATGCGTGAAGCCTCGGTGGAACAACCAGCCAGAATCCCGCCCATCACAGCTATCATGATTAACTTTTTCATTATATATACCAGGTTTATTCTCAAAATATCCACATGGCGTATTATATTTAATGCCATGAAGAGTTGCTGTCGCTACTTTAAAGTTTACTTAATATCTGCAATGGAATATTTAATGTCAATTTTAATTTTTTCAGATAAACACCTAAAGATGTAAAATTAAAATCAATCGATTAATTTTTGTTTTTTTCACATGAAAGTTAACTTTCGCCATGAGATAAACATGCTAAAAGAGTTATAAATAATTTTCATTGCGCTTAACAATAAGAAAATTACGCTTACCTCGATCGTAAATTTTAGTATTATCAACGCATTGAATAGCTACAAACCATTACTTCATGACAATGATTTGCTAAACCATCACGACTTTATTTCGTTCAAAAATGAATAGATAACAGGCTAATAAAATAGCAAGTATATTTTTAGTAACAGCGACAGGAATAATACGTTAAAAATTCGTTGTAGCCTGACAGAATGCCAAAACAGCACAAAAAATCAAATTTCATGTTTTAGATCAATATTCATCTCCGTCAAGCACAAAAAAGCCCGCACTGATGCGGGCTAGTGTTTGACGCGCATTAGTATCAGAACTTGTAGGTTACACCCACCGAGAAGATGCCAGACCAGGACTTATCGACCATCGGGCTGTCTTTCACTTCATCACTCAAACGCACATAACGGCCAGTGCCGTATACGTTCCAGTTGCCAAGGAAGTTATAGCTCGCGGTCAACTCCAGGTACGGATCCCATCCATCGTCAGCGTTGTAGCTTTTCAGACCACTGCGGCGAGACTCGTGATTGGACACGCCATAATAATAGTCGTTGTAGTTTTCGCTGCTGTACTGCACACCGATACCCGGCGTCAGAGTCAGCCCACCATTAGTGTAACGGTAGAGCCAGGCCAGATCCCAGATAAAGCCGTTGCTGTTATCCAGAGTATCACCCGCCAGTGCAGTACGCAGGAAACCATACTGAGTGTTATGTACATACGAGAGGCCAGCCATCATGCTGCTTTTACGCTTGTCGAGTTGGCGCAAAGCATGGCTATCGCTATCACCTGGCTTGAAATGCGTCGGATCATAGTACGCCATGATGGAAAGCTTATCTGTCGTGTCATTCCACAAATAGTAACCGCCACCCAAGCCGTGGAACCACACATTATCGCCTTCATAGGTGACAACCGGAACAGGGTAAACATCGCGGTCATACTGTTTGTATGGGCTGTTAATCACGCCGACACCCGCGCCAACAGTCCACTGGCTTTCAGCCTGTGCGGTGCTAACTGCGGTTGCGGCAAGGACGCTAAGTGCCAGAAGTTTGAGTTTGGTCACAATCCATAATTCCTTATTCAAATGTGTAGCGGTCAAAGTGTAACCGCCAATACGCTTCAGCCCAACTATTTTACGTATTCGCCCCAGAATGTAACCCCCTAATTTCTCAGCGAGTGATGACATTTTGCTTGCAGGACGATGAACACCGCATGAATCCCGCTCCAATTCTTTACATAAGATGTGCTTTTTTTGCTGATGAGTTATTGATATGCCATTGAAATTCATTTGCGCACACAGGCAAGTTTTGCAAATGCCATCTACGCTTAATTTTAGAAGGTGTATCACCGAATACGTTGATCTCCTGACCACTAAAATGGCATGAGAGTTGCTTATTTCCTCAGCAGCGACGTCGTTCAGTTTACCTCTTCAGGGGCCTCTACTATTCATATGAACGGCTCTTAACATGTGCTAAAAAACGAAAGGACGGCATACCATGAATATATTCGATCACTATCGCCAGCGTTATGAAGCTGCCAAGGACGAAGAGTTCACGCTGCAGGAGTTTCTTACCACTTGTCGGCAAGATCGCAGTGCTTATGCCAACGCGGCAGAGCGGCTATTAATGGCTATTGGTGAGCCTGTCATGGTCGACACTGCCCACGAACCTCGACTTTCTCGACTCTTTTCGAATCGGGTAATTGCACGCTATCCCGCCTTTGAAGAGTTTTACGGCATGGAAGACGCCATTGAGCAAATTGTTTCTTATTTGAAACATGCGGCTCAGGGTCTGGAAGAGAAGAAGCAGATTCTGTATCTGCTGGGGCCTGTGGGAGGGGGGAAATCATCTCTTGCTGAGCGGCTGAAGTCGCTGATGCAGAGAGTACCAATTTATGTCCTGAGTGCCAATGGCGAACGTAGCCCGGTCAACGATCATCCGTTATGCCTGTTTAATCCGCAGGAGGACGCGCAGATCCTGGAAAAAGAGTATGGGATCCCGCGTCGCTATCTCGGTACGATCATGTCGCCCTGGGCTGCGAAACGTCTGCACGATTTTGGCGGGGACATTACAAAATTCCGCGTCGTCAAAGTCTGGCCGTCTATTCTGGAGCAGATCGCTATCGCCAAAACGGAGCCTGGTGATGAAAACAACCAGGATATTTCTGCGCTGGTCGGGAAAGTGGATATTCGTAAACTCGAACACCACGCCCAGAACGATCCTGATGCCTACGGTTATTCGGGGGCACTGTGCCGCTCAAACCAGGGGATTATGGAATTCGTTGAGATGTTTAAAGCACCGATTAAAGTGCTGCATCCTCTGCTGACCGCCACCCAGGAAGGAAACTACAACGGGACAGAAGGTATCTCTGCCCTGCCGTTTAACGGGATTATTCTTGCCCACTCGAACGAGTCCGAATGGGTAACGTTCCGTAATAACAAAAACAATGAGGCGTTCCTTGACCGTGTTTACATCGTCAAAGTGCCTTATTGCCTGCGGATCTCTGAAGAGATCAAAATTTACGAAAAACTGCTTAACCACAGTGAGCTGACCCATGCGCCTTGCGCACCGGGCACGCTGGAAACGCTCTCTCGCTTTACCATTCTTTCTCGCCTGAAAGAACCTGAGAACTCGAGCATTTATTCGAAGATGCGCGTTTACGATGGCGAAAGCCTGAAAGATACCGATCCGAAAGCGAAATCCTATCAGGAGTATCGGGATTACGCCGGGGTTGATGAGGGAATGAACGGTCTGTCCACGCGTTTCGCGTTTAAGATCCTCTCTCGCGTCTTTAACTTTGACCATGCCGAAGTGGCAGCTAACCCGGTACATCTGTTTTACGTACTGGAGCAGCAAATCGAACGTGAACAGTTCCCGCAGGAGCAAGCTGAGCGTTATCTTGAGTTCCTGAAAGGCTATTTGATCCCGAAATATGCTGAATTCATCGGCAAAGAGATCCAGACGGCTTATCTCGAATCCTATTCCGAATACGGACAGAACATTTTCGACCGTTATGTCACTTATGCGGATTTCTGGATTCAGGATCAGGAGTATCGCGACCCGGATACCGGTCAGCTGTTTGACCGCGAGTCGCTGAACTCAGAACTGGAGAAAATTGAGAAGCCGGCGGGTATCAGTAACCCGAAAGATTTCCGTAACGAGATCGTCAACTTTGTTCTGCGTGCCAGAGCGAATAACAGCGGTCGCAATCCAAACTGGACCAGTTACGAAAAACTACGCACGGTTATTGAGAAGAAAATGTTCTCCAATACCGAGGAGTTGCTGCCGGTCATTTCGTTCAATGCTAAAACCTCGACTGACGAGCAGAAAAAACACGACGATTTTGTCGACCGTATGATGGAAAAAGGCTACACGCGTAAACAGGTGCGTTTACTGTGCGAATGGTATTTGCGCGTACGTAAATCGTCTTAACATAAGTGCCCGGTGGCGCATGCCTTACCGGGCTTGCAAAACAATGTTCCGTAGGCCGGATAGCGCCAGCGCCATCCGGCACTTACAGACATGGCGAACAGTTGGCAGTACGGGGGGCTTATGACCTGGTTTATTGACCGGCGTCTTAACGGCAAAAACAAGAGCACGGTAAACCGCCAGCGCTTCTTACGCCGTTATAAATCGCAAATTAAACAGTCGATCTCCGAGGCCATTAACAAGCGTTCGGTGACTGATGTGGATAGCGGCGAATCTGTCTCTATTCCGACTGATGATATTAGCGAACCAATGTTTCATCAGGGACGTGGTGGTCTGCGCCATCGCGTGCATCCGGGTAACGACCATTTTGTGCAGAATGACCGCATTGAACGCCCACAGGGCGGCGGTGGCGGTTCAGGAAGCGGACAAGGCCAGGCCAGCCAGGATGGTGAGGGTCAGGATGAGTTCGTCTTTCAGATCTCTAAAGATGAATATCTCGATCTGTTGTTCGAAGATTTAGCACTTCCTAACCTGAAGCAGAATCAGCAGCGTCAGTTAACGGAGTACAAAACGCACCGGGCAGGTTTTACCTCTAACGGTGTGCCTGCCAACATCAGCGTGGTGCGATCCCTGCAAAACTCACTGGCGCGCCGCACGGCGATGACAGCGGGTAAGCGTCGCGAACTGCATGCTCTCGAAGCGGATCTGGAAACCATCGCGAAAAGCGAACCAGCGCAGTTGCTGGAAGAGGAACGGTTACGCAAAGAGATTGCCGAACTACGGGCAAAAATCGAACGCGTGCCATTTATCGACACCTTTGATTTACGCTACAAGAATTATGAAAAACGCCCCGACCCTTCCAGCCAGGCGGTGATGTTCTGCCTGATGGACGTCTCTGGTTCAATGGATCAGTCGACCAAAGATATGGCTAAACGTTTTTATATCCTGCTGTATTTGTTCTTAAGCCGGACCTATAAGAACGTGGAGGTGGTTTATATTCGCCACCATACCCAGGCGAAAGAAGTGGATGAGCACGAGTTCTTCTACTCTCAGGAAACCGGGGGAACCATTGTCTCCAGTGCGCTGAAGTTAATGGATGAAGTGGTGAAAGATCGCTACAACCCTGCCCAATGGAACATCTATGCTGCACAGGCATCGGACGGTGATAACTGGGCTGATGATTCACCGCTATGTCATGAGATTTTGGCGAAAAAACTGCTGCCAGTGGTACGCTATTACAGCTATATCGAAATCACTCGCCGCGCTCACCAAACCTTGTGGCGTGAATACGAACATCTGCAATCAACTTTTGATAACTTTGCGATGCAACATATTCGCGATCAGGATGATATTTACCCGGTATTCCGCGAACTGTTTCATAAACAAAGTACGACCAGCAATAGTTAATCACCTAAACAAATCAGCCAGAGGTTATCTTCTCTGGCTGATTTTTTACGGGTGCTGATTTTTCATCTTATCAATATTCATCCGTTTATCCTTTTTATTTTCCCTTTACAGAGCAGCAGGCAATGTAATTGAGTTGATGACGTTGCGAACGGAAGAAGCGAAACATTTTCAGGAAACAACGACGATTTTCGCTCGTGCGTAAGCCGTTAAACACAATTTTTACCGCCCCCGTAAGCCCTTCATCACGAACTAATCCGCGCGGCGACATCAGCGACATGTTGCCATTCTGTTGCAGGACCTGTTCGAACCCGCAGTTAAGAAATAAATCACGCCAGCCTTGTCTGGTCATTGGACTAACGTTTGATTTCACCACATCGACAAGCTGGCCCTGATCGCCCGCGCCCAGTTTCTGGGCGGTGAACATAATGTCGTGGGTGAGCAGACGCCCACCGGGCTTCAACACGCGATAATATTCGGCAATTAACTTCGCCTTCGCTTTATCGGCATACATTGTCAGCATGGCTTCGTTAATCACAACATCGAAACTGTTATCCGCAAAAGGAAGAGTGTTGGCGTTAGCAGCCATCACATGAATATGATTTTCCAGACCATTTGCCGCTACGTTATTCCTTGCATTTGACAGTGCGGTTTTATCCATATCAATGGCGTATACGGTACAGCCATAGCGTTGAACTAACTCTATCGCCGTCGTGGCCATGTTGCACGCCACTTCAAGTACCTGGCTGCCGGGCGTCAGCTGTGACTGGCTAAACAACCATTCGGTTGCTTCAACGCCGCCCGGACGCAGACGGGTTTTGCCCAGGCTGGCTAAAAATGTATGACCCGCTTTTTCAGTCGCGCTCATTGGCCTGTCTCCTTTCTATAAGTTGCATTATAAATACAACATTAAGAGTTAAAGGTGAAGCGCGCGAATGATTTTTATTACAAAATGTCCTTGCCCGTAGCGTTAGAGCGGATGTATGCCCTGTGATAGACTGAAGTATCAGACTTACAGGGCTGTAAATCATTATGAAATTGCATCATAAAGCGCTCAGGATCTTTATCTCCGTCAGCGTAATTGTTTTGACATCTTCTTTTTTGGTTTATGAGCTCATTGCCAGCGATAAAGCAATGAATGCGTACATGCGCTATATCAATGAGAAAGCCGACTCCTCGTTTCTCTATGATAAGTACACAAATCAGAGCATCGCAGCCCATCTGATGCGCACATTTTCGTCCCCTCAGGGGCCTGCTTCTCTCGAACAGCAAAAAGTACTTTACAACGCTTTTGACAGCGTGAACGGCACTCATGGGCTCAATCTCACTAAGCGCAACTATCTGCCATTACACGGTACGTTGCAGACCACCTCAACAAAATGTAGCGAACAACTTGATGACATTTTTCTGCTGCCCTCTTTTGACCGGGCGGTCAATGTTAATCGCCAGCAGAAAGATTACGGTCAGGGATTAGGGACGCTGGAGTATAAATTTCGATATTACGTCGATCTTAAAAATAACTACGTCTATTTCTATGACCTGATCGACTCGCGGAAATTTGCGATACACAACTGGTCGTTTTTGCAAAAAGGCACGCTGGGAATCGACCAGAATGATATTGACGGTATTTTTACTGGCCGCACGGTGATCTCCAGTATTTATGAAGATAACCTGACCGAGAAAAAGGTGATGAGCTTTTTAACACCGGTTTACTACGCCAATAAGCTAAAAGGCGTGGTGATGGTGGATATTAACAAAGAGAATTTACAGAATATTTTCTATACCAGCGACCGCCCTCTCGTCTGGCGTTATCTTAACGTAACCGTCTCTGATACCAGTTCAGGTAAAGAGATCCTCGTTCATAAAAGTGAAACCGATCTGTTCCGCTATGTTCACTATGAGAAGGACATACCTGGCGGTATACGTATCACCCTCTCACTTGATGTTATGTACTTTATTGTCTCGTCCTGGAAGATATTCGCGTTCTATCTACTGGCAACGATATTGCTGTTGAATATGGTCAGAACGCATTTTCGTTTGTATCACAACGTCACACGGGAAAATGTCAGTGACGCGATGACCGGGCTCTACAACCGTAAAATTTTAACGCCAGCGCTTGAGCAGCGTTTGCAACAGTTGGTGAACACGGGAACGCTCGTGACCTTTATCGCCATTGATTGCGACAAACTAAAAGTTATTAATGATACGTTGGGGCATAAGGAAGGCGATCGCATTATCACCATTTTGGCCAAAGCTATTCAAACGTCCATTCGCAAAAGCGACTATGCCATCCGCCTCGGTGGCGATGAGTTTTGCATTATCCTCATCGATCACCCCAGTGAATTAACGCCCCGCCTGCTGGAGAGGATTCGCTATAACTTACAAATTATTGCGCAAGATAGATCAATCAGCTTCTCTGTCGGAATTTATAATATGCAGCCAAACGACACCATTGATGATGCCTACAAAGCATCTGATGCACAGCTCTACCTGAACAAACAGAAAAAACGCACCGATGCGTAATCATTTTTCTGACAGGATTTTCATTGTTGTACCAGGAGTAAGTCATGACGGAAGTAAACAAAGGTAACGCAACGCACCAGCGGTTAATCTCCCTGTTGTCAGAACACGGTGCGACCTACCGCGTAGTCAGCCATGAAGCCGTAGGCAAATGTGAAGCTGTCTCTGAAATTCGCGGTACCGCACTGGGTCAGGGTGCAAAAGCGCTGGTCTGCAAAGTAAAAGGCAACGGCGTCAATCAGCATGTTCTGGCGATCCTCTCTGCCGATCAGCAGGCGGACCTGAGCCTGTTGGCCAGCCATATTGGCGGGTTGAGAGCGTCACTTGCCAGCCCGGCGGAGGTAGATGAACTAACAGGCTGCGTATTTGGTGCTATCCCACCGTTCAGTTTTCATCCGAATCTCAAGCTGGTCGCCGACCCGCTGTTGTTTGAGCGTTTTAATGAAATTGCGTTCAATGCCGGAATGCTGGAAAAATCCGTGATCATGGATACCGCAGATTACCTGCGCATCGCGAAACCGGAATTAATCCCGTTCCGCAGAGCACAATAACTGCCCAAGTTAGCAGTAAAAAACATCGCTTCGTGCGTTAGCCCAAAAAAAATCATAATCATTAAAAAAAGCCTGTTCCGTCACGCGTTTACGCGTACAGTAAGCAGGCTTATTTTTTCTTTTGGCAAGGAAACTACGATGTTTGATGTCACTCTGCTGATCCTGCTCGGACTGGCAGCTCTGGGCTTTGTCAGCCACAACACCACAGTCGCTGTTTCAATTCTGGTGCTGATTATTGTCCGTGTTACCCCTCTGAATACCTTCTTTCCCTGGATTGAAAAACAGGGCCTAACCGTCGGGATTATAATTCTGACCATTGGCGTCATGGCGCCGATCGCCAGCGGAACGCTACCGCCCTCCACGCTCATCCACTCCTTTGTGAACTGGAAATCACTGGTTGCTATTGCCGTTGGGGTATTTGTCTCCTGGCTTGGCGGACGCGGCGTTACGCTAATGGGCAGCCAGCCTCAGCTTGTTGCTGGTTTACTGGTGGGCACGGTACTGGGCGTGGCGCTGTTTCGCGGTGTGCCAGTGGGGCCGCTTATTGCGGCAGGTCTGGTCTCATTGATTGTTGGGAAGCAGTAGCCAGCCCGTTCAGATAACGGCCTGGTGTCTGTCCCAGGCCTTTTTTGAACATAGTGATAAATGCCGTGGTCGAATCGTACCCGAGCATTTGCGCGACCTGTTGTACATTGCGACCATCAATTAACGCCTGCAGCGCCAGAATCAGCTGGAGCTGGTGACGCCAGCGGCGAAAACTCAACCCCGTTTCTTTGACGACCAGGCGAGCAAGGTTACGTTCACTCATCGCAAATACGCTGGCCCATTGTCCCAACGTCTGCCATTGTGCAGGCTCTCTCGCCATCGTTGCGACCATTCTGCGAATTTTCGGGTGATCGGAAACCGGCAACTGCATTTGCTCCTGGGGTTGCTGCGGCAGTTCATCAAACAACACCTGCGTCAGCCGCTGGGTTGCCGGCTCCAGCCGTTGGGCATCCGTTTTGGATGCCAGCGCCAGAATAAGCTCCCGGCACAACGGAGCAATTTTCAGCGTGCAGCAACGATCGGGCATCACGACGGCCTGCGGCTCAATAAACAAAAAGCATAATTGTGCGCCAACGGTAACGTGGTTGCTGTGTGGAATTTCACCGGGGATCCACACCGCATATTGCGGGGGCACCATCCACATAGCATTTTCAACCTCACAAGTGATCGCGCCATGCAACGCCAGAATCAACTGGCCTTTACGGTGATGATGCAGCGGACTAAAAAGTTCATCTTCCCGGGCCTGAATACAAAACGCCACGGCCGCATCGTTGTGAAGATCCGGTTCATATCCATCCAGCCTCAGTCCTAACATAAAAATGTCCGATTTAAGCGATAAACTGTCATTTTAGCTTGATTCATCCATTGTGTAAAAACGCTAAGGTATCGCCTCGCCTGACGATATGAGAAAAAAATGACAAGTACTCCTTCCTCCCGTGGCAAGAACGCAGCGTTGCTGATCGCGGGGATCCTGATGATTGCCACCACATTGCGCGTCACCTTTACCGGAGCTGCCCCGTTGCTGGATGCAATTCGCGCCGACTACGGACTGAGCACTGCCCAGACGGGGCTTCTGACCACCCTGCCACTGCTGGCTTTCGCACTGGTTTCACCTCTGGCTGCCGCCGTTGCGCGCCGTTGGGGTATCGAACGCAGCTTGTGTGTCGCTATGCTACTGATTTGCGCTGGTATTGCGATACGTTCGCTGCCCTCACCAGGGTTCCTGTTTAGCGGCACCGCGATCATTGGTTGCGGAATCGCCTTGGGCAATGTGCTTTTACCCGGACTGATTAAGCGTGATTTTGCTCAGCATGTGGCGAAACTCACTGGCGCATACTCGCTGACCATGGGCGCGGCAGCGGCACTGGGTTCCGCCATTGTGGTACCGCTGGCGTTGAACGGGTTTGGCTGGCGCGGTGCGCTGATGGTACTGATGGCCTTTCCGCTACTGGCGCTGATTATCTGGTTACCCCAATGCCGCCAGACGGCCAATGCCAGCTTGAGCAACTCGCGCGCGCTGCATTCCCGCGCGATCTGGCGCTCCAGCCTCGCCTGGCAGGTGACGCTGTTTCTGGGGATCAATTCGCTTATCTACTACGTCATCATCGGCTGGCTGCCCGCTATTTTGATCAGTCACGGCTACAGCGAGTCGCAGGCCGGTTCACTGCATGGTTTACTGCAGCTGGCGACCGCCGCGCCGGGATTATTGATTCCTCTCGTCCTGAACAGATTTAAGGATCAGCGCGCCATCGCCGCTCTGGTTTCATTAATGTGCGCCGTCGGCGCGGCGGGATTCGCCATAATGCCCGACCAGGCATTGCTATGGACCATCCTGTTTGGCTTTGGCTCGGGCGCGACGATGATCCTCGGCTTGACCTTTATTGGCCTGCGCGCAAGCTCAGCGCATCAGGCTGCTGCCCTCTCCGGCATGGCACAGTCTGTCGGATATTTACTGGCGGCCTGCGGACCACCACTGATGGGGAAAATTCACGACCTCAACGATAGCTGGCTGATTCCTCTTGGCGGGGTCGCCGTGTTAGCGATGCTGATGGCGGTATTTGGTTTGTGCGCGGGGCGCAATCGGGAGATCGCGAGCGCATAATGCACAGGGCAGGTTCGTGAACAACCTGCCCGTTTTTTTATCCGCGCGCGGCGCGCAGCATCGCCTGAACTAACGGCACGGGTTTTCCCGCCAGCGCTCCGCGTTCATGTTGAAAGAGCGTGCCAACATAAAATGGATGCGTCACCAGCTCAATGGCACGAATATCACCAACCTCATCCCAACCGGTCACCCGAAGATCGCCGCTTTCAAGCTCGGCGGCAAAATCCTCCGATACGCCATAGTTGCAGTGATATCCCTCGGTGATAACATCCCGCCCGTATGCTTTGGCAATCAGCGTATTGGCCCGCAGCTCAATATCATCCGTTTTTTCTACCAGCGAGCAGGTCAATGGTGCTATCACCATTCGACCCGTGGTGTCCATCTCGGCGTGGCCGGCATCGCTCCAGCCCAGCACGTTGCGGGCGTACTCCAGAATCGCATGCTGAAAGCCGCCGCAGGTACCCAGGAATGGGATGCTGTTTTCACGCGCGTAGCGTATCGCTATCAGCGCCCCTTCAAGATGGCGATATGGACTGCCTGGAACGACCCAGATGGCATCATAGCCAATCAAGTCCTCACTGCTGTTGATATCAGATGTAGTTAGCCAGTCGTAATCAGCCACTAATTCCAGAACGGCGGCAGCATCATCGATAGCAAGGGGAATAGCCTGGTGCGCCACAATATCGGGGCTGTAATCACCCACCAGCGCAATGCGAAGCGTATCTTTAATTGGGGAAATTTCCATTAAGCTTTCCTTGTGTCCTGACAATAAGGGACAGCATAAGGAGCCTCAGCCTACCGACTTTTTAGTGGTATCACAATCCCTTAAATTGGGAGTCAGGACAGGCAAAATGCTATAATGGTCACGTTTTACGATCTTATTTAACCGTAATAAAGTTGATGATAAATACCTGAGCGGTAGCTGAAAGGAGCGGATGAAGAGATGAAGATTCAGTGTAAACGTGTGTATGACCCGGCAGAAAAAAGTGATGGTTACCGCGTGTTGGTCGACCGGTTGTGGCCACGCGGGATAAAAAAGACTGACCTTGCTTTCAACGAATGGAACAAAACGCTGACGCCATCCTCTGAATTGCGCAAAGCATTCCACGCAGAACTGATCGATTTTTCACACTTTTCCGAGCAATATCGCGCAGAGCTGGCCCAACAGCAGCAGGAAGGAAAGCGCCTCGCAGAGATTGCCCGACAGCAAACCTTAACGCTACTGTATGCAGCGAAAAATACCCAGCAAAACCACGCACTGGTGCTCGCTGAGTGGCTACGTCAATGCTGACCGCGTATTACTTGGCCGTTGCCGGATGATCTCTACGCCAGAGTGACCATTCATCAATTACTTCCCCGTTGGGTAGTTTGCAGTCAGACTTAACACCTTGCGGAGTCTGCACCGCAATCAACGAGCCGCCCTTTTGTTCGCAATACACCGATGCTGGATTCGCCATGCCAACTTTCGGTGGCACAGGCGCTTCCGGTTCCGTGGTACATCCCGCCAGCACCAGCAAGCCGGGCAAAAAAATAGATGCCAGTTTCATATTTACTCCTGTTAAAAACCTTATCCTGGCAGGTTACCCCGACTTTCCATCTATCTCCATGTTTTCCTGTCAGCTATCCATTTTATGTTTACATTCTGAGCTGGATGGCGTGTTTCATCTTTCACCTCGATGTTCTATCATGCGGGCAACGTCAGCCCAATCATTACTCAGGAGCATTTCACCTCATGTCGGACATGATCCTTGCCAGAGTCTCACAATCCTTAGCTACGGAGCAGTCAGTTGAGAGTCTGGTTCGCCAACTTCTGGAGATGCTGGAGATGGTGACTGAGATGGAATCAACCTACCTGACCAAGGTCGATCTGGATGCCCGTCTGCAGCATATTCTGTATGCGCGTAATAGCCGCCAAATGCAGATCCCCGAAGGGCTATCCGTGCCGTGGGATGAAACGCTGTGCAAACGCGCGATTGAGGAAAACTGTCTGTACAGTGACAACGTGCCCGCACGCTGGCCGGAATGTACCGCTGCTCGCGCACTGGACATCACCACCTTTCTAAGTACTCCCGTTCATCTTCCGGACGGAACGTTTTACGGTACACTCTGCGCTACCAGCCGCCGTCAGCAGGCACTGAGCCAACGTGGAGAACAAGTATTACATCTGTTTGCCGGTCTGATCGCCCAGTCGATTCAAAAAGAGTCGCTGGTTGCTCAGTTACGTGAAGCGAACGCCGCGCTGATTGCTCACTCCTACACCGATGCCCTGACAGGGTTACCGAACCGGCGCGCAATTTTTGAAAATTTGGAGACCCTTTTTTCGCTTGCCCGCCACCTCAGGCAGAAGATAGTTGTTGCCTATATCGATTTGGATGATTTCAAACTGATTAATGACCGCTTTGGCCACGAGGTTGGTGACCAGTTCCTGATCCAGATTGGGCAGCGCCTGCTCCGTGAATGTAGTGATAATGACATTCTCGGTCGACTGGGCGGTGACGAATTTTTAGTCGTTCGCCTGTCAGCGGAAGATGAACTTGATCAGCTTATGCGTCTGCAGCAGGTGAAAAATCAGCTGCAACAGCAGATTTGCGGTGACTACCACCTGGGTGATATTCATCTGTATTATCCTGGTGCCAGTCTGGGTGTGGTGGAAATTGATCCGCTGGAGACTGATGTAAACTGTGCGCTTCATCTTGCAGACAGCGCAATGTATCAGGATAAAAAGCGTCAGGATAAAACCCCTTTTGTCGTACATTAAGCCCTGCTATGCTGGCTCGTCTTTAAATAACTCTGGTAGATAATCGTATGCGACTCGGTATTATTTTCCCTGTCATTATTTTCATTTCCGCTGTCGTTTTCTTATCCTGGTTTTTTATTGGCGGCTACGCTGCGCCGGGAGCATAACGATGAAAAAAACAACGATTATTATGATTGGCGTGGCGATCATCGTGGTTCTGGGCACGGAACTGGGGTGGTGGTAACCAAAATAAAGGCCACTTATCAGTGGCCTCTATTGTCTGTATGTTTACTTAGCTTTTGATTTTTCTGTAGATAAACAACACCACAATCGCACCGATAACCGCTACGACGAAACTGCCGAAGTTGAAACCATCAACTTTACCAAAACCAAAGAAGGTACTGATCCAGCCACCCACTACCGCACCGACAACCCCTAAGATAATGGTCATAAAGAATCCGCCGCCATCTTTACCCGGCATAATCCATTTTGCCAAAATCCCAGCGATAAGACCGAAAACCACCCATGAAATAATGCCCATAATTTTCCTCACTTATGTTTTTAAATTAACGATTCACTCGTTGTATAAAAGCATAGCATAGCGCTGAAAAATTAAAATTTGTGATCGTCATCACTTCATATTTTCATCTTTTTCCGATGTTTCATAAGGTTATGACTGCTGACCGGTAGGCTAAATTTTTGCCGCTCCTCGTCATTAATGTCGAATCGTCAGTCATTATGCTTGACGCTTTTGCCGTCACCCCCGTTATTGCTGGGTTTTCACTTCTGGCACACTTTATGCTTTAACAACCCGTCGCTACGACAAATCGTAGTCCGCGGTGCTTATCGCGTGGCTGCGTCTACAATTCGCGCTATTTCAGCATTTAACAGGTCTGTTATTGATGAAAAAAATCACCAGTGTTTGCCCATACTGTGGGGCCGGGTGCAAGCTCAAGCTTGTTGTCGAAAATAACAAAATCATCCGTGCCGAAGCCGCAGAGGGTGTAACGAACCAAAATCAGTTATGCCTGAAAGGCTATTATGGTTGGGACTTTCTTAACGACACTCGCCTCCTGACTCCCCGTCTGACTCGCCCGATGATCCGTTATGAAAAAGGTGGCAAATTCACGCCCGTTAGCTGGGATGAAGCCATTCGTTACACCGCAAAACGCCTGTCTGAAATCAAAAAAACCTATGGTCCTCGCGCCATCATGACCACCGGCTCCTCCCGGGGAACCGGAAATGAAACTAACTACGTGATGCAAAAATTCGCACGTGGTGTACTTCATACCAATAATGTCGATTGTTGTGCCCGCGTCTGTCACGGTCCTTCCGTTGCCGGGTTACAAGAAACGTTAGGCAATGGCGCCATGAGCAATTCCATCAGCGACATTGAAAACTCAAAATGTCTGCTGATCTTTGGTTATAACTGCGCCGACTCGCACCCAATCGTAGCCCGCCGGGTAATTAAAGCTCGCCAGAACGGCGCAAAAATCATTGTCTGCGACCCACGTCGTATTGAAACCGCTCGTATTGCTGACCAACATTTGCAGTTGAAAAACGGTTGCAACATGGCTCTGGTTAATGCCTTTGGTCATGTTCTTATCGAAGAGCAACTCTACGATCGCGAGTATGTGCAAAAGCATGCGGAAGGGCTGGAAACATACTGGGAAACCGTTAAAGACTATGCGCCTGAAGCGGTTGAACATTTGACCGGCGTTCCCGCACAGCAGGTTCGTCAGGCAATGCGTACATTTGCCGCAGCACCATCGGCAACCGTAATGTGGGGGATGGGCGTCACTCAGTTTGGTCAGGCTGTTGATGTGGTTCGCGGTTTATCGAGCCTGGCGTTGTTGACCGGGAATCTGGGTCGCCCTAACGTCGGCGTTGGTCCGGTGCGCGGGCAAAATAACGTGCAGGGTGCGTGTGATATGGGGGTACTACCTAACCAGTTCCCGGGATATCAGGACGTGACCGATTCCGCAGTCAGGGAAAAATTCGCCAGCGCATGGGGCATTGACGTTAATCAGATGGATGACAAGGTTGGAACGCGCATCACTGAAGTTCCACACCTGGCTATCGAAGGCAAAATAAAAGCCTACTACATCATGGGAGAGGATCCGCTGCAAACCGAGGCCGACCTGGGCCTGGTCCGCGAAGGGTTTAACGCGCTCGATTTTATCGTCGTGCAAGACATCTTCATGACTAAGACAGCGGAAATGGCCGATGTTCTCCTGCCCGCCACCTCATGGGGCGAACATGGCGGCGTCTTTACCTGCGCCGATCGCGGCTTCCAGCGTTTTGAGAAAGCGATTGAACCCACCGCTGATGTAAAACGTGACTGGGAGATCATCAGCCTTTTGGCCAGCGAAATGGGCCATCCAATGCAGTATCAAAATAACCAGCAAATCTGGGATGAGATGCGCGAGCTGTGCCCACTGTTCTACGGCGTGACCTATGAGAAAATGGGGGAAATGGGGCATGTTCAGTGGCCATGCCCGGATCTCGATAGTCCTGGTACGCCATACCTTTACGCACACAGCCAGTTTGATACCGCCAACGGCAAAGGCAAACTGTTTGCCGCACCGTGGCGAGCGCCCGCAGAAGTTCCGGATGACAATTATCCGCTGGTACTGTGTACCGTGCGTGAGGTTGGGCATTACTCCTGTCGCTCTATGACCGGTAACTGCGCAGCGTTACAAGCGTTGGCTGATGAACCAGGATATGTGCAAATCAATACCCATGATGCCGAAAAACTCGGTATCCGTCATCGTGATCTGGTGTGGGTCAGCTCGCGTCGGGGTAAGGTCATCAGCCGTGCGGATGTATCCGAGCGCATCAATTCCGGAACGGTTTATATGACCTATCAATGGTGGATTGGTGCATGCAACGAGTTGACCCAGGATAACCTCGATCCAATCTCGAAAACGCCGGAAACCAAATATTGTGCCGTAAATATCGAGCACATTAGCGATCAGATATGGGCTGAAAAGTATGCCGCTCAATCGTATAGCGACATGAAATCACGCTTATGTGAGGCCATTGCGTAATTCCCCACCATCGCCACCTGAGTCTGGTTACCCAGACTCAGGTCTTATCTCATTACTTTACCAGGTGAGGTTCACTGAAACGGATGGAGGCAGATTCCTCCTGCATATCCCGCTGCATAAAACCGAGGTTCATCAGAAACAGGCCAGCCATAAACGGCAGTTCGTACAATTCTTCAATCATATCGCCATATTGGGCATTGTGCAGGAAGATGGGAGCCAGCAGACGATGATGCTCTACCGTATCGGAAATCAAAAATGCGCAGGCGGTGATCGCCAGCAGCCAGAGCGGTAGCGGTTCATTACGCACGCGTCGGACAATATCCAGGCGTAAGCGCTTCGACAACAGCACCGGCAGAATAATCATGGAAATCATTACAACAGAGATAGCTCTGAACAGAAGTTTAGGCTGCTCCGGGAAATAGTCGCGGCCCCAACTGGTGCTTCTCCCCAGCAATACCAACCACCACGCGGCTGCCCAAAGCCAAAATTGCTTCTCGCCTTCAGGTCGTGATAAAGGCCGGATATAGCCAAGGGTAAATACCGCACCAAACAGTAGCCATAGCGCCTGCCCATTTTCGATCCATCTGACGACAGTGCCGTTAAGCAGCGGAAGATTCCAGTTCGCGGTGAACGGGATCGCCACAATGACCAGTCCTAGAATAAGTGTGGGGAATGTAATTTGGGTATTCAGTTTCATAAGCGCGATGTTCTGTATTGTTACTTTTTTGCGATCATAACTCCTGTGAATGATCGACAATTAGCATTCAATGCGGATTTCTTAAGGTATTCTTAAGGAATCTTTTTTCGGACATCACTACGTTCAACACAAATAAAATAACCGCACAGCGCCGTCAAAACGCTGTGCGGTTAGTACATTAAAATTCTTTGTATTCAATCAGTAAGAGTATTTAATACCTACCATCCGCAGACTTCATGCTCATTCTCGGTATCGTACGAACGAACGGTATTGACCAAGTCTTTGACCACTTCTGCTGCCACATCCGGCACCAGTAATGTCATCGGCGCTTCTGTTTCATAATCAACAGAAACACCGTTGCTGTTATTGGTCACGGTTACGGTATAGGTTGCTTTGCCCATGATTTACTCCTTGCCGGTGCGCACGACTTTTCGTTGATTTGCACTCTCCATCAGAACTTCCGGGGCAACGAAAAAATCGATATTAAAGTAAGTGTCGTCGGTCATCACTTCGATGTTATGCCATTTTTCCGGCGGAAAAACGCCAAACTGACCGGCTTCAATAACCATCACCTCTACTGGCTCCGGACTGTGTTCATCGGCGTATCCGAGATATTTGACCGCCCCCTGCATAACCGAAAGTCGTGGATAAACCCCAGCACGAGTTCCTTTATCAAGGTGGCGTTCGAAAATTCCGGCAGGCGCGGTTTCTTTGTTCCAGAATGGTGTAGAGCGTGTATGGATATGATTCTGTGGAATTTGAAGCATTTTTCTTCCCTTTTCCAGTCGACAACCAGCGAGTCTTATTGAATCGCTGCTGTACACAGGGTACGCCTCAAAATATACATTTAAAATACCATTTATTGGTTATAACCCTACAATTATAAATGAAAAGCAAAGCGTCATATTGAAGGCCCGCCGCAACCAGCGGGCCAATGGCATCACGACTGAAGCGTGGCCAGACGAGCGGCAAAACCAACGAAAATTAGGCCGATTAGGGAATTACCCACTTTGGCCAGTTTTTTCTTCGTGCGAATATACTGCGTCACAAACGCGCCGGAGAAAATAAGGAAGCTCAGATAGAAAAAGCTCACTACTTCAAGCGTAATGGCCAAAATAAAGAATGACAGCCCTGAGTGCGGTGCATTGACATCAATAAACTGCACAAAGAACGAAACATAAAACAAAATAGCTTTGGGATTCGTCAGGCTCAGAATTAATGCTCGCTTAAAAATAGCGCCAAACGGGACTTCCTCAGGTGCGGCGTCGCTTGCTTTCGATTTCAGTGTCGCATACAGGATCTTCGCACCTAGGTACAGCAGATAAAACGCGCCAAGATAGCGAACGATATTGAACAAAACAGGCGTTGTTTTGATCAATGCGGCAACACCGGCATAGGCCAAAAACATCAGCACGGCATCACCGATAAACACACCGCTTGCGGCGAGATAACCACCCTTCACTCCCCGACCGACGCTGTTCTTCAACACAAATATCGTATTTGGCCCCGGTACCAACACGATAAAAATGGCTCCCACCAGATACGTCCAGTAATTCAGAACTCCATACTCTGCGAACACGTTAACCTCTTCCTGAAAAAACACATGCACTTGCTGCGATACAATATGCTAACGAATGCATCGGGTGATGGAAAGAAAAGGTTATGAATTAAAAAACCCGCCACTGGTGACGGGTGTGTACAGATAAGGTTAGCCCGGATTAATGGTGCAGCATCTCATCCACAACCTCTTCTCCCTTCAACTGATAAGGGTAATAGGTAGGCCAGTTTTCCATCTCTTCAAGCAAGGCTGCCTGCGAGGTATTTCCCATAAAGATATGGAAGTGGCTCGATTTACGCGGCGCAATAATATGATCGCTAAATTGCACATATTTTGGCGCTTTGCTGTCAGCAGCTTTACACTCAAACAGATACCGTACACCTTTCTTGCCTGATTTATAATTCAGGATCTTATATCCGGCATAGTCGTATTTACATGATTCAACCTGATTCCCGGTATGAAACTCCATCACGCCATTTTCAATACCGATAGTGTCTACGTTGGTTGCATAGCCTGTACGGTAATACGCTTTGATTTGTTCTGCCGTTTTGCTTTTATCTTTCTCCGCTTTCTTTTTGAACACCGGATCAAGCTCGCCGCTGACCAGATACGGATAGACAGATTGCCACATGCCATCCCAGTCGGTCAGCGCCCTGTTCTGCACCTGGTTGTCATCAAATACCCCTTCAGACGCCTTTTGTTCTGCTTCACTCATTGGCGCACCATGGGAATGATGACCATGCGCCAGAACCGAACTACTGACTAAAAGCATCCCCAAAGCGATTGTCAGTTTCTTAAAACGAATAGCCAAAATTTCACCCTCAAATCAATTGCGAGTAAAATGTTATAATATAACATCACATTTAAATCAACGGCGTTGTGAAACATTTAACCGCTCTGGTGCGCGATTTTCCAACGGCTGTCAAAATGGGCCTGATACTGCGCAACAACGGCAGGTTCGTCACGAATAACTAACACATTTTCAGAGTTAGCAAATTCTGCGGATTTAGCAAAGTTGAACGAACCGGTTTCCAGCGTGTCGCCATCAATAATCATTACCTTGTCATGCTGGATGTGGTAGTGACCATCCAGTTGAACATCAACCCCATTCGCGGCAGCAAAAGCGATGGCCTTCTGGCTCACCTTACCCTGGTTTCGTTTCTTATCGATAACAGCCCGAACCACAACGCCTCTCTTTTCAGCGTTGACCAATGCCTGAACAATATCTGCAGACTGAAATGAATAAGCCATCATATCGATGCTGTGCTGCGCATGGTTGATTGAATCCAGCACTAAAGCCCGAGCCGATCCTTCCGGTGAAAAACCCACCTGAATGGAAGCATGTGCTGCAAAAGCACCCGCCCCGTACATTAGCGCAGCCACAGCGATAGTTTTTACGATCACGTTAGTTATTTGCCTGAAATGCGAAAGAGACCTAAGAGAGTAGCGCTCGCGTGCAGATCTGATCAAGCAGTGCCTGCTGATGACTGATAATGAGCATACCCAATGGCCGACGCTGAGATTCTTCAAGCAGCAGCGCCCAGATATCCCGTTGAATAGAAGGATCAAGCTGGGCAGTAATTTCATCGGCAATAAGAAAACGTGTCCGCGGGTCCAGCGCGCGAAGTAAAGCAATTCGCGCCAGTTCACCACCAGAAAGTTGTCCGGGACGGCGGGTTAACCACTCTGGATTGATGTGAAGACGGGTAAGCATTGCAGCATCCGGTCGCCATGCATCATACACCGCATCACCGGTGCTGCGTCGGGGGTTAAAAGTTAATTCCGGATGCTGTGGCACCAGTTGCACCGGGCAATACTGGTGCATCGGCAAAGGTTGGTCATCAACCAGAATGTCACCGGAAGTTGGTTTCTGCCAGCCCGCCAGCACGCGCCCCAGCGTCGTTTTGCCAGTTCCACTGGGCGCACAAATCCCAATACGTTCTCCAGGGTGTAGAGAAAAGGTCAGATTTTGCCACAGAACCTTTTCCCCCTGACGGATTGTTACATCACGACAGCACAGCATCGCGCTCTCCAAAAAGTTGATTTCTTTCAGGCAGCGCCCGCCATTGTCGTTGCAGGTGTTCGCTAATCTCTCCGCGTAACAGCTGTTCCCGGCTGACGTTATCCGACACCCTTCCCTGATGCAGAGCGACAATACGATCCGCATGGCGGGCCGCCAGCGTGAGGTCATGCGTTACCCATAAAACGCCAGCCCCTTGCTCACATTGCTCACGCAACTGTTCAAGCAGTTGATTAGCGAGAGGTGCATCAAGCCAGGCGGTAATTTCATCCGCCAGAATATAGCGAGCCTGACTCAGAGACGCGTGACAGGCCAGAACACGTTTTGCCATACCGCCTGAAAGCTGACGCGGAAAAGCATCTAATACGCGACTTTCCAGTCGGCTACGCTGGAGCAATCGTTCAATTTTTCCGGCATTCCATTGCTGGTCAGAAAGCTGGCATGCCCTGCGCAGATGCTTTTCAATCGAGAGCAGCGGGTTAAGTGCCTGAATACCTTGCGGGACGTAGCTAAAGGTATTGCCACGACATTTGCGAATGTCATCACTGTCCAGCGTTTTACCTTCCAGGGTAATAACGCCGTTGAAACGCAAATTGTCTGGTAAGAGATCGAGCAGACATTGCAGCAATAGGCTTTTACCTTCTCCACTTCCTCCAACTAGCGCCACCATCTGACCAGGCGCTACGTCGAAAGAGATATCCTGCAACAGCGAAGACCAGTTTTTCGCGCCGTACCAGCGATAACGCGCCACGTCCAGTGAGACCTGCCTTAAACTCAACATGCGTCACCTCGTAACCATAAACGATGCACCGCCCTTGCGAGCTGATCGAATAACATCACCAGACTGAACAGCATCAGTCCAGGAAACAGCACTAACCACCAGTCGCCATGACTGATAAACCTCAGCGCATCCGCCAGCAGCAGGCCCAGCGACGGTTCATGCGGTGCCAGTCCAAAACCGAGGAAGCTTAACGCCGCGCTGTGCAACACTGCATGGGGAAACATCAGCAATGTTCCCGTTAGCCACTGGGGTAACAACGCCGGTAGATAGTGATGCCGCCAGCAGTAAAAATGGCCGTGCCCCAGACGCCAGGTCAACGTCAGATAGTCACTGTGGGCCACGCGCTGCGCTTCAGCACGCAGGATTAGCGCCAGACGCGGCCAGTGCGTTAGTGCAACCGCCATGATTACCCCGTTTTTCCCGCCGCCCAGCGTAAAACAGATCAAAATAAGCAATAGCAGATGCGGCATCGACAGCATGGCATCAGTTATAAGGCGCATAAGCACATCCAGACGCGGATGTATGCGCGAAACCGCCGCCATCATTAACGCAATCAAGCCACTGCACAACGCCGCACCAATACCAATTTGCAGACTGGTTAGTGCCCCCTGAAAACAACGGATCCACAGATCGCGACCAAGATTATCGGTGCCAAACCAATACATCGCATCAGGTGGAAGATGACGGGCAAGCAGATTAACGCTCAACGGGTTATCCAGCATTGCGGCACCATATACTGCAATGAATAACAGGCAGCTGAAAGAGAACAAAAGACGAATTAGCGTCGGCGTCGGGTTATAGAGCATCAGGTCGCTCCAGAGCACGGTTCAACATACGGACAAGCCAGGTAGACAGCGAATTGCCAATGAACACCAGTACGGTACTGAACAACACAATCCCCATCAGTAACGGCAGATCGCCGCGTAATCCGGCATCAATGGTGGCCTGCCCCAGTCCTGGATACGCGAAGACTTTTTCGGCCAATAGTGCACCTCCCAGCAGTTCTCCCATTGAGGCAAACTGCAAACACAGCGCAGGCGTAATTGCATGACGCAGAACCTGATGGCGTAACAGTGACCAGCCTTTATCTCCCTGGGAACGTGCAAAACGGACAAATTCGCTTTTCATTACGCTGGCGATGCTTTCCCGCGTATGAAGCGTAATTTGTCCCAGTCCCAGCAAACTGAGCGCGCAAACGGGAAGCACCAGATGGCGCAGACGCTCGGTCAGCATGGCCATATCGCCGCTGTTACCCGGCTCCCATGCGCAGCAGACCGGAAATACCGGCCAGCGCACGGCAAATAACGCCAGCAGCAACATGCCAATCCAGAAGGTCGGCAACGAGGAGAGCAGATAGCTGAGGCGACAGATTGCTTTGTCCGGCCAGCGATTCAGGTAGCGACCCGCGACAAACCCCATTGCCGTTCCCAATATGCCGGAGAGTAGCCACGCGCCGCCAAGCAGCGCAAACGAGGTGGAAAAGCGTTCCTTGATCACGCTGGCAACCGGCGCATTAAACAACATGGAATAGCCGAGATCGCCCTGCAATACCCGTAAAAACCAGTGACCAAAACGCTCCCATAGCGGCTGGTCCAATCCCCAGCGAGCAGCAATGCGTGCATATTGCTCCGGCGGCACATGCAGGAGATCGTTGCCAATATAAGCGCGAATCGGATCGACTGGAGAAAAGCTGAGCAGCACAAAAGTGCCAGCCGCAACCAGCACTAATAACACTATCAGCCGTAGAAAATGGCCCACAACAGACTTCATCAACGGCAGGTCCAGGTCCATTCGTCCAGATTATTGAGCAGTGACCAGCTACCGTGAATCTCCGGTGCGCCTTTGCCTAAATCAATACACGGATTTGCCAGGTAGGTGTGCTGAATATTCAGCAGCCATGCCCAGGCAGCATCGCCCTGCACGCCAGCCCCTTGCTTGCCATCCCACTCCACCTGTTGCCAGAAAGGCAACGCCTTTTGCCAGTCTGGGGCGTCGATAGCCTGTTTAAGATGCTGTTCAACAACAGGATTGCTGTAATAGCCTGGGTTGTAATATTCCACGCCCGCGGCCTGATTACTGTAATGATGGAAAAGCTCCATCGGATCCAGGCTTCCCCAACCAAATAGTGTCGGGTTCGCATGCATGTGACGCTCAACAGTTTCCCAGCTTCCGGACTGTAGTGATACCTGAATTCCCAACGGTTCCAGCATCGCACGTACGGCCTCAGCTAAATCCCGGCGCGTACTGTCACCGCTGGCGTACCATAAAGTCAGTCGAGCCTCTTTGCCGTCTTTCACTCGCACGCCATCTTTACCTACCTTCCAGCCGGCTTCTTCCAGAATCGTACGTGCCTTTTCACTGTCACCATCTTTGAACGCAACGGATTGCCCCTGCCACGGCAGCCCCTGCACTGCGCTATACGCAGGAATCGCATGACCTTCCATGACCTGATCGGCAAGCTGCTTACGGTCGATGGCATAGTTGATGGCGCGCCTGATGGCAACATCGGCCGTGATATCGTTCCCAATCGGATAGCCATTGGCATCTTTTTTACCTGCAGGAACCATCGGGAACACAATGCCCCGGTTTTCCACGCTATCGCGTACCCAAAGTTTCAAATTTGTCTGCTGAGGAGCGACCGCCATCGACGGCGCGATACGTACGAGTCCCAGTTGGCCACTGCGCGCTGCGGCATAAGCGTTATCTTCATCAAGGAAGACAAACACCAGCTTACTAAAATCATTTTTCTTACCGGCATACCAGGGGTTAGCCTCCACGATCAACTGCTGTCCCGGCTGAAAACTCACCAGCCGATAAGGACCCGCGCCAATCGGATTTTTGGCAAATGTTTTTTCGTCATACCGTTTCGCCGGAACAATACCCAAAGAACCCAACACATTCACAAAGGTGCTCTGTGGGCTATTTAGCGTAATTTCTACCGTACGGTTATCTTTCAGGCTGGCATGGGTGAAGTTTCCCATGTCGATTTTGCCGCCGCTTTTTGCTGCTTTGTTATAGGTGAACACAACATCTTCAGCGGTTAGCGGGGAACCATCCGAGAATTTAAGGTCAGGTTTTAACGTCAACGTCCAGGTTTTGCCGTCTGCGCTGGTCTCTACTTTTTCCGTCAGCAGGTTTCCCCAGCTCATATCTGCATTTTGTTTTAATAATGGTGCATGCAAAAGCAAATAGCTGCCATGACTCCAGCCCAGCATCGGGTCAAACCCTTCCGTTGGTTCTGGGCCAATTGCCAGTTTTAACGTCTGCCCTTCGTTCGCATTTTGCGCGGCAAGAAGTGGTGAAGTTAATGCGAGAGTCAATGCGCACGTAAGCAGTGCCAGCTTGCCTTTGATCATTATGTTATCCAGATTTACGTTATTTTTATGCTGCATAACGATTTACCCTCGTTAAGCAGTCTCCTGGGGAAGGGATTATGGCGGACAGAAATGACGAAAAAAATGATGCGGCGCAGAAAAGTATGACGATTTTCTAAAATTATCATACTTTTTTCTGATACTCCGTTATGAGTACGATGTGAATCTCAGAAAATTGATTAATCCCTCGCCATTTATTCACAGGGATATTAATCCCGATCTAATAATTGCCTATGCGTACTATTATCCCTTCCTGCTAATTCCTTATCTAAAACTCATGACAATTTATGTATATTTATTCAAGAAAAACACCAGAAGTGACAAGTTATGTAAATTTGTAATGATAATTATTTGTATTATCATTTCCATCAATTATCTTACTGCCTTTGAATTTTTAACAAAGGAAGTTTGACTATGCGTTTAAAACCTGTTGCCTCTGTCGTTCTATCCTGTTTAGGATTTTCCAGCCCCCTGGTATTTGCTGAAGATGTCATGGTGGTAACCGCTTCTGGTTATGAAAAGAAAATCACCAATGCCGCCGCCAGCGTCTCTGTTATTTCGCAGCAAGAGTTACAAACCAATAAATATAATGACTTAGGTGAAGCCCTGCGTTCTGTTGAAGGGGTAGATGTTGAAAGCAGCACCGGTAAAACCGGCGGTCTGGAGGTCAGCATCCGTGGCATGCCTGCCAGCTATACCTTGATCCTGATTGACGGTATTCGTCAAAACGGCAGCAGCGACGTAACGCCAAACGGTTTCTCTGCCATGAATACCAGCTTTATGCCCCCGCTGGCGGCGATCGATCATATTGAGGTGATCCGCGGCCCGATGTCGACGCTTTATGGGTCCGACGCAATCGGTGGCGTGGTGAATATCATCACCAAAAAAAGCACCGATAAATGGAGCACTTCCATCAATACCGGCGTTAACCTGCAAGAGAGTAATAAATGGGGTAACAGTACGGTCGCCAACTTCTGGTCAAGCGGCCCGCTGATTGCGGGCGTATTGGATATGCAGGTTCGGGGGAGCACAACCCAGCGTCAGGGTTCCAGCGTCACCTCCCTCAGCGATACCTCCTCCACCCGCGTACCTTATCCTACCGAATCGGAAAACTATAATATTGGCACGCGCCTCGACTGGAAAACCAATGAGAACAATACACTGTGGTTAGATCTCGACTCCGCAAGACAGCGCTATGACAACGATGACGGGCAGTTGGGTAACCTGACAGGGGGGTATGATAAAACGCTACGCTATGAGCGTAACAAAGTGACCCTCGGCCACGATACAGCCTTAACGTTCGGCACCTGGAAATCCTCCCTCGGCTGGAATGAAACCGAAAACAAAGGCCGGCAATTGGTATCTTCCGCACTCACGCCAGAGAACGCAGGCCGGGCCGGTGACGCGCGTGAACTGAAGAACACCAACGTCATTCTTGACTCAGTGCTGCTGACGCCATTAGGTGATTCACACCTCTTAACCCTTGGCGGAGAATACTGGGATGCACGGATGAAAGATGGTGTGGTGCTGGCCAATACCGGCGAGACGTTCCATCAAAAAACGTGGGCAGCCTATGCGGAAGATGAATGGCATATTCTCGACTCGCTGGCCTTAACCGCAGGAACACGCTATGAGCATAACGATGTCTTTGGCGGTCATCTCAGCCCGCGTGCCTATATGGTCTGGGACGTTTCCGACGCCTGGACGCTCAAAGGCGGCGTGACGACAGGATATAAAGCACCATCACTAAGCCAGTTGCATAACGGGATCAGCGGTGTAACCGCACAGGGAACGGTGAATACGGTCGGTAACCCGGACCTCAAACCTGAGGAAAGTATTAGCTACGAAACCGGGCTGTATTACGAGAACGACGCCGGGCTTAACGCCAACATTACCGGCTTCTATACCGAATACAAAAATAAAATTGTCTCATATTCTATCGATGATAATACCAACAGCTATACCAACAGCGGCAAGGCAAGAACCGATGGCGTTGAATTTGCCAGCACCTTCCCTCTATGGTCGGATGTGCTGACCTTATCTCTCAACTACACCTACACTCAGAGCAAGCAAAAAGATGGTGACAATAAAGGCGCGCCATTAAGTTACACACCAAAACATATGGCTAACGCCCGTCTGAACTGGCAGGCAACGGAAGATATGAACGCCTGGCTCAGCGCACGTTATCGCGGCAAAGCCCCACGCTTTACCGAAAATTACGACAACCTTAGCGCAGTACAAAAGGCCGTCTATGACGATAAAGGCGCTGATTTAAAAGCCTGGACCGTTGTCGACATGGGGATGTCTTATAAGCTGACCAAAGATCTGACGCTTAATACGGCGGTTAATAACGTGCTGGATAAAGACTTTAGTGAGGTCAAATTGTACCAGGTGGGCCGCAATAGCACCTACGCAGGTGATTATTATCAGACTGCACAATCCACTACCGGATACGTAAACCCTGGTCGTAACTACTGGGTATCTTTAAATTATCAGTTCTAATTTTATAAGATCCTGCTGGTCGGGGCACACTAATACCCCGACCAGCAGAATATTACTGAAAGAAGACACAAGATATAATCATCAACTTATTTTAACATATAAGAATATTTAAACAATTAATACAGAAACATCCCTTCCTGCACCATTAGATATAATGCCAAAACAATAACCCCGATAATACCGCCTAAAAACAAGGCTGCGGCAATCGCAAGCTGGTTGCGATTTGTGTTCTTCGCTTTACTTCGCACATCCAACTTATTTTTCGCCGCTCTGTGACTTGAATCACGCTCCATCGCGAATATTATATCTGCCATACCATTATCCAGTTGCTGTATATGAAAACACAAATAACCACCACATCAATAAGGGTATAGATTTTAAATAACAGAATCCGAGATTTGCCTCACGATAAAGATAATCGTCGGATTTTTGCTACCGAAGCAGATTTCATGCTCACTTTCCATCAATAAGGTTATCTTGTATTTATTCGACAAAAACCTTCACTTTAGGCTTTGACAGCAGAATCATGACGAACTCAGTGAAGGTTACTGGTTTATAGAAATAGTACCCTTGCAGGAAAACAATGTTGTTTTTGTTGAGATAATCGAGCTGAGCCTTCGTTTCAACCCCTTCAGCAACGATGCTTAAAGACAGCTTGCGCGCCAAATCGAGAACACAATCCAAAATTCGGGTTGAATCAGGAAGCTCATTTACCCTTCCCACAAAGCTCTGATCGATTTTAATGTAATCAATGTGCAGGTCATGCAAATAAGAAAGCCCAGAATAGCCCGTACCAAAATCATCCAGCGCAATCACAAAGCCATTCTCATGCAGGATATTGAGCCTCTGCACAAGATCTTCATCCACATCTAACGGCTCGCGCTCAGTAACTTCGATTACCAGATTGAGGTCATCTCGGTTAAAACTATCCCTGTAATGCAGGCACTCCTGCACGAATGTAGGGGATGTGATATGGGATGCGCTGAAGTTAATGCCGACATGGAAGCCGGATGGCAGTTTGCTGGCAATGGCGTTCATGTTTTCCGCGACCTGCCTCATCAGGCTTTGAGTTAGTGGCACTATCAGGCCTGATTTTTCAGCGACGGGAATGAAGGAAGCTGGAGAGATATATCCGGCTTTTGGATGTTTCCATCGGGCCAGCACTTCAACACCGCGTAACGTCCCCTCGCGACCATTTACGATAGGTTGATAAAAAGGCACGATCTCTCCTTTTACTATCGCCCTGCGCAACGTTTCTTCAGGGGTATCGTTCTTGTTCAGATACTTATCAATGGCATAAGCGGCTGCAAAAGACATTAACAGGATAAAAACCAGAATCCCTGAACCCTGTGTAACCAGCTTTTTTGCACTAAACAGTGGCGGTTTATTATAAATAATACTGAACGGATACTTTGCGGAATTAAGTTGACCAGACGCACGTGCGCTTGTTGTAACGGTTTTCACATCGCCCAATAAACCAAGTACGTTGTCACCCACCAGCAATGAGTATGCTACTCCCTTTAACGGAACTTTCAGAGCCCCTCGAATATGCACCCCACTAATAGTGACAATAATACGACTGGTTTGAAAACGAGTTTGATACAGCAGAACAGGTATCTCATTTTCCGTATTTCTTGCGGGAGTCAGCAACAGATTTGTATCAGCAATTACGGGGATTTGCTTAAGTAAAATCCTATTCCCCGGCAATGACGTACACCAAACCTTCCCCTGCCGGATAATGATCAGCGTTCGCAAATGAGGGCGAAGTGCAGCTTCGGTTCCAAGTTGGTATTGTCCCTCCAGATCACATTTTTTTTCAGCAATATGCCTTGCGGTACGGGTTGCCTGGAAAGCTTCATCAAGTATGTTATCCATATTTTTAACGGCATATCGGGCTCCTCCAAGGGTTTCTGTCGAAGATGAATACCAAAGCTGCATATTAAGAATAAAAACACCGATCAAAAAAAGACACACCGCAGCGGTTACCGGTAAAAGTGCTTTGCGCATTCTCATGTCCTGTAGCGAAAACTGATCAGTCGTTGCGATGAGCATTGACGTGTTCTAATTTATCTCTACAGAGCATGGTAGACAGAAACAAAAGTCGCCATGCGTCGAATCACATTTCCAAAACCACAACATAACAAATTGATTTTTAAATAAAATTATCCTTGAAGAGATCAAGACAATAATGACATCCCTCTTTCCAATTTTGTTATCATATACATGTACTAATAAGAGGTAATCAAATGAAAATCTTTATCACTGACAATGACGGGAACCTGATTCCTGTTGACGGGAAAAGCGTCGTGATCGAATTGAATAGTGGCGGAACCATCGAGATCGCCGAGGAGTACAGCCGGGACGATGTTCCTGAAGGCATTAATCTGTGGGGCGGACGAGAACCCTCCCCTTCACTCTCTTTCGAGGAAATCAAAGCCAGAACAGAAGGCCTGGGCGTTTATCCCATAGCAGCAAACGCTCTGCATGTATTTCCGTACAAACTTTCAGCAAAAGAATAATTGCATGCACCAAGTGCGCACGCGTATATGGGCTGCGCGCAATTACTCTCATGGCTCCGCTGTCCGTACCAAAAGGTCAGACCAGATTGAAGTGATAAAACCGATCGTGCACACTACACGCTCTCATGACTAACAATAGGTTATAATCCTGATGGATCAGGTTGACGTTCTTGAAAAGATGTTTGAGCAAGTGAGAAAGGAACATAACTTTCCGTGGTTTTACTCTGAACTGAAACGCCAGAATATTGCTTATTATATTTACTACCTGGCTACTGATAACATTAGAGTTGTTACAGAAAATGATGAAGTAATATTAATAAGAGGGAAAAGAGACTTATTGAAAGTCAGCACAAACAAGAACCCGGAACAAGTAAAAAAAGCAGCCCAGATTCATTATTCCGGGAAATCCACATTTCGCGAATATACTGCAACACTTATCAATGCTGGCGTTTTCCGATGGGTTACGGATGTCAATGATAACAAACGGCATTACTACTCTGTTGACGATACGCTTTTATACATGGAAGATGTTGAGAACAATAATCCATTAATATAATGATAGTTGAACTAGTAGTCCGGTTTCTTACACTCAGCCCCGTAGAAGCAGGCATAAGGGACAAACCCGCATGAAAGATCACCACATCGGGCTACAGTCATAGTTAATGCGGAACACTGCGGCGACATGACGCATGATAATGTCACTGTACTGTGCTTAATTGATTGGACACCCAGGTAAAAGAAATCCGCAATTAAGCTGGCTCAGTTAATTCAGGCATTGCGTCCTGATGTACTCCTGCAGACAGTTATCTTCGCCGTGTTCTTACCTACCATGTCGACGTAGTAACCTCTGTACCAGAACTTCCTGTTCCTGTATTTAAACTTCATATCACCAAACTGCTCATACAACATCAGATTGCTTTTACCTTTCAGGTACCCCATAAAGCCGGATACGCTCATTTTGGGCTGGATTTCCACAAGCATATGGATATGATCTGCACAGCTTCCAGGATCCGCACGCTTTTCCGTTCACACAGCTTTCTTAAGATGCTGCCTATCGCCCTACGTTTCTACCCGTAGAACGTTTGTCTTCGGTATTTGGGCGCAAAAACTATATGATATTTACAGTTCCATCGGGTGTTCGCTAAGCTCTTTTCGCCCCCCATTGGGACCCCCTTTTGATTTCTTGTTTAACCCTTGCAGTTGCCAGACCGCAAGGTGTTTTAACAAATCAAAAGGGATATTAATAACTGGCCCAAAGCTGAAAGCTTTCCGGAATCCCCAGCCTAACTGGGATTTTCTGTGCACAAAAAAACGGGAACCTCTCGGCTCCCGTTCTCATACAACCCAGTATCTGGATTACATGTTTTCGATGATCGCGTCACCAAACTCACTACATTTCAGCAGCTTAGCGCCGTCCATCAGACGTTCGAAATCATAGGTTACGGTCTTGGCGTTGATTGCGCCTTCCATACCTTTAACAATCAGGTCAGCCGCTTCAACCCAACCCATGTGGCGCAGCATCATTTCAGCAGACAGAATGATGGAACCTGGGTTCACTTTATCCTGACCTGCATACTTCGGTGCAGTACCGTGGGTTGCTTCGAACAGAGCGCATTCGTCACCGATGTTTGCACCCGGCGCGATACCAATACCACCAACCTGTGCGGCCAGCGCATCGGAGATGTAGTCACCGTTCAGGTTCATACAGGCAATCACGTCATACTCAGCCGGACGCAGCAGGATCTGTTGCAGGAACGCATCGGCGATAACGTCCTTAACCACGATCTCTTTACCGGTTTTCGGGTTCTTGATTTTCACCCATGGACCGCCGTCGATCAGTTCACCACCGAATTCTTCACGCGCTAACTGGTAACCCCAGTCTTTGAACGCGCCTTCGGTGAACTTCATGATGTTGCCTTTGTGTACCAGGGTAACTGAATCACGATCGTTGGCGATGGCGTATTCAATCGCTGCACGCACCAGACGTTTAGTCCCTTCTTCAGAACACGGTTTGATACCAATGCCGCAATGTTCCGGGAAGCGGATTTTCTTCACGCCCATCTCTTCGCGCAGGAATTTAATCACTTTCTCAGCATCGGCAGAGTCAGCTTTCCACTCGATACCCGCGTAGATATCTTCGGAGTTTTCGCGGAAGATGACCATGTCGGTCAGTTCAGGGTGTTTAACCGGGCTTGGTGTGCCCTGATAATAACGCACCGGACGCAGGCAGACATACAGGTCAAGTTCCTGACGCAGAGCTACGTTCAGAGAGCGAATACCGCCGCCAACAGGGGTGGTCAGAGGGCCTTTAATGGCAACACGATATTCACGAATCAGATCTAAGGTTTCAGCAGGCAGCCAGACGTCCTGGCCATAAACCTGAGTGGATTTCTCGCCGGTGTAGATTTCCATCCAGGAGATTTTACGCTCGCCTTTATAGGCTTTCTCGACAGCAGCATCGACAACTTTGATCATCGGTGGGGTTACATCAACGCCGATACCGTCGCCTTCAATGAACGGGATAATCGGATTTTCAGGAACGTTGAGTTTGCCGTTTTGCAGGGTGATCTTCTTACCTTCCGCCGGAACAACTACTTTGCTTTCCATTCACCTCTCCTTCGAGCGCTTCTGGTTCTGCTCGTCTGTCATCACGCTGCATGTGCGTTTGCGTCCTGCTACACGGATGCGTTAGAGCAACTTTTTGTTAATGATTTGTAATGAGCGTGTCAATACTACCCTATTGTTCGCCGCCATGAAAGACACTCGTTCTTAGGCTATAATGCGGCAATTGATATAATCTGAAAATACCATGCAAAAAACTTCTTTTAGAAATCACCGGGTTGAGCGATTCAGCTCACGACAAGTCACTAAGCAGCGTAAAGAAAACCAGCCAAAACGCGTGGTTTTGTTCAATAAACCCTACGATGTTTTGCCACAATTTACTGACGAGGCTGGCAGAAGCACGTTAAAAGATTTTATTCCCGTGCCGGGAATTTATGCGGCGGGCCGACTCGACCGGGACAGCGAAGGGCTTTTGGTGCTAACCAATGACGGCGCGCTGCAGGCGCGGTTAACGCAACCCGGTAAGCGTACCGGGAAAATTTATTACGTCCAGGTTGAAGGCGAGCCGACAGCAGAAGCGCTGGACGCCCTGCGTAACGGAGTAACGCTCAATGATGGCCCCACGCTACCCGCAGGCATTGAAGTAGTAGAGGAACCCGTATGGCTGTGGCCGAGAAATCCGCCGATTCGGGAACGGAAAAACATTCCCACCAGCTGGTTGAAAGTTACCTTATATGAAGGCCGCAACCGTCAGGTACGTCGTATGACAGCGCATGTTGGATTTCCTACGCTGCGCCTCATCCGCTATGCCATGGGGGATTACACGCTGGACAACCTCGCCAATGGCGTGTGGCGGGATGCAACTAACTGAATAAGGAACAGGTATGTTCAAACCACACGTTACGGTCGCCTGCATTGTGCATGCAGAAGACAAATTTTTAGTCGTTGAGGAAACAATCAATGGCAAAGCCCTGTGGAATCAACCTGCCGGGCACCTGGAAGCGGATGAAACTTTAGTGCAAGCCGCCGCTCGCGAGCTGTGGGAAGAGACAGGTATCAAAGCACAGCCACAACATTTCATTCGAATGCATCAATGGATTGCGCCGGACAGAACGCCCTTTTTGCGTTTTCTTTTCTCTATCGAGCTTGCCAATATGTGCGCTACAGAACCCCATGACAGCGATATAGATTGCTGTCGCTGGGTCAGCGCAGAAGAGATTTTCTCTGCGCCAAACCTGCGTTCGCCGTTGGTTGCAGAGAGTATTCGCTGTTATCAGAGCGGACAGCGCTACCCACTGGCCATGATCGGCGAATTTAACTGGCCGTTTACAGAGGGTGTCAAGTAAAGGGCTGCGTGCTAGAATATGCCGCCTTGAAGTTCAATGTCGTGAGTATTCCTATGTCTGAAAGCCCAAAAAAAGTGATCGTCGGCATGTCCGGCGGTGTCGATTCCTCCGTTTCTGCCTGGCTGTTACAACAACAGGGCTATCAGGTAGAAGGCCTGTTCATGAAGAACTGGGAAGAGGACGATGGCGAGGAATACTGCACAGCGGCCGCCGACCTTGCGGATGCGCAGGCTGTCTGTGACAAACTCGGCATTGAACTGCATACCGTCAACTTTGCCGCAGAATACTGGGACAACGTCTTTGAACTGTTCCTTGAAGAGTACAAAGCGGGCCGTACGCCGAACCCGGATATTCTGTGCAATAAAGAAATTAAGTTTAAAGCCTTCCTTGAGTTTGCCGCAGAAGATTTAGGTGCCGATTACATCGCCACCGGTCACTACGTGCGTCGCGCGGATGTCGACGGCAAAAGCCGCCTGCTGCGTGGGCTCGATGGCAATAAAGACCAGAGTTATTTCCTCTATACGCTCGGCCATGAGCAAATCGCGCAAAGCCTGTTCCCGGTCGGTGAACTGGAAAAACCGCAGGTGCGTAAAATTGCCGAAGATCTTGGTCTGATTACAGCCAAGAAAAAAGACTCCACCGGCATCTGCTTCATTGGCGAACGTAAGTTCCGCGAGTTTCTTGGTCGTTACCTGCCGGCTCAGCCAGGCAAAATCATCACCGTTGACGGCGAAGAGATTGGCCAGCATCAGGGGCTGATGTACCACACTCTGGGTCAGCGTAAAGGTCTGGGTATTGGCGGAACGAAAGAAGGGACAGAAGATCCATGGTATGTGGTGGATAAAGACGTTGAGAACAACATTCTGGTTGTCGCTCAGGGTCATGAACATCCACGTCTGATGTCCGTTGGGCTGGTGGCGCAACAGCTGCATTGGGTCGATCGCGAACCGTTCACCGGTACCATGCGCTGCACGGTGAAAACCCGCTATCGTCAGACCGACATTCCGTGCACCGTTAAGGCACTGGATGCTGAGCGTATTGAAGTCATTTTCGACGAGCCAGTCGCGGCGGTCACGCCGGGTCAGTCGGCTGTCTTTTACAATGGCGAAGTGTGCCTCGGCGGCGGCATTATCGAACAACGATTGCCTCTGCCGGTATAATTACTTACACATTTGATACAAGGAAGCAGTGAACGTGGCAAAGAATTATTATGACATCACCCTCGCCCTGGCAGGCATTTGTCAGTCGGCACGCCTGGTGCAGGAACTGGCGCACCAGGGGCATTGTGATGCCGATGCATTACACGTTTCACTGAACAGTGTCATCGACATGAATCCCAGCTCTACGCTGGGCGTGTTTGGCGGCAGCGAAGCCAATCTGCGTCTTGGCCTTGAAACGCTGCTTGGCGTACTGAACGCCAGCAGTCGTCAGGGACTGAACGCGGAACTCACCCGCTATACGCTAAGCCTGATGGTGCTGGAGCGTAAGCTGTCAGCGGCCAAGGGCGCTATGGACACGCTGGGAGACCGTATTAGCGGCTTGCAGCGCCAACTAGACCATTTTGATTTGCAGTCAGAAACGTTGATGAGTGCGATGGCTGGCATTTATGTTGACGTCATCAGCCCACTCGGCCCGCGTATTCAGGTCACGGGTTCCCCGGCCATCCTTCAGAGCCCACAAGTACAGGCTAAAGTACGCGCTTCGCTGTTGGCTGGCATCCGTGCTGCCGTGCTCTGGCATCAGGTTGGTGGAGGCCGTCTGCAACTCATGTTTTCTCGTAATCGCCTGACGACTCAGGCAAAACAAATTCTTGCTCATTTAACCCCGGAGTTGTGATCTATGGAATTATCCTCACTGACCGCCGTTTCCCCTGTCGATGGACGCTACGGCGATAAAGTCAGCGCGCTGCGCGGGATTTTCAGCGAATACGGTTTGCTGAAATTCCGCGTACAGGTTGAAGTACGCTGGCTGCAAAAACTGGCCGCGCACGCAGCGATCAAGGAAGTTCCTGCTTTTGCTGCCGACGCAATCGGTTTCCTTGATGCGATCGTCGCTAACTTCAATGAAGAAGATGCTGCGCGCATCAAAACCATTGAGCGTACGACCAACCATGATGTGAAGGCAGTTGAGTATTTCCTGAAAGAGAAAGTGGCGGATATCCCGGAACTGCACGCTGTTTCCGAATTTATCCACTTTGCGTGTACTTCAGAAGACATCAACAACCTGTCTCACGCGCTGATGTTGAAAACCGCACGCGACGAAGTGGTTCTGCCGTACTGGCGTAAGCTTATCGACGCGGTGAAAGATCTGTCTGTACAGTATCGCGATATTCCTCTGCTCTCCCGTACCCACGGTCAGCCAGCCACCCCTTCTACGCTAGGCAAAGAAATGGCTAACGTGGCTTACCGTATGGAACGTCAGTATCGTCAGCTCAACCAGGTTGAAATTCTTGGTAAGATCAATGGTGCAGTCGGTAACTATAACGCCCACATCGCCGCTTACCCGGAAGTTGACTGGCATCAGTTCAGCGAAGAGTTTGTCACCTCGCTGGGCATCCAGTGGAACCCGTACACCACGCAGATTGAGCCGCACGACTACATTGCCGAGCTGTTTGACTGCATCGCCCGTTTCAACACCATCCTGATCGACTTTGACCGCGATGTCTGGGGTTACGTGGCGCTGAACCATTTCAAACAGAAAACCATCGCGGGTGAAATCGGCTCTTCCACCATGCCGCACAAAGTTAACCCCATCGATTTCGAAAACTCCGAGGGTAACCTGGGTCTGTCTAACGCGGTTCTGCAGCACCTGGCGAGCAAACTGCCGGTCTCCCGCTGGCAGCGTGACCTGACTGACTCTACCGTTCTGCGTAACCTGGGCGTAGGTATTGGCTATGCGCTGATCGCGTATCAGTCCACGCTGAAAGGCGTGAGCAAACTGGAAGTGAACCGCGATCATCTGCTGGATGAACTGGATCATAACTGGGAAGTTCTGGCAGAGCCGATTCAGACCGTGATGCGTCGCTACGGTATTGAGAAGCCGTACGAGAAACTGAAAGAGCTGACCCGCGGTAAGCGCGTTGACGCCGAAGGTATGAAGCAGTTTATCGACGGTCTGGCGCTGCCGGAAGAAGAGAAAACTCGCCTGAAAGCAATGACGCCTGCCAATTATATTGGTCGCGCCATCACCATGGTTGATGAACTGAAGTAATCTGTTTGATGCCGGAGCGTGCTTGAGCCTGTTCCGGTCTTCCGTTCATATCGTAGTAAGCCGGAAAGCATCAGCGCTTCCGGCTTTTTTATTGTCCGCGAGATTATCCCTTTCCCCGGTTTATTAAATGTTTATCCCCACAGCCACATAATCAGCGTTAAACTATTCATACCATTATTTTAGGGAGAAACGATGATGCGCGTACTGGTTGTCGAGGATAATGCTTTATTACGCCACCACCTCAAGGTTCAGTTACAGGATTTAGGGCATCAGGTGGATGATGCAGAAGATGCGAAGGAAGCGGACTATTATCTGAATGAACATCTGCCGGATATCGCGATCGTTGATTTAGGACTCCCCGATGAAGATGGTTTGTCGCTGATCCGCCGCTGGCGCAGTAATGAGGTTTCGCTGCCGATTCTGGTATTAACCGCGCGCGAAGGCTGGCAGGACAAGGTGGAAGTCCTCAGCGCTGGCGCTGACGATTATGTCACCAAACCGTTTCACATCGAAGAAGTGGCTGCGCGCATGCAGGCACTGATGCGCCGCAACAGCGGTCTGGCATCGCAAATTATCTCCCTTCCGCCTTTTCAGGTGGACCTCTCTCGACGCGAGTTATCCGTCAATGATGAAGTTATCAAGCTCACTGCGTTTGAATACACCATTATGGAAACGCTCATCCGTAATAATGGCAAAGTGGTCAGTAAAGATTCGCTCATGCTGCAGCTTTATCCGGATGCCGAGCTGCGCGAAAGTCACACCATTGATGTTCTAATGGGACGTCTGCGTAAGAAAATACAGGCGCAGTATCCGGACGACGTCATCACCACCGTGCGTGGTCAGGGATATCTTTTTGAACTGCGCCAATGAATAAACTATTGCGTCATTTTTTTCCATTATCGCTGCGGTTGCGCTTTTTACTGGCAACCGCAGGCGTGGTGTTGGTGCTTTCGCTGGCCTACGGCATGGTTGCCCTGGTGGGCTACAGCGTCAGCTTTGATAAGACAACGTTCCGCCTGCTGCGGGGTGAAAGTAATCTGTTTTATACCCTGGCAAAGTGGGAAAACGGCAAGATAAACGTCGAGCTGCCTGAACATCTCGACATGCAAAGTCCAACAATGTCGCTGATCTATAACGAAAGCGGTGAGTTGTTGTGGGCGCAGCGCAATGTTCCCTGGTTGACGCAAAGTATCCAACCTGACTGGCTAAAAACGAACGGTTTTCATGAAATTGAAGCCAATGTAGACGCCACCAGCACTTTACTGGGCGAAGATCACTCCGCTCAGCAGCAGTTAAAAGAAGTCAGAGAAGATGATGACGACGCCGAAATGACCCACTCCGTGGCGGTGAACGTCTACCCCGCCACAGCCAGAATGCCGCAACTGACTATTGTGGTTGTCGACACCATTCCTATAGAGCTAAAGCGCTCGTATATGGTCTGGAGCTGGTTTATTTATGTCCTGGTCGCCAATCTGTTGCTGGTCATTCCGCTGTTATGGGTGGCCGCCTGGTGGAGCCTGCGGCCAATTGAGTCGCTAGCGCGTGAAGTCCGTGAGCTTGAGGAACATCATCGTGAGATGCTAAACCCCGCCACCACACGCGAATTGACCAGCCTGGTTCGCAATCTCAATCGACTTTTAAAAAGCGAACGTGAGCGCTACGATAAATACCGCACCACGTTAACCGATCTCACCCATAGCCTGAAAACGCCACTAGCGGTACTGCAAAGTACGCTGCGCTCAATGCGTAACGAAAAGATGAACGTCAGCGACGCAGAGCCTATCATGCTGGAACAAATCAGTCGTATTTCCCAACAGATAGGCTATTACCTGCATCGCGCCAGTATGCGTGGCAGCAGTGCCCTACTCAGCCGCGAGCTGCACCCGGTCGCGCCGTTGCTGGATAAGCTCACCTCGGCGCTGAATAAAGTGTATCAGCGTAAAGGGGTCAACATTAATCTCGATATCTCACCTGAGATCAGCTTTGTGGGTGAACAGAATGACTTTGTCGAGGTGTTGGGCAACGTCCTGGATAACGCCTGTAAATATTGTCTGGAGTTTGTCGAGATTTCGGCGCAACTGTCTGAGGATCAGCTGCATATTCTGGTCGAAGACGATGGTCCTGGTATTCCGCAAAGCAAACGGGAAGTGGTGTTTGACCGTGGACAGCGCGTAGATACACTACGTCCCGGACAAGGCGTCGGTCTGGCGGTGGCGCGAGAAATCACCGAACAGTATGACGGGCAAATTATTGCTGGTGATAGCCTGCTGGGTGGAGCGCGCATGGAAGTTATTTTTGGCCGCCAGCAGCCGGGCCAGAAAGACGAGTAATCGTCGCATGTAATAAATATGTACTGACTTCACGCTTGAGGTTAAGTATCCGTTATAATCGGTTGCAGATACCAGCCTGCGGGATGCTCACTATGGAATACCAACTCACACTTAACTGGCCCGATTTTCTTGAACGCCACTGGCAGAAACGCCCGGTGGTCTTAAAACGCGGGTTTAACAACTTTATCGACCCACTCTCTCCTGACGAACTGGCTGGACTGGCAATGGAAAGCGAAGTCGACAGCCGACTCGTCAGCCATCAGGATGGTAAATGGCAGGTTAGCCATGGTCCCTTCGAAAGCTACGACCATCTTGGCGAGAACAACTGGTCTTTGCTGGTGCAGGCGGTCAACCACTGGCACGAACCTACCGCCGCGCTGATGCGCCCGTTCCGTGAATTACCGGACTGGCGTATCGACGATCTGATGATTTCTTTCTCTGTACCCGGCGGCGGCGTTGGCCCACACCTGGATCAGTACGATGTATTTATCATTCAGGGAACCGGTCGTCGTCGCTGGCGCGTAGGCGAAAAGCTGCAGTTGAAGCAGCACTGCCCTCACCCGGATCTTCTTCAGGTCGACCCGTTCGAAGCCATCATTGATGAAGAGCTGGAACCCGGCGATATCCTGTACATTCCACCGGGATTCCCGCACGAAGGCTATGCGTTAGAAAACGCGATGAACTATTCGGTTGGCTTCCGCGCGCCAAACACTCGCGAGCTGATCAGCGGGTTCGCCGATTACGTTTTGCAACGCGAACTGGGCAGCACCTATTACAGCGATCCTGACCTGCCACCGCGCGATCATCCGGCAGATGTTCTGCCGCAGGAAATGGACAAGCTGCGCGAAATGATGCTGGGTCTGATTAATCAGCCAGAACATTTTCAGCAGTGGTTTGGCGAGTTTATCTCTCAGTCTCGTCATGAGCTGGATATTGCCCCGCCGGAGCCACCGTATCAGCCAGACGAAATTTATGATGCCCTGAAACAAGGTGATGTGTTAGTGCGTCTGGGCGGATTGCGCGTATTGCGCATTGGCGATGACGTCTACGCTAACGGTGAGAAAATTGACTCGCCACATCGTCCTGCGCTGGAAGCGCTGGCCAGTCATATTGTGCTGACGGCTGAGAACTTTGAGGATGCGCTGGAGGATCCTTCTTTCCTTGCCATGCTTGCCGCGCTGGTCAACAGCGGGTACTGGTTCTTCGAAGGGTAATGCGGACTGTGCCTGATGCGACGCCATGCGTCTTATCAGGCCTACTGGAGTGAAATATTGTAGGCCGGATAAGCAAAGCGCCATCCGGCAACTACACATGCTTTATTTTTGTTTCGCGGCCAATTCAGCAATACGCACAATCACCTGCACCGCTTTTTCCATTCCTTCCAGCGTCACAAACTCATGCTTGCCATGATAGTTGTAGCCGCCGGTGAACAGATTCGGACACGGTAATCCCATAAACGACAGCTGCGCGCCGTCAGTGCCGCCACGGATCGGTTTCAGCACCGGCTCAATATCACAATCGCGCATCGCCTGCTGGGCGATATCCAGCACGTACGGATGCTCAATCACTTTTTCGCGCATATTGTAGTAACTGTCTTCAATCACCAGTTCGATATAGCAGTCTGGGTGTAACCCTTTGCCAACCTTCTTGGCGATATCCATGATCTTGCGTTTACGCGCTTCAAACTGCTTACGGTCAAAATCACGAATAATGTAGTGCATATCCGCCCGATCGACCGTCCCTTTCATGCTCGCCAGATGATAAAAGCCTTCATAGCCTTCCGTCTTTTCAGGGCTTTCATCTGCCGGAACCTCAGCGTGAATACGCGCCGCCAGGGACAGCGCATTCACCATCACCCCTTTTGCGGTGCCGGGATGCACATTGTTGCCAACAATTTTGATATTAACCGACGCGGCGTTGAAGTTTTCAAACTCCAGCTCACCTACGCCACCACCGTCAACGGTATAGGCCCACTGCGCATCGAATGCCGCAACGTCAAAATGCTTCGCCCCTTTACCCACCTCTTCGTCCGGCGTAAAGGCCACGCGGATATCACCGTGCGGAATATTTTTTTGGATAAGCACAGCCAGTGCGGTCATGATTTCCGCCACGCCTGCTTTATCATCCGCGCCCAACAACGTTTTACCGTCTGTGGTGATCAGCGTCTGACCCAGAAGTTGATGCAGCACCGGGAACATCACCGGCGATAAAACTTCATCACCAATGCCTAACGCAATATCGCCACCGCGATAGTTTTCAACGATTTGCGGATTGACATTTTTACCGCTGAAATCCGGTGAGGTATCCACATGGGAAATAAAGCCGATCGCAGGAATATTACCAGCAACGTTAGCAGGTAACGTTGCCATCAGCGTGCCTTTTTCGCTCAGTGAAATATTAACCAGCCCCATCTCTTCGAGCTGTTGTTTGAGCAGTTGTAATAATTTCCACTGTCCTTCGGTGCTGGGTACCTGCCGCACGCCCGATTTTGATTGGGTGTCCAGCGACACGTAGTGTAAAAAACGCTCAAGTAGTTTATCCATGCAGTCACCCTCACTTTTTGTGACAACATTATCAATAAGCAACAAAAGACAAATATTGCGTCAGGTCACTTTTATCCCCGCAAGTGAGAATATTTCGCCCTGACATCCCCTCTGACTATAGGGCTAAGTCAGTAATTCGCAACAAGGATTGGCGATTACAATGGTTTGCCGTAGAATAACGGCCCTCATTAAGAGTCATCAAGGTGGTTAACCACAAACCCCGCATCGGTCAGCCATCCGTTGCGTTTACATGGGACAGAGTAAAAAATTGAATAAACAACCGCGTTCGCTTTCTCCACTGGTGCAATTAGCGGGAATTCGCAAAAGTTTCGATGGCAAAGAGGTGATTTCCAGCCTGGATTTGACCATCAATAATGGCGAGTTTCTTACGCTGCTTGGCCCCTCTGGCTGCGGTAAAACAACCGTTCTTCGCCTGATTGCCGGTCTGGAAACGGTTGATTCCGGTCATATTTTGTTGGACAACGAGGACATCACTCACGTTCCAGCGGAAAATCGCTACGTGAATACCGTCTTCCAAAGCTATGCGCTATTCCCCCACATGACTGTGTTTGAGAATGTGGCCTTTGGTTTGCGCATGCAAAAAACGCCCGCAGCCGACATTTCTCCCCGCGTTACCGAAGCCCTGCGCATGGTGCAACTGGAAGAGTTTGCCCAGCGAAAACCGCATCAACTTTCCGGCGGACAGCAGCAGCGCGTAGCGATTGCCCGAGCAGTGGTCAACAAACCCCGCTTACTCTTGTTAGATGAATCCCTCTCTGCGCTGGACTACAAGCTGCGTAAGCAGATGCAGAACGAACTGAAAGCGCTGCAGCGTAAGCTTGGTATCACTTTTGTCTTTGTCACACACGATCAGGAAGAAGCGCTGACTATGTCTGACCGCATCGTGGTGATGCGCGATGGTAAGATTGAGCAGGACGGTACGCCGCGCGAAATCTACGAAGAGCCAAAGAATCTGTTTGTCGCCGGGTTTATCGGCGAGATCAATATGTTTAACGCCACGGTGATTGAACGTCTGGATGAACAACGTGTTCGTGCTAACGTTGAAGGCCGCGAGTGCAATATTTATGTCAACTTCGCGGTAGTTCCCGGACAAAAGCTGCACGTTCTGTTACGCCCTGAAGATTTACGCGTTGATGAAATCAACGATGATAATCATATCGAAGGCCTGATCGGCTACGTGCGCGAACGCAACTACAAAGGCATGACGCTGGAGTCGGTTGTAGAACTGGAAAATGGCAAGATGGTGATGGTCAGCGAATTCTTCAACGAAGATGATCCTGACTTTGACCACTCGCTCGACCAGAAAATGGCAATTAACTGGGTAGAAAGCTGGGAGGTCGTACTGGCTGATGAAGAGCACAAGTAAATTCCAGAGTGTGGTGATCTTCACCATTGTCGGTTGGCTTGTGTTATTTGTCTTTCTGCCCAACCTGATGATCATCGGCACCAGCTTTTTGACCCGTGACGACGCCAATTTCGTCAAAATGGTCTTTACGCTGGAGAACTATACGCGTCTGCTCGATCCGCTCTATTTTGAGGTGCTGGTTCACTCCCTCAATATGGCGCTGATTGCCACGCTCGCCTGTCTGGTACTCGGCTACCCGTTTGCCTGGTTTTTGGTGAAACTGCCGGAAAAAGTACGCCCGCTGCTGCTATTCCTGCTGATTGTTCCGTTCTGGACCAATTCCCTTATTCGCATCTACGGACTCAAAATTTTCCTCAGTACCAAAGGCTATCTCAACGAGTTTCTGTTATGGCTCGGCGTTATCGATACACCCATTCGCATTATGTTTACCCCCAGCGCGGTGATTATCGGGCTGGTATACATCCTGCTGCCGTTTATGGTGATGCCGCTCTATTCCAGCATTGAAAAGCTCGATAAACCGCTGCTGGAAGCCGCACGCGATTTAGGTGCCAATAAGCTTCAGACCTTCACTCGCATCATTATTCCGTTGACGATGCCGGGGATTATCGCCGGATGCCTGCTGGTCATGCTGCCCGCAATGGGGCTGTTTTACGTTTCCGACTTAATGGGCGGTGCGAAAAACCTGCTGATTGGTAACGTAATTAAAGTTCAGTTCCTGAACATCCGCGACTGGCCGTTTGGTGCAGCCACCAGCATTACGCTGACCATCGTGATGGGTCTGATGCTGCTGATCTACTGGCGCGCCTCCCGCTTACTGAACAAGAAGGTGGAACTCGAATGATCGGTCGACTGCTTCGCGGCGGTTTTATGACCGCTATCTACGCGTATCTGTATATTCCAATCATCATTCTGATTGTGAACTCCTTTAACAGTTCGCGCTTTGGCATCAACTGGCAGGGTTTTACTACCAAATGGTACGGCCTGCTGATGAATAACGACAGCCTGTTGCAGGCAGCACAGCACTCGCTGACGATGGCGGTGCTATCCGCCACGTTTGCCACCTTGATCGGCTCACTTACTGCGGTTGCGCTGTACCGTTACCGTTTTCGCGGTAAACCGTTCGTCAGTGGCATGCTGTTCGTGGTGATGATGTCGCCGGATATTGTGATGGCAATATCTCTGCTGGTGCTGTTTATGCTGATCGGCATTCAACTGGGTTTCTGGTCGCTGCTGTTCTCGCATATCACTTTTTGTCTGCCTTTTGTGGTGGTGACGGTTTACTCTCGCCTGAAAGGTTTTGATGTCCGCATGCTTGAGGCGGCTAAAGATTTGGGTGCCAGCGAAGTAACTATTCTGCGCAAGATAATACTACCACTGGCTATGCCTGCGGTGGCTGCGGGTTGGTTGCTGAGTTTTACGCTGTCGATGGATGATGTTGTTGTTTCATCTTTCGTCACCGGACCGGGTTATGAAATTTTGCCATTAAAAATCTACTCAATGGTTAAAGTCGGCGTATCACCAGAGGTGAACGCGCTGGCGACCATTTTGTTGGTTCTGTCGCTGGTTATGGTGATTGCCAGCCAGCTTATTGCACGTGATAAAACCAAGGGCCGCTAAGGCCCTTAATTCAGGGGACGTTAAATGATGAAAAAATGGTCACGCCACCTGCTCGCGGCGGGTGCTCTGGCACTGGGCATGAGCGCCGCTCACGCGAATGACAACAACACGCTCTATTTCTATAACTGGACTGAATACGTACCACCGGGTCTGCTGGAACAGTTCACCAAAGAAACCGGCATTAAGGTTATCTATTCGACCTACGAGTCGAATGAAACCATGTACGCCAAGCTCAAAACCTATAAAGACGGCGCATACGATTTGGTGGTTCCGTCCACCTATTACGTCGATAAAATGCGTAAAGAAGGCATGATCCAGAAGATCGACAAATCGACGTTGACCAACTTCCACAACCTCGATCCGGAAATGCTCAACAAGCCGTTTGACCCGAACAATGACTACTCCATCCCGTATATCTGGGGTGCGACGGCCATTGGCGTCAACAGCGATGCTATCGATCCTAAAACCGTCACCAGTTGGGCCGATCTGTGGAAGCCGGAGTACAAAGGCAGTCTGCTGTTAACCGATGATGCGCGAGAAGTGTTCCAGATGGCGCTGCGCAAGCTGGGATATTCCGGCAATACCACCGTTCCTAAAGAGATTGAAGCCGCCTATAACGAGTTGAAGAAGCTGATGCCTAACGTTGCGGCATTTAACTCTGACAACCCGGCCAACCCGTATATGGAAGGCGAAGTTAATCTGGGGATGGTGTGGAACGGCTCCGCGTATGTTGCGCGTCAGGCGGGCACACCGCTGGAAGTGGTATGGCCGAAAGAAGGTGGCATTTTCTGGATGGACAGCCTGTCTATTCCGGCTAACGCGAAAAACAAAGAAGGTGCACTGAAGCTGATTAACTTCCTGCTGCGCCCGGACGTGGCGAAAGAAGTCGCAGAAACTATCGGTTACCCGACGCCAAACCTGGCAGCACGCAAGCTGTTAAGTCCTGAGGTCGCGAACGACAAAACGCTCTACCCTGATGCAGAAACCATCAACAAAGGGGAATGGCAGAACGATGTCGGTTCCGCCAGTGCTATCTACGAAGAGTATTATCAGAAGCTAAAAGCAGGACGCTAATTCAGCGTTGTAAGGAATGCCCGATGGCGCGACGCTTATCGGGCCTACATAAATGCAAACCGTAGGCCGGATAAGGCATTTGCCGCCATCCGGCAAAAAAAATCACAGCCCTTTCAATAACTTCTCAACAAACTCAGGCACTACCTGGCTTGCCGGACCGTAATACTTCTCTTCAAACTCGCTGCCTACCTGGCTCGGTTCGAGATTTAGTTCTACCGTATGTGCCCCATGCAGCCGCGCCTCATGCACAAAACCCGCTGCCGGATAAACATGTCCCGATGTGCCAATCGCAATGAACACATCTGCCATTGCCAGTGCCATATAAATTTCATCCATACCCAGCGGCATTTCACCAAACCACACTACGTGTGGTCGCAGCGGTGCCGGAAACTGGCAGCAATGACATTTATCTTCCGGGGTCACATCGCCCGTCCATTCCAGAATCTGCCCGCTTTGCGAACAGCGAACTTTGAGCAACTCGCCGTGCATATGGATAACGTTCTGGCTGCCCGCACGCTCATGCAGATTATCAATGTTCTGCGTCACCAGTAAAAAACGATCGCCCAACTCGGCTTCGAGTTTTGCCAGTGCGATATGCGCCGCGTTGGGCTGGATTTCCGGCTGTTGCAACTGATGGCGACGGGCGTTATAAAACGACTGAACCAGTTCCGGGTTTCGACTAAATCCTTCCGGAGTCGCAACGTCCTCTACCCGATGTTCTTCCCAGAGACCATCCGCCGCGCGGAATGTTCGAATTCCTGACTCAGCGGAGATTCCCGCTCCAGTCAGTACCAGCACTCTTGGTTTTTCCATCAATTCAGGCACCACTCTGTCTCTGAAAAAGATTCGTTGACGCAGGCGATCGCGCAAATGGCGTTTATTTTTACGAAAGCGGCTTAACCGATGACCCCGACGCGACAGCATAACAACCTCTTTGTATTAATCGGTAAGATGTAGGAAAGCAGCCCCGCGCATCCCGCCGGCATCACCGTGCCGTGCCTGCTCAATACGCGGTACCCGGGCAACCGGCAGCAGATGACGCGGCAATCGGTTCGTCAGTTGCGTCGTAATAGCGGTAAAATTCGACAAGCCTCCGCCAATCACCACCAAATCAGGATCGACGATAGTCAGGATATTCCCAAGACACACCGCCAGCAAATCCAGATAGCGTTCAACGTGGGCCAGCGCGTGCTCATCACCCTGCTCCCACAGCGCGATAATTTCGCGGGCATCCAGCGGTTGATGGTAGTAATGCTGATACAACCACGCAAATCCACCGCCGGAAAGATAGCTTTCGATGCATCCCAGTTGACCGCATCCGCAGCGGCGCAGCGGGAAATCAAAGCCCATCAGCGTCAGCGCATCAACCGGCAAACGAATATGACCAAACTCACCGGTGATATAGCTGCGTCCGGTGATGGATTTCCCGTTAAGCACCAGGCCGCCGCCGACGCCCGTACCGAGGATCAACCCCATCACCAGCGGATACTGGGTGAACTCGTCATCCCAGGCTTCGGAGAGAGCAAAACAGTTCGCATCGTTATCCAGACGCACATCGCGGTCAAGGCGAGCGCTGAGATCGGCGCGGAGCGGTTTGCCACTGGCGGCAGGAACGTTGGCCGCGTACAGCGTGCCGTCTTCGGTTTCCGGCATGCCCGGAATGCCGATGCCTACCGAACCTTTGATGCCAAACCGCTGATCCGCTTCCGTCACCAGATTGCAGACCGCATCAAGGAAAGCGTCGTAGCTGTCGCGAGGCGTAGGAACGCGAGTTTCCCATTGCAGACGACGTTGCTTATCAAACACGCCCAGCGCAATTTTGGTCCCGCCGATGTCAAATCCGTAATACATCACCGCTCCTTGATACACGTCATCCTTCAAGATGCCTCTGCGTTGGCTACGCCTTGATGCAGCATGAATGCTGTCGTGTATTATTGTTGTTATTGGCCGCTAAGTACTCTCGCAGGATCAATATTGCTGGCGCGACGCGCCGGATACCAACTTGCCAAAAGACTCAGCACGAGTGCTGTCACCAGCACGTAAATCACATCCAGCCAGTGTAATTCCGATGGCAGGAAGTCAATGAAATAGATATCGCCGGACAGGAACTGATGGCCGATAAGCGCCTCAATCCCGTTTATGATCGGCGTCAGTTGCAACGAGACAACCACCCCGATGACAACGCCTATCAGGCTACCGAACAGACCCGCCAGCAGGCCGTACCAGACAAAAATGGCACGGATCAACCCATCTTTCGCCCCGAGTGTTCTTAATACCGCAATATCGCCACTTTTGTCTTTTACCGCCATCACTAACGTGGAAACGATATTAAAACAGGCCACGCCAATCACCAGCACCATAGCCAGATACATAATGGCGCGGATCATTTGAATATCGCGGTACATATAGCCGTAGGTGCCAATCCAGCTCTTGATGTAAACATAGTTATTGGTGACTTCACCCGCGTCTCGCACCAGCTTATTGGCGTTAAACACGTCGTTAACCTTCAGCGCGATCCCGGAAACGCTGGTTCCCATATCGAGATATTGCTGCGCATCTTCCATTGGGATCATGGCAAAGCTGTGATCGAGCTGACCGCTCAGTTGCAGGATCCCCGTCACGTGCAAACGCACGCGTTTAGGCTGCTGTAGCTTATGATCCGCACTGGCGTTAGGGATCATAATCGACACCCAGTCGCCCTGCTTCACCTTCAGCGCATCGGCAATACCCTTACCAATGATGATTTGTTGTTCACCGGCTTTAAAATTATCCCAGGCGTGGTTTTGCACAAAGGATGGCAGCGCGCTTAAACGCTGTTCCTGTTTCGGGTCAACGCCCTTCACCTGCACCGCGCGTAAGTTCGCCCCGCTCTCCACCAGTCCGGTAAAGTTGATATAAGGCGCCGCGGCGACAATACCCGGCACTTTTTGTACCTTGTCGAGCGCTTCCTGCCAGTTATTCCACGGTTGATTTACGGCTTCAATCTCTCCGTGTGGGACTACGGCCAGAATACGGTTGTTCAGCTCACGCTCAAATCCGTTCATGGCACTTAAACCGACGATCAGCACCGCCACACCCAACGCGATGCCAACGGTAGATATCACCGAAATCAAAGAAACCATACCGCCGCGACGCCGACCACGGCTAAAGCGCAGACCAATCAATAACGATAAAGGCGAAGCCATTACTCAGCTCCCATCAGGCTCAGTTCAGCCGTCAGGCGACCATCGCGCATTTCAAGCTGGCGACTCATCCGCTTCGCCAGTTGCAGATCGTGCGTCACCACCAGAAATGCCGTGCCCTGAGAGCGGTTCAGCTCGCCCAGAAGCTCAAAAATGCTGTCCGCGTTACGCGCATCCAGGTTACCTGTTGGCTCATCTGCCAGGACCAGGCGCGGGTTATTCACCAGCGCACGCGCGATGGCCACACGCTGGCGTTCGCCGCCAGACAGTTCAGACGGGCGATGACTGGCACGATGATCCAGCCCTACTGCTTTCAGCATATCCCGTGCGCGCTCGGTGATTTCAGCCGGTTTTTTCTTGCCGATCAGCAGCGGCATCGCTACGTTTTCCAGCGCGGTAAAATCCGGCAGCAAATGGTGGAACTGGTAAATAAAGCCCAGCTTCTGATTACGCAGTTCCGCTTTCGCCGCCGACGAGAGCTTGCTCATTGGCTGACCGCTAAAAATGACGTCGCCGGAAGTCGGGGTATCCAATCCACCTAACAGATGCAGCAGCGTACTCTTGCCGGAGCCGGAGCTGCCGACAATCGCCATCATCTCACCTTCACCGACGCAAAAACTGACATCGTGCAGTACATCGGTCTGCACAGTGCCTTCCTGATAGCGTTTGCACAGGTTGTCGCATTGCAGCAGGATCTTATTCATAACGTAAAGCCTCAGCGGGTTGAGTGGCGGCAGCGCGCCAGGAAGGATAAAGCGTAGACAGCAGCGCGATGGCCATCGCCACCAGCGCAATGACGATAACCTGCAGCGGCTCGATAGCGACCGGCAGCGCAGCGCCATCCAGCAGCACACCAATAATTGGCATCAGATTGTTCAGTTGGCTGGCGAGCAATGCACCCAGTACAGCGCCCAGCAGCGCGCCAATCACCCCGGCACTGGCCCCCTGAACCATAAACACCATCATTATCTGCCGCGGCGTTAGCCCCTGCGTTTGTAAAATCGCCACTTCCCCTTGCTTCTCCATTACCATCAGACCCAGCGAGGTAATAATATTAAAAGCCGCCACCGCCACGATCAGGCTAAGCAGCAGCCCCATCATGTTCTTTTCCATGCGCACGGCCTGGAACAGTTCCCCTTTGCGCTCGCGCCAGTCCTGCCATTTGGTACCTTGCGGCAGCGTTTGCTGGCTCAGCGTGTCAACTTTTAACGGTTCGTTCAGCCACAGACGCCAGCCAGTGATATTACCCACCGGATAGCGCATCAGACGCGAGGCATCCTGAATGTTGGTCAGCATCTGGTAGCCATCGACTTCGCTGTTGGCGGCGAAAGTGCCAATCACCGTAAACAAACGCTGGCTCGGCAAACGCCCCATCGGCGTAAACTGGCTGGCCGAGGGCACCATCACACGGATTTGATCGCCACGGTTCACGCCCAACTGCCCGGCAAGCTGCTCGCCGAGGATGACATTATACTTACCCGGTTGCAGATCTGTTTGCTTCACATTGACCAGATACGGCGTTAACGGATCTTTTTGTGCCGGATCGATACCGAGCATCACGCCGACCGCCACGCTACGCGCGCTTTGCAGCACCACATCTCCCGTAGTTATGGGTGCAACGCGGTTGACGCCGTTCAACACCACCGCTTTTTCCGGCAGTTGTTGCGGGTTGAGGGAACCCTGTTCAGACGAGAGTACGGCCTGAGGCATCAGGCCAAGAATATTGTTTTGCAGCTCGCGCTCGAAACCGTTCATCACCGACAACACCGTGACCAGCGCCATTACCCCGAGAGTAATGCCTATGGTGGAGAGCCGGGAAACGAAGCGACCGAAGCGATCTGCTGCACGCCCACGCATATAACGCAGGCCGATGAATAGAGCGACAGGTTGGTACATGAAATCCGTCTGGTTGCTGTTAGCAAAGTCACGAGTATATAAGCGAAAGCGGAATGGGTAAATGACTGAACCGTAAGTGTTCGTCAGCACTATTCCTAAAAGTATAAATAAATCAATTCGCTAAAGTTGTCCCTCTTCCCTTCAGCCCGGGTCCCTGATCTTTATCTTAAAAAAACAAAATGCAGACAGTTACGCATTACAGCGCACAGCGGGTTGCGCAGGATGGCAGGCTATAGCCAACAATATGGATACGCCGTCTCGATGAAGAAAAAAGAACTATGGATTAATCAAATCAAAGGGTTATGTATTTGTCTGGTGGTGATTTACCACTCGGTAATCACATTTTACCCGCACCTTACTACTTTTCAGCATCCGCTTTCAGAGCTGCTGAGCAAATGCTGGATTTACCTCAATTTGTACCTGGCGCCATTTCGCATGCCGGTGTTTTTCTTTATTTCGGGATATCTGATCCGTCGCTACATTGATAGCGTCCCGTGGACAACCTGCGTGGAAAAACGGATCTGGAGCATTGCCTGGGTGCTGGTACTTTGGGGTGTGGTGCAATGGCTAGCGTTAGTCGCGCTCAATAACTGGTTGGCCCCACAGCGCGATCTGAGCCATGCCGCCAACGCCGCTTATGCCGATTCGATCACAGGTTTTACCCACGGAATGCTGACCGCCAGCACCAGCTTGTGGTATCTGTATGCGCTGATTGTCTATTTTGTTCTGTGTAAGATTTTCAGCCGCTGGGCGGCGCCGCTGTTGGCGTTATTTGTGGTGCTGAGCGTGGCGATCAATTTTGTCCCGACGCCGTGGTGGGGAATGAACAGCGTGATTCGCAATCTGCCCTGGTACAGCCTCGGTGCATGGTTTGGCGCAACGCTGATGGTATGGATCAAGGAGGTGCCTCTGCGCCGCCATGCGGTCATTGTTCTGGTTAGCGCAATCGCCGCCGTCGTCGCGTGGCTGGCAAATGTCTCACTATTACTTTCTCTGCTTTCCATTGTGCTGATCATGAAGCTGTTTTATCAATTTGAGCTGCGCTTTGGTATGCGTGAGTCCGGCCCGTTAAGCGTGATTGGTGCCAATACCATTGCCATCTACACCACCCACCGTATTTTGGTTGAGCTGTTCAGCTTAACGCTAATCCCTAAAATCAATTATACCGCCTGGCCTGCCTATGCGGAGCTGGCCCTGCTGCTGGTGTATCCGTTCGCCTGCCTGCTGCTGTGCACCTTGTTTGGCCTGTTGGTACGTAAAATTTCACAAAAAACAGTGGCCGATCTGCTCTTTTCCCCGCCTTCTTTATCGGCTGTCTCGCGCTAACCCCTACGCGCTTTTTGCCCCCATCAGGGGGCGAATCAATTTGCTTATGAGAAACGATCACGGATAATAAAGAACATTGCTTATCAGATGTATATCTAAACGAGATCCTGACAACCGAATGCCTGAACAACATCGTTATACGCTCCCGGCGAAAGCTGGCGATCAGCGCCAGTTAGGTGAGCTTACCGGTGCAGCCTGCGCAACGCTGGTCGCCGAAATCGCCGAACATCACGCGGGTCCAGTGGTCCTGATCGCGCCGGACATGCAAAATGCGCTGCGTCTGCATGATGAAATTCGTCAGTTTACCGACCAGATGGTGATGAACCTGGCCGACTGGGAAACGCTACCCTACGACAGCTTTTCTCCCCATCAGGAGATTATCTCCTCGCGGCTCTCCACGCTGTATCAACTGCCTGCCATGCAGCGCGGCGTGCTGATCGTTCCGGTAAATACACTGATGCAGCGCGTTTGTCCGCACAGCTATCTGCACGGCCATGCGCTGGTCATGAAAAAGGGCCAGCGACTTTCACGTGACGCTCTGCGTGAACAGCTGGACAGTGCGGGCTATCGCCATGTTGATCAGGTCATGGAACACGGCGAATACGCCACCCGCGGCGCGTTGTTGGATTTGTTCCCGATGGGCAGCGAGTTGCCTTATCGTCTGGATTTCTTTGATGACGAAATCGACAGCCTGCGTCTGTTTGATACCGACACCCAGCGCACGCTGGAAGAAGTCGATGCCATTAATTTGCTTCCCGCGCACGAATTCCCGACTGACAAAACGGCCATCGAGCTATTCCGTAGCCAGTGGCGCGATACCTTTGAGGTGAAACGCGACGCCGAACATATTTACCAGCAGGTTAGCAAAGGCACGTTACCTGCGGGTATTGAATACTGGCAACCGCTGTTTTTCTGCGAGCCGCTGCCGCCGCTGTTCAGCTACTTCCCCTCCAATACATTATTGGTGAATACCGGTGATATCGAGACCAGCGCAGAACGCTTCCAGGCCGATACCCTGTCACGCTTTGAAAATCGCGGTGTTGATCCGATGCGCCCGCTTCTGCCGCCGGAATCGCTGTGGCTGCGGGTTGATGAGCTGTTTTCTGAACTTAAACGCTGGCCGCGCGTTCAACTGAAAACCGAGAGTCTGGCGAACAAAGCAGCAAATACCAACCTCGGGTTCCAGAAGCTGCCGGATATTGCCGTTCAGGCGCAGCAAAAAGCGCCGTTAGATGCGTTACGTAAATTCCTTGAAGGCTTCACCGGTCCGGTGATTTTCTCGGTGGAAAGTGAAGGCCGCCGTGAAGCGCTTGGCGAACTGCTCGCCCGTATCAAAGTGGCGCCGAAGCGGATATTGCGACTCGATGAAGCCGTAGATAACGGTCGTTATCTGATGATTGGCGCAGCTGAGCACGGCTTCATCGATAGCAAACGCAATCTGGCGCTGATTTGTGAAAGCGATCTGCTTGGGGAACGCGTGGCGCGCCGCCGCCAGGATTCTCGTCGCACCATCAACCCGGATACGTTAATTCGTAACCTCGCAGAGCTGCATCCCGGTCAACCGGTGGTGCATCTGGAGCACGGCGTGGGTCGTTATGCCGGTATGACCACGCTGGAAGCGGGCGGCATCACCGGTGAATACCTGATGCTCACTTATGCCAACGACGCCAAACTGTACGTGCCGGTGTCGTCACTGCATCTGATCAGCCGCTATGCCGGTGGCGCGGAAGAGAATGCGCCGCTGCATAAACTTGGCGGCGATGCCTGGTCACGCGCCCGACAGAAAGCCGCTGAGAAGGTGCGCGATGTTGCGGCAGAGCTGCTGGATATTTATGCCCAGCGCGCGGCGAAAGAAGGCTTTGCCTTTAAGCATGACCGTGAACAGTACCAGCTGTTTTGCGACAGCTTCCCGTTTGAAACCACGCCTGACCAGGCGCAGGCGATTAACGCGGTACTCAGCGATATGTGTCAACCGCTGGCCATGGACCGTCTGGTGTGCGGCGACGTCGGCTTTGGTAAAACCGAAGTCGCGATGCGCGCGGCCTTTCTCGCCGTAGAGAACCACAAGCAGGTTGCCGTGCTGGTGCCGACCACTCTGCTCGCACAGCAGCACTTCGACAACTTCCGCGACCGCTTTGCCAACTGGCCGGTACGCATTGAGATGTTGTCCCGTTTCCGTAGCGCCAAAGAGCAAGCGCAGATTCTGGAGCAAGTTGCCGAGGGAAAAATTGATATTCTCATCGGCACGCACAAACTGCTGCAAGCGGATGTGAAGTTAAAAGATCTGGGTCTGCTGATTGTCGATGAAGAGCACCGTTTCGGCGTTCGCCACAAAGAACGCATCAAGGCGATGCGCGCAGATGTCGATATTCTGACCCTGACGGCAACGCCAATTCCACGTACGCTCAATATGGCAATGAGCGGCATGCGCGATCTGTCGATTATCGCCACACCACCCGCTCGTCGTCTGGCGGTCAAAACCTTCGTGCGCGAATACGACAATCTGGTGGTACGCGAGGCGATCCTGCGTGAAGTTCTGCGCGGGGGACAAGTTTATTATCTGTTTAACGACGTCGAAAACATCCAGAAAACCGCTGACAGGCTGGCTGAACTGGTGCCGGAAGCGCGTATTGGTATCGGTCACGGACAAATGCGCGAGCGCGAACTGGAACGCGTGATGAACGATTTCCACCATCAGCGTTTTAACGTGCTGGTGTGTACCACCATTATCGAAACCGGGATCGACATCCCCACCGCTAACACCATCATCATCGAACGAGCGGATCACTTCGGTTTAGCGCAATTACACCAGCTGCGCGGTCGTGTGGGACGTTCTCACCACCAGGCTTACGCCTGGCTGCTGACGCCGCATCCGAAAGCAATGACCACCGACGCGCAAAAACGTCTGGAAGCCATCGCCTCGCTGGAAGATTTGGGCGCAGGTTTTGCGCTGGCGACCCACGACCTCGAAATTCGCGGCGCCGGGCAATTACTGGGTGAAGATCAGAGTGGTTCCATGGAAAGCATCGGCTTCTCACTGTATATGGAACTGCTGGAAAACGCGGTCGATGCGCTCAAAGAAGGGCGTGAGCCGTCACTGGAAGATCTCACCAGCCAGCAAACCGAAGTTGAACTGCGCATGCCGTCTCTGCTGCCGGATGACTATATCCCGGATGTAAACACCCGACTGTCGTTCTACAAGCGCATTGCCAGTGCGAAAGGCGAAAACGAACTGGAAGAAATTAAGGTTGAGCTGATAGACCGTTTTGGCTTGCTGCCCGACCCGGCTCGTACGCTGCTGGATATCGCCCGTTTACGCCAGCAGGCGCAGAAACTGGGGATCAGAAAGCTCGAAGGCAATGAAAAAGGCGGTACCATTGAATTTGCCGAGAAAAACCACGTCAACCCGGTCTGGCTGATTGGTTTACTGCAAAAGCAGCCGCAGCACTTCCGTCTGGACGGTCCAACCCGGCTGAAATTCATGCAGGAGTTGAGCGAGCGTAAAACGCGGATCGACTGGGTCCGCCAGTTTATGCGTCAGCTTGAAGAAAACGCCGTAGCATAAGCATAGCGAACAGGCCGGGTGAGCACACCACTCACCCGGCCTGATGAATTTACAAACTCTTTGCACTTCCCTGCACTTCCCGACACAGCAAACAGCCATAATTCTCGTTTACTTTTACATAATAAAAACCACGTAAAAACAATGGATTTATGGTGATGTTAAACAATAAACGACTCTCTCGCTGGCTCGCGTTTTTTACGCTTGCAGCGACATTCGCGTTAGCACTTCCGGTTCAGGCAAACACCTGGCCGCTGCCGCCACCGGGAAGCCGTCTGGTGGGTCAGAATGCCGTTCATGTTGTTGAAGACAATGGCGGTTCTCTGGAGGCGATTGCGAAAAAGTACAATGTCGGCTTTCTCGCGCTACTGCAGGCCAACCCTGGCGTTGACCCTTACGTACCACGTCCGGGCAGCGTTTTGACGATCCCGTTACAAACTCTGCTACCTGACGCCCCGCGCGAAGGTATTGTTATCAACCTCGCCGAACTGCGTCTTTATTATTACCAGCCGGGGACCAATTCGGTGACCGTGTATCCTATTGGTATTGGCCAGTTAGGTGGTGACACGCTGACGCCTACGATGGTAACCACCATCTCTGATAAACGCGCCAATCCCACCTGGACGCCAACGGCAAATATCCGCGCGCGATACAAAGCAAACGGGATTGACCTGCCTGCCGTTGTGCCAGCCGGTCCGGATAACCCGATGGGCCATCATGCGATTCGCTTAGCGGCATACGGCGGCGTGTACCTGTTGCACGGTACAAATGCTGATTTTGGCATCGGAATGCGTGTCAGTTCCGGCTGTATTCGTCTGCGCGACGGTGATATCGAAACCCTGTTCCGTCAGGTAACGCCCGGAACTAAGGTCAATATTATCAATACGCCGATTAAAGCATCCGTAGAGCCTAATGGCGTGCGCCTGGTGGAAGTACACCAACCGCTGTCCGAAAAAATCAATGACGATCCGCAACTGCTGCCGATCGTGCTGAACGCGTCCATGCAGACATTTAAAAATGCGGCGCAAACAGATACCGCCGTCATGGATCATGCGATGGAGATTCGCTCAGGCATGCCGGTCGATGTGACCCGTCATCATGACGTTGCTCAACAACCGCTGTAATCGTAGCGTATAAAAAAACCCCCGCTGGATTTTATTCCGCGGGGTTTTTTTATTTAACTCGCAGTGGCATTGCGATGGGTTAAATCTTATTTGTAGATAACAGCAGTTCCGTGAAGAGTGTTAGGACCGGTAACGGAAGTAATACGGAAAGACTTAGCACCCATCTCATCGGCTTTCTGCGCCAGTTGATCTTCCAGAGAACCTAAGTTAGTCCCCGCATTCGCAGAAATAGTACCGACTTTCTCTTGACCCGCAGGAGTGGACTGAACTTCAACAGCGGCAAAACTTGCAAATGACAGTGAGCTAAGAACAGCAGCGACAAACAGTGTTTTTACGTTTTTCATGATAGTGACCTTTAGCAGATGAATGGGTGTCGAAAATATTAACTTAACGATCGATAGGTAAATCATAGATGTGATCCATGTCACACGTCAACATTTTTTTATAATGATCGTTATATAAAATATAAAGGTCTTATTTTTCATGCTAATAGCTATAAATTATTTTTATCGTGAATCCGCTGGAGTGTGCAGTCGAATATTTTTATAATGGTTATTCAATAAACCCAACAAAGGTACATCGGCGCCATGACAACTGAAACGACAGGTTGTGCTAAAAAAAGCCGTGGCCGACCAAAAGTGTTCGACAGGGAAGCCGCGCTTGATAAGGCCATGACACTCTTCTGGCAGCACGGATATGAAGCGACATCACTCGCCGATCTCGTGGAAGCCACCGGCGCAAAAGCGCCCACGCTGTATGCGGAGTTCACCAATAAAGAAGGGTTGTTCCGTGCCGTACTGGACCGCTACATCACCCGCTTTGCGGCGAAACACGAAGCCCAACTGTTTTGTGAAGAAAAAAGCCTTGAGTCCGCACTAGAAGACTATTTCACCGCCATAGCGACCTGCTTTACCAGCAAGGACACCCCGGCGGGATGTTTCATGATTAACACTTCTGCGACGCTGGCGGCCTCTTCCCGCGATATTGCGCACACGGTGAAATCCCGCCATGCAATGCAGGAACAGACGCTTACCCAGTTTCTTCGCCAGCGCCAGCAACGAGGCGAAATTCCAGCCCATTGCGACGTGCAAAAACTGGCCGAATACCTGAACTGTATTTTACAAGGTATGTCGATCAGCGCCCGGGAAGGTGCAACGTTTGAAAAACTGATGCAGATCGCACATACAACGCTGCGTCTGTGGCCCGAACTCGTCAAAGCTTAACCCTTTCCCGTAATTCCCCCGCAGTACTCACAACCCCGGGAGCTGATAAAGCCCCCGGTTAGAATTTCACGCATTACCCCTACATTCTTCATTGTTTTCATCATCTTACCCGATCATTTTTTGTAAAATGTATTGATAACGACAATTATTATCAGCAATATTCGCATTTGTTTTAACGCCTGTTTCACAATGTAACCATCGGTTTCTTTACCGTCATAACAAAAACAGATCGACTCTTTTTTAAAAGGAATACAAATGCATAAGCGTCTCTGGGTGCTCAATCCTCTCCTGTTGTCTTTAACCCTTCCGGCCATTGCGGCTGAGGAAGAGAATCTCATCGTCAGCGCCAACCGTAGCCAGCGCACCGTGGCAGAAATGGCGCAAACGACCTGGGTTATTGAAGGAAGCGAGATTGAACAACAGGTTCAGGGAGGAAAAGAGTTCAAGGATGTTCTTGCTCAGCTAATCCCAGGAATCGATGTTAGTAGCCAGGGACGCACAAACTACGGCATGAACATGCGTGGTCGCGCCATTGTCGTGCTCATTGACGGCGTCCGTCTGAACTCCTCGCGAACCGACAGCCGTCAACTTGACTCCATTGACCCGTTTAATATTGCGCACATTGAAGTCATTTCAGGCGCAACCTCACTTTATGGCGGTGGCAGTACCGGCGGATTAATCAACATTGTCACCAAAAAAGGCCAGCCGGAGCGTGAAGTAGAACTCGAACTGGGGAGCAAAAGCGGTTTCAACAATAGCAACGATCATGATGAACGTGTTGCCGCGGCGGTGAGTGGCGGAACCGATCGAGCTTCCGGGCGTATGTCCGTCGCGTATCAACGATTTGGCGGCTGGTATGACGGTAATCACGATGCCCTGCTGCTGGATAACACCCAAACCGGGCTACAGCACTCCGATCGTCTGGACATCATGGGCACCGGGACAATTGAACTTGACGACAACCGTCAGTTGCAACTGGTTACTCAGTACTATAAGAGTCAGGGGGATGACGATTACGGGCTGGATCTCGGCGAGAACATGTCCGCCGTGACCGGAAACGGCAAAGCATACACCAGCAGCGGACTGAATTCCGATCGTATTCCCGGCACCGAACGTCATCTTATTAGCCTGCAATATTCAGATGCGGATTTTTATGGCCAGAACCTGGTCAGCCAAATCTATTACCGTGATGAATCACTGAAATTCTACCCCTTCCCTACGCTCAGCAAAGGTAAGGTCACCAGTTTCTCCGCATCACAGCAGGACACAGACCAGTTTGGTGCCAAAATTACTCTCAACAGCCAGTTGATGGATAACTGGGAGCTGACGTGGGGTGTCGATGCCGATCACGAAACCTTCGACTCCAATCAGAAATTCTTCGATCTGGCCTGGTCCCTACCCTCCGGCGGTATGGATAACCGTACAGCTTATACTACCGGGCGTTACCCCGGTTACAGCATCACCAACTTCGCGCCTTTCCTGCAAAACAGCTATGACATTAACGATATCTTTACCCTCAGCGGCGGCGTGCGCTATCAGTGGACCGAAAACAGGGTTGATGATTTCGTTGGCTATGCTCAACAGCAGGGAATCGCGACCGGGCTTGCGAACTCTGCCGATACCATTCCAGGCGGCAAAACCGATTATGATAATTTCCTGTTCAACGCCGGTATCCTTGCCCACCTGACCGACCGTCAGCAAACGTGGTTTAACTTTTCTCAGGGCGTGGAGCTTCCGGACCCAGGGAAATATTACGGTAACGGTACCTATTCGCTGGTTGGCGATCATTACCAGCTCCAGCGCAGCGTCAACGTGGCGGATTCACGTCTGGAAGGGATTAAAGTGAACTCGTACGAACTGGGGTGGCGCTACACCGGCGATAGTCTGCGCACGCAACTGGCCGCTTACTACTCGACTTCGGATAAATCGATCGTTATCAACCGCAGCGATATGACCATTAACGTTCAGCCCGACGATCGCCGCATTTATGGCCTTGAAGGTGCAGTGGATTATTTCATTGCGAATACGGACTGGAGTCTGGGCGGCAACTTCAATGTCATTAAATCGGAAGTGAAGCAGAACGGTAAATGGCAAAAATGGGATGTCACGCTGGCCTCACCGTCCAAAGCAACCGCGTGGGTCGGCTGGGCACCAGAACCGTGGACCTTGCGCGTACAGAGCCAGCAAACATTTGATCTGACCGACGCCAGCGGTAACAAGCTCGATGGCTATAACACCATGGACTTTATCGGCAGCTATCAGCTCCCGTTGGGTAAGCTGACCTTCAGCGTGGAAAACCTGCTGAATGAAGAGTACACCACACTGTGGGGACAACGTGCGCCACTGCTGTACAGCCCAACCTACGGCAGCCCGTCACTGTATGAATACAAGGGCCGGGGTCGTACTTTTGGTCTGAACTACGCCTTAACCTTCTGATAAAAAAAGCCCCCCAGCCTGAGCGAATGGGGGGCTAATGTTCAGGATAATGCTATTTTACGCTTTGTTATTCAGTACCAACTGTCCGTTGTTATCCAACGGAATTTGCGCACCGGGGTCCTTATCCATACGGATTTTCCCCTGCTGATCGCCAATTTTGTACGTCACGTCGTAGCCCAGCATCTTTTCAGATTTGTCATACACCGTTTTACAACGTTGCTGCGTGGTGGTGTAAGTATCGTTTTCCTGCATCGAACCCTGAATCTGGTTACCTGCATAGCCGCCGCCTAAAGCACCGGCCACGGTGGCAATATCTTTACCACGTCCACCGCCAAACTGATGCCCAATAACACCACCCGCAACCGCGCCCAGTACGGAACCCGCGATACGGTTTTCATCTTGTACCGGCTTACGGTGCGTGACCGTTACGTTCCGGCACTCCTGACGTGGTGTTTTTACTGACTCTTTAATCGGTGTTGCAGAGACAACTTGCGCATACTGTGGGCCACGCTCGAAAACGTTCAGACTGGCCACCGCTGCAACACCCAGCGCAGCAGCTACGCCAATCCCTATACCCGCCAACATTGATTTATTCACGGGACTTCCTCCTTTTTTGCTATTAGCAACAACTTTGCAACAGAAGGTAAGGAATGCCAATCAGATTACGGATGAAAATAGCGGGAGGTGGAGCGAAAGCGGAATGATTCAGACAACTCTGAAGGAAGGCGCCGGATGCGTAAAATCATCCGACGCCACAAGTCGATATTAATGCAGTTTCAGACGTGGGCGAATCACCCGGTTGATACTGCCGACCAGCATCATCAGGCCGGTTTTGAAGTAGCCGTGCAAAGCAATCTGGTGCATGCGGTACAATGAGATGTACACAAAGCGCGCAATACGCCCTTCCACCATCATCGAACCACGGGTCAGGTTGCCCATCAGGCTACCCACGGTAGAGAAGTTAGAGAGCGATACCAGAGAGCCGTGATCTTTGTACTGATACGCTTTCAGCGGCTTGCCGTTCATCTGTGCCAGAATATTGTTCATCGCACAGGTCGCCATCTGGTGTGCAGCCTGAGCGCGCGGAGGCACAAAACCGCCTTCCGGACGGGCGCAGGAAGCGCAGTCGCCAATCGCGTACACGTCAGGATCGCGCGTGCTCTGCAGAGTTGGCTCAACCACCAGTTGGTTAATACGGTTCGTTTCCAGACCGCCAATATCTTTCATAAAGTCTGGCGCTTTGATACCCGCCGCCCACACCATCAGATCGGCTTTAATGTATTCGCCATCTTTGGTGTGCAGTCCGCCTTCGTCAGCGCTGGTTACCATCGTCTGGGTCAGTACGCGTACGCCCAATTTGGTTAACTCATTATGCGCAGCACCGGAAATACGCGGCGGCAACGCAGGCAGAATACGCTCACCGGCTTCGACCAGCGTAACGTTCAGCGCGTCGTTGGTCAGCCCTTTGTAGCCATAGCTGTGCAGCTGTTTTACCGCATTGTGTAGCTCAGCGGAGAGTTCAACCCCCGTCGCACCGCCACCCACAATGGCGATATTCACTTTTCCGTTAGCGCCCAGATTCGCGGAATACTTCAGGAACAGATTCAGCATCTCCTGGTGGAAACGACGCGCCTGATGCGGGTTATCGAGGAAAATGCAGTTTTCTTTCACGCCAGGGGTGTTGAAATCGTTGGACGTACTGCCCAACGCCATCACCAGCGTGTCATACGGCACTTTACGCTCAGGAACCAGCAGCTCACCCTTCTCATCACGCAGCTCAGCGAGAGTAATGGTCTTCGCTTCACGATCGATATCCACCACCGAGCCTAACTGGAACTGGAAGCCATGGTTACGGGCATGAGCCAGATAACTCAGCGCATCCACACCTTCGTCCAGTGAACCCGTCGCCACTTCATGCAGTAACGGTTTCCACAAGTGACTGTGGTTTCTGTCTACCAGTGTGATTTTGGCCTTTTTCTTACGCCCGAGTTTTTTACCCAGCTGCGTCGCCATTTCCAGTCCGCCAGCACCGCCGCCGACAATCACGATCCTTTTCAATGGTGTAGTCAACGTGACCCCCTCAAATTTATTAACCAATTGTTAATTAAAGGTTATAAGCATAGCCTTTAATTAACAACAAGTTACGGTAATGAAAATGTTCTTCGAGAGTGAGAATAACACGAACGGTGCATTGGTCATACCAAAATTGATGTGTATCAAGTTTTGATGCTGAAAAGATAGACAACCGGAACTTTAAGAACAAAAAAACAGCCCGATGGCTGTAATGCCAGTCAGTTAGCACCTCAGTTTCAGAAAGCTTCAAGCTGTGCTGCCCGAGGTAAAGAACATGCTATCTCGGAGAAAGAGTTCCGTTCACCTCATGCTCATCATTTCTCTTAAGCACCGATTCCTGTGAACGTGTAAAGGGCGTTCTCCGCCACGCCCTTTACAATCCCGGCTCCCGGCAGGAAAATTGTTGCTGCGCAATACCCTCCGCTTATTCCTCCAGGCTACCGGGCCGGGCGCGAGGAAGCGTCCTTGCAAAGCGCGCCCTGAGCCAGCATCCATGCTGGCTCTCCCGGCCTTACGGAAACACGTCGGCAATTTTCAGCCGGACCAGCCCACACCTGACCATCTGCGTTTTTTGTTTAAACAGCAAAAAAGATTTAACTGGAAGTCAGTGCGTTGAAGCGATGACCCCGGTCCGGCTGAAAATCGATGAGGCATTGACGGCTGACCGGGTCTGTCCGCAGGGATGCGGACAGAGGGGACGGCCTGCATGGATGCAGGCTCGACCCCGACCCGACAGGCAGACGGCATAAGACGAATAACAAAATTGCCGGGAGCAATTTTGAACAGCGCTTGCGCTGGCCCCGAAGGGGTAAGTCCCAGGGATGGGGCGAATAATCGCGCAGCGACGGTTTTCCCGCCGGGAGCCTGGGTTGCAAGGGAGGCGGCGGTGAGCCTCCCTTGCACGTTCACAGGTATCTGCGCTTCAGAGAAATGACACCGCTGAGGTGAACGGAACCCTGAGCCGGGATCACATGTTCACCATACGTTCGTAACTGACGAGCATTAGCCTGGAGGCTGTTTTTTTAAACGCTCAATAAGAATTAACCTAACGTCTTGAACGCTTTGATGCGCTGCAAATGCGGAGAGATATTCTTAAACTTATGCGTCTGCTCTTCGTCCCAGACTATCTCGTAAAAATGATGCAGCTCTTCCGACGAACGCTGACTGTTAAGCGCTTCATCATGACGTGACAGGATCACCAGGCAGCGATCGCGATTCTTCTCACGGAAATTGGTCACGCATTTTGTTGCGATGTCTGCATACTCCTCAGGTCTGTCGATTTTGCCTTCCATGTTCTCATACGGGAACAGGTTGGGATTAAACACTACCTGACGAATATCACACAGGAAACCAATCCGTTCAGCCCAATATCCCCCGAGCCCCACACCACAAATCAGCGGACGGTCATCCACATTCAGCTGCAGCATTTTGTCCACTTCTTTCAGCAGATGCTGCATATCATGTTTAGGATGCCGCGTACTGTAGCTAATCAGCCTGACATCCGGGTCGATGAATTGCAGCTGCAACACCTTCTCATGGTTGCCCGGGCTGTTAGAGTCAAAACCGTGTAAATAGATAATCATCGCATCCTCGCCAAACTTGCGTTAATGACCTGCTTTCTCTTCCTGCCAGCGCTCATGAAGTTGGTTAAGTTGAGCGCTTACCGTCTTCCAGCGTGCCGAGTCCATCAGTTCCTGACGTGAAAATGAACCTTTATGATACAAACGTGTAACACGTTCTGCATTGATCGACGACAGATTATCTAACACACTGACCGCTCCCTTACGATTATTGCAGACCAGGATCATATCGCAACCTGCATCCAGCGATGCCTGTCCACGCTCCGCATAGCTTCCCATAATCGCCGCCCCTTCCATCGACAAATCGTCGGAGAAAATGACACCATCGAAGCCAAGCTCCTGGCGCAGCACCGTTTTCAGCCAGTGAGGTGAACCACTCGCCGGACGCGGATCTACATCACTGTAGATGACGTGCGCAGGCATAATGGCATCCAGTTTGTTTTCCGTAATCAACGTCTGGAACACGGACATATCTTTCGCACGAATCTCGGCTTCTGGGCGTGGATCGGTTGGGGTTTCTTTGTGTGAATCCGCCGTCACCGCCCCATGTCCTGGGAAATGTTTACCGGTCGTTTTCATGCCAGCAGCATGCATCCCGTCAATGAAGCGGGTCGCCATCGCCAGCGCTTTTAGCGGATCGGCATGATAAGAACGCTCGCCGATTGCCGCGCTGATATGGCCCACATCCAGTACCGGTGCAAAGCTGATATCAATGTCCATCGCGATCATTTCGCTGGACATCAACCACCCGGCGTCCTGAGCCAGTTTGCCGCCCTCTTCCAGACCGTGCAACGCAGCAAAGGATTGAGCCGCAGGCAGGCGGGTAAAGCCTTCACGAAAACGCTGTACGCGTCCGCCTTCCTGATCTACCGCCACCACCAGATGGTTACGTGACGCAGCCCGGATCTGGCGCACTAATTCACGCAGCTGTTCCGGGTCATGATAATTTCGGGTAAAGAGGATCAACCCACCTACCAGCGGATGTGCCAGAATCTCACGCTCTTCAGCGTCCAGCTCATACCCTTCGACATCCAACATTACTGGGCCCACACTGCTCTCCTTATCCTTTCATTGTTAGCTGCCGCCAGGTTTCATCGGCCAGCCTGATAAATTGTCGATCGCCGGTTTGCCGCCAGCGATACTCAAACCACCCCGCCTTCAGCATCATTATCCAGGGTTGCCATTGTCTGACCTGTCGCCACAAAACGTCTGGCTCAATGTGCGCTCGTTGGGCGTAGGTGCTAACCAACTGTTGGTGCTGGGATTCATCGCTAACCCATACTGCCGCCAGCTCCAGGGCAATATCACCGTCTCCGGCGTATTCCCAGTCAATCAGCCGCAGCCCTGAGGCAGTACGTACGATGTTGTCACCGTGAACATCCATATGCAGCGGCCCCAGGCGCAAAGGTCGGGGCTCACCTCGTTTCCTTAGCCGCTTCAGCGCGCGCAGCCAGCATGGTGTACGACGCGCCGGATCGCCACACTGCCAGTACTGTTCAAGTAGCGGAAGCAGGCTAATTCGCCAGCCCAATCGGGGTTGCTGGTGCAGATGATACAGTAAGCCTGCGAGTTCGTCGGCGTCCGGTAATCTGGATTCTACCTTACCGTGAAAAAACTCGACTGCCATCCACCCACGCGTATAAAAGTGAGGACGTGGCGCAAGGCTTTCTGGCAGGTGTTTTAGCGCATGGTATTGGCGTAAGAAATGAGATTCCGGTGCGTCAGGGTCGTGATGGCAGCGCAGTACCAGCCGGTGGGAACGGTGTTCAATGATGCAGCTCCCGCCGCTCAGGCCGGTTTGGCTGGTTGCAACGGGATGATACTGCGGGAAATAGCGCGACAACACTTCGCCGCGCGTGAGTCTGTTATTGTTGCTGAACGGCACCTTTACCTGACCAGATTATCTCGCCAGTTTGTACCAGCATTAATTGCATTTGCAGCGCAGGCGAATTGACGTTGCCAGATGCGCTGGAATAAAGCACATACTGCGCACCAACGTTACGGGCGATACCAATCGCTTTACTGCGTGTTCCCAGGCTATCGTTTGGCGACAGACCTAACTGCTGCTTGGCGACGGCCAGTTGCTGAGCGGAAACCAGAGTAAACTTACCGTTATTCGCCAGCGCGTTACGCAAGGTCTCGGTGGCTTCCCCCGCGTTCAACGAGCCGTTGGTACGGTTATTCACGCTATCAACCAGCAGAACGCCACCCGCTTTGACGCCGTCGGCCTGCAGCATTTTGCCGACCATCGGCTGCATCGCCCCATTCCAGTCATAATGACGTTGACGTGGCGTCGGCTGCGCCGTTTGGTCCTCGTGCTCAATCGGGCCCGGCTGCTGCGGTATGGTTGGCACCGTTGGCACAACCGGAACCGGCTGTTGCGGCTGCGCAGGCTGTTCCGGCACCGGCTTGACTTCCTCTACCGGCGCGGGCTCACGTTGCACCACACAGCCAGAGAGAAACATCGCCAGCGCGGCAATCAGTGCGTAGCGATTCATTTTGTTCATCAAGATTCACCCCTTACAAATAAAGATAAAGTCTAACCTTGTGCGCCCCCAGATAATTGGCGCTGCCATACAGCGTCACCGACGAATGAGCCGGAACAGTCACACTGCGTGGCGCTTCCAGAGGGTGCATTTCCAGCCCTCTGGCGTCATACCAGTAAAACCGATAATGAACGGTAACGGGTTCTTGTCTTTCGTTATAGAGTCGAGAGGATGCCGAGGCCTGAATATCAGACGTGGTTAACGTGGGCTGTTCTGCTGTTATACCCGCCGCCAGAATCGTTGATTCCATCACCAGCGACTGTTCATCACTTACCGGAATTTCAGGATGTGTTCGACAACCCGCCAGCAACAGCAAACCCAGTGAAAGCGCAATGCATCCTCTGGTCATGCTTACAGACCTTTATGCGCAAGCATTGGGCCAAGCGCACGTCCACCCAGCAGGTGCATATGAATGTGATACACCTCCTGCCCCCCGTGGCGGTTGGTGTTCATGATTAAGCGGTACCCATCTGCAGCAATGCCTTCCTGCTCAGCAATTTTCGCCGCAACGGTGATCATGCGGCCCAATGCCTGTTCATGTTCCGCCGTCACATCGTTGACAGTTGGGATCAGAATGTTAGGAATGATCAGGATATGCGTTGGTGCCTGAGGGGAAATATCACGAAACGCAGTGACCAGTTCATCCTGGTATACGATATCCGACGGAATCTCACGACGAATAATTTTGCTGAATATAGTTTCTTCTGCCACGACGTTTTCCTTTTTCATTAACAGCCCAGGCGTTTTGCCATGCTACGCCGGGTAACTCTGCGAGTATAGAGTATGAGCGAGTTACTCACGCTCTTTCAACTTTAACCCTCGATTTTTTAAGCGAAAACCTCAGTCAGTGCTGCTCTTATAACCATTTCCCTGCGCTATTGCTCAAGCTTAGTACTGAAACAATATTTCATTTATGTCGTAGCATCTGTTTACACATTGACTGCTAATGCGTATATTTCGCATTTGTATTTACATGCGCATTTAATAATTTACAACCAAAGGGTTCATCACAACTATCGGTGATTCGAACTTAATATTAATAATTATCAAGGGCTTTTCGATGTCTTTCACAACACTCAACGGGAATGTTCAACGCCAACCGGGGCTTGCCCTTTCTTTGCTGGCAGCATGCATCACGCTAGCCCTTTTACCTTCCACCAGCCTCGCAGCCCCTGCAGAAGAGACAGTGATCGTGGAGGGTTCTGCTCCATCCGCATCCAGTGAGGAGCAGGATTACAGCGTTAAATCGACCACCGCTGGCACAAAAATGCAGATGACACAGCGCGATATTCCGCAATCGGTCAGCATTGTCAGCCAGCAACGCATGGAAGATCAGCAATTGCAAACGCTGGGCGATGTGATGGACAACACGTTGGGGATAAGCAAAAGCCAGGCGGATTCAGATCGCAGCAGCTATTACTCGCGCGGATTTCAGATTGATAACTATATGGTCGATGGGATCCCGACCTATTTTGAATCCCGCTGGAATCTCGGTGACGCCCTTTCTGACACCGCCCTTTTTGAGCGTGTCGAAGTGGTCCGTGGCGCAAACGGGCTAATGACCGGGACGGGTAACCCTTCAGCCTCCATTAACATGATCCGTAAGCATGCCACCAGCCGCGAGTTCACCGGTAATGTTTCAGCGGAATATGGCAGCTGGAATAAACAACGCTATGTGACCGATCTGCAAAGCCCGCTTACGGCAGACGGCAACGTGCGCGGCCGCATCGTGGCGGGTTACCAGAATAACGACTCCTGGCTTGATCGCTACAATAGCGAAAAAATGTTCTTCTCCGGGATTGTCGATGCCGATTTGGGTGACACCACCAGCCTGTCTGCGGGCTATGAATATCAGCGCATTGATATCAACAGCCCAACCTGGGGTGGATTGCCGCGCTGGAATACCGATGGCAGTAAAAACAGCTATGACCGTTCGCGCAGCACTGCGCCGGACTGGGCTTACAACGATAAAGACTTCAACAAAGTGTTTGTCACCATCAAACAACGTTTTGCCGATACCTGGCAGGCGACCATGAACGCCACCCACTCCGAGGTCAAGTTCGACAGTAAAATGATGTACGTCGATGCCTATGTTAATAAGGCCGACGGCACGCTGATTGGCCCATATGGCAACTATGGTCCGGGATATGACTACGTCGGAGGAACCGGCTGGAACAGCGGCAAACGTAAAGTGGATGCTGTCGATCTATTTGCCGACGGCGGTTACGATCTGTTTGGTCGTCAGCATAATCTGATGCTGGGCGGCAGCTACAGTAAACAGAATAACCGTTATGAAAGCTCGTGGGCGAACGTTTTCCCCAACGAAATCGGCAGCTTCTATACCTACGATGGTAACTTCCCGGAAACCAACTGGAACCCGCAGTCATTGGCTCAGGACGATACCACGCACATGAAATCGCTGTACGCCGCAACGCGTATTTCGCTGGCTGACCCACTGCATTTGATTGTCGGCGCACGTTACACCAACTGGCGTATCGACACCCTGACCTACAGCATGGAGCAAAACCACACCACGCCGTATGCGGGTCTGGTATATGACATTGACGATAACTGGTCTACCTACGCCAGCTATACCTCAATCTTCCAGCCGCAGAACAAGCGCGACAGCTCCGGTAAATATCTCTCTCCGATCACCGGCAACAACTATGAGCTTGGTCTGAAGTCCGACTGGATGAACAGCCGTTTAACCACCACGCTCGCGGTGTTCCGCATTGAACAGGACAACGTAGCGCAATCAACCGGCGTGCCAATCGCCGGTAGCAATGGCGACACGGCCTTTAAAGCGATGGATGGCACGGTCAGCAAAGGGGTTGAATTCGAGATTAACGGTGCGATCACTGATAACTGGCAGATGACGTTTGGTGCGACACGCTATGTTGCAGAAGACAACGAAGGCAATGCAGTAAACCCAAACCTGCCGCGGACCACGGTCAAACTGTTTACCCGTTATCGCCTGCCAGCCATGCCGGAACTGACCGTCGGCGGTGGAGTTAACTGGCAGAATCGTGTTTACAGCGATACGGTCACGCCTTATGGCACATTCCGCGCGGAACAGGGAAGCTACGCCCTGGTAGATTTGTTCACCCGCTACCAGGTAACAAAAAACTTCTCAGTGCAGGGTAACCTCAATAACCTGTTCGATAAAACCTACGACACGAATATCGACGGTTCTATCGTTTATGGCGAACCGCGCAACGTCAGCATCACCGCCAGCTATCAGTTCTGACGCCGGGTATTGCGTAGAATCGCTAACTCGCTGACTTAGGTTGCAAATTCTCATCAAACTCCAGCCGCTTTCTGTCGGGTTCTACCGCAGTCAGCGGCTCCACTTCTGCAAGCGTCTGCTGACAGCGCTCCACCAGCACCTGATACTCGCGAGTGCCCTGTTTTTTCCACACCAGTTCCTGCTCAGTTAACATGCGAATCGCTTTCGCCGGGCTACCGACAATCAGATGGTTGGCAGGCATCTCAGCGCGCGCTTTCACAAACGCCGAGGCACCAACGATACTGTTTTCACCGATGGTCGCGCCATCGATAATCACCGCACTCATGCCGACCAGCGCGTTCCGCCCAATCACACAGCCGTGCAGAATCGCCCCGTGGCCGATATGTCCGTCCTCTTCCACCACCGTATCCTGACCGGGAAATCCGTGCATCACGCAGTTATCCTGGATATTCGCCCCATCTTTAACCACGATACGTCCAAAATCTCCGCGCAGGCTGGCGTTGGGACCAACATAAACACCTTTGCCGAGAATGACATCGCCAATCAGCACTGCGGTTGGGTGAACATAGCTTTCTGCAGGAACTACCGGGATCATCCCGTCAATCTGGTAAATCGGCATGGCTTCTCCTGTTACACCTCGGCTAATCCGCCGAAACGTTGATAATAGAGCGGCCCCGGCGCGGGCAGTTCCCCCACCGAACTCTCGCCTTTTTCGCTGACGAAAACCTGGGCGCCGGGCGCAACACGTTGATAAATATTAATGCACAGCTGACGCGCCGTCTGACCCAGCCAGTGAGCAGGCAGCAATTCTTCCGGCAGCAGCGGATCTTTGAGCACAACCCGACGATAGAAGTGAATGAGCAACAAGCGGATCTGGAAGCAGCGCTCTGTCGTAAGTTCGTCCGGCCCGGCGTCACGCAGTAGCGGTAACAACGGACGGAACAGCGTGATAAACGCCTCGTACATGGCATTTTGTTCGGTTAAGTGCCAGCACCCTTCTACCCGCTCACGCAGCGCAGCGCGGGAGAGTGCCAACGGCGAATGCGCCTCAAAAACGATGACATTTTCCGCCACCCCAGCCTCATGGAGCAGCGACTGTACGTCCGCCAGCTTTTGCGATGGCGACGCCAGCAGACTCGGCGCCAGTACGCCAAAACCTTGCCATAACAGCTGCTTTTTAACTTCGGCCAGGGTATTTTTCTCCAGCCCCTCCGACAGCAGCAGCAGCCAGGTACCGTCCCACTCAGGGGCGCTGGCACGATAGATTTTGCTCTCGGCGCGGCGCGTCAAGCGTAGCCCTTTATCACTCAGGCGGTAGAAACTGCGGCGGCCGATACGTACTACGTCCAGCCATTCTTCTTTATTAAGGCGAAACAGTGCGGTACGTACAAAACGTTCACCGAAGCCAAGCCCTTCCAGCAGCGCGGCAACGCTACCGAGCCAGACTTCTCCACCGCGTTGCGATAAACAGTCCCCGTAAAGCGAGGCGATAAGCGAGGTGCCGCTGACCGGCATCGCGGTGACCGCCTGCTGAATAAAATTATCGAGTTTTTCCATATGATTCATAGTGTTGTTATTTTTGTCCTTTTTGAATCATAGCACAGGAATAAAGCAGCGAAACGCCAGGAGTTTGTAGGCTGGATAAGGCAACGCCGCCATCCGGCAGCGTTGCACTGTTCTGCCTGATGGCGCTACGCTTATCAGGCCTACAGGGTTAACCGTTGGCGGCAACTTTGCGCAGGTCGAACCCCCGGCACGCCTTACCTTCAGAGCGCGGGATGCTGCCGCAGTTAACAATGCTTACGTCCGTTGAAATACCGACCATCGACTTAATACGATGACGCAAATGATGGCAAATCTGGCAGCGCTGCTCATGGCTTAGCACCAGGCTACTCTCTTTAAGCTCCACGCGTACCGAAAGCGAATCAAGATGCCCTCGGCGATCCACTTCCAACTGGTAATGCGGAGCCAGATGCTCAATCTTGAGGATCTCTTCTTCCACCTGCGATGGGAAGACGTTGACGCCGCGAATAATCAGCATATCGTCGCTGCGCCCGCTAATGCGATCCATACGACGCATCGTGCGCGCGGTACCCGGCAGCAGGCGCGTCAGGTCGCGGGTACGATAACGAATGACCGGTAGCGCTTCTTTCGTCAGCGTGGTGAACAGCAGTTCGCCGTGCTCGCCGTCGGCCAGTGGCGTACCGTCATCCGGATTGACCACTTCCGGGAAGAAATGATCCTCCCATATTGTCGGACCATCACCCGTTTCGATGCACTCCATCGCCACGCCCGGCCCCATAACTTCCGAGAGGCCATAAATATCCAGCGCCGTAATACCGAGGCGACGTTCGATCTCCGCGCGCATCCCCGTTGTCCACGGCTCTGCGCCAAAGACACCGGTACGCAGTGAACAACCCCGCGCGTCACCGCCCATCTGGCGCTCCAGCTCTTCAATCAGGTTCAGGCAGTAAGACGGCGTGACCATAATCATGTCAGGTTTGAAATCGCGAATCAGCTGCGCCTGCTTTTCAGTCTGCCCGCCGGACATTGGGATAACCGTTGCCCCTAAGCGCTCCGCGCCGTAGTGCGCGCCCAGGCCGCCGGTGAAAAGGCCATAGCCATAAGCGACGTGGATTTTATCTTTCGCGGTACCGCCTGCGGCACGCAGCGAGCGGGCGACGATATTAGCCCAGGTATCAATATCATTTTGCGTATAGCCCACCACAGTCGGTTTACCCGTGGTGCCGGATGATGCATGGATACGCACCACCTGCTCCATCGGTACCGCGAAGGTGTCGAAGGGATAGTTGTCACGCAGGTCCTGCTTGGTGGTGCAGGGAAACTTGCTCAGATCGCTCAGCTCACGGAAATCATCCGGGTGAACCCCCGCCGCGTCGAACTTACGGCGGTACATCGGGACATTTTCATAGGCGTGTTTTAACGTCCATTTCAGGCGCTCGGTTTGCAAAGCCTGTAATTCGTCACGCGATGCGGTTTCAATCGGATCTAATTTTGTTGTTGTCGTTGTCATTTTGTAGGGCACTCGCAGGTCAATTAGCTCACACTCGCTCAAGGATCATGGCAATGCCCTGACCCACGCCAATACACATCGTACACAGCGCATAACGTCCATTGCGTCGTTCCAGCTCCAGCGTTGCGGCCAGCGCTAACCGCACACCGCTCATCCCCAGCGGGTGACCTAAAGCGATAGCCCCCCCATTGGGATTCACGTGTTCTGCGTCATCTGCCAGTCCAAGCTGTCTCATCACACCCAACGCCTGGGCGGCAAAGGCTTCATTCAGCTCAATCACATCCATATCGTTGATATTCAGCCCGGCGCGCTCCAGCACTTTTCGTACCGCAGGAACTGGCCCAAGACCCATGTACTTCGGTTCAACGCCCGCGGTCGCCATGGCGACAATGCGTGCACGCGGCGTTAGTCCCTGGGCCTTTATGTGTTGCTCGCTGGCTACGATCATTGCTGCCGCGCCGTCGTTCACCCCAGAGGCATTGCCTGCGGTGACCACGCCGTTCTTACGAAACGGTGTTTTCAGTTGTGCGAGTTGCTCCAGCGTGGTTTCTGCACGCGGATGTTCATCTTCACGTACTGCGCTAACTGCCCCTTTCTTGCCAATGATTTGTACCGGCACAATTTCCTGCGCCAGAATGCCGTCACACTGGGCTTTCGCCGTGCGCTGCTGGCTGCGATACGCAAAGGCGTCCTGGTCCTCTCGGCTTATATTTAACAATTCAGCTACATTCTCCGCCGTTTCGGGCATGCTGTCAGTTCCGAATTGTTGCTGCATGAGCGGGTTCACAAAACGCCAGCCAATGGTGGTATCAAACATCTCTGCCTGACGCTGAAACGGCGCGGTCGCTTTGCCCATTACAAACGGCGCGCGTGACATTGACTCAACACCACCGGCGATCAGCAGATCGGCATCACCGGCTTTGATCGTGCGAGCAGCGAAGCCGATCGCATCAAGCCCGGAGCCGCACAGACGGTTGATGGTCGTGCCGGCAACGCTGTGCGGATAATCCGCCAGCAAGGTCGCCATATGCGCCACGTTGCGGTTATCCTCGCCCGCCTGGTTGGCGCAACCGAAGATCACATCGTCAATAGCGCTGGGATCCAGGCGTGGGTTGCGGTTGAGTAATTCACGCAACGGGATAGCCGCCAGATCGTCGGCACGCACGCCTGCCAGCGCCCCGCCGTAGCGACCAATCGGGGTACGAATACCGTCACAAATAAATGCGTCACGCATTAGACTTCTCCTGTAATCGTGCCACCGATGCGGTGGGATTTACCGCGAAACAGAGCCACGGTTTTGTGTTGCTGATTGACAATTTCAATGTCGTAAACGCCAGTGAGTTTGCCTTGCTGCTTAACCCGCGCGGTGGCGGTCAATTTGTCACCTGCAAAGGCCGGACGCAGAAAGTCGATACTGGCTGCTGAGGCTACTGCTGCCAGTCCCTGACTGTTGCAGGCGTAAGCAAAGGCAGTATCCGCCAGCGAAAACAGTTGCCCGCCGTGACAGGTCTGATGGCCATTCAGCTGCGACGGCGACACGGTCATGGTCATCTGCGAATAACCGTCGTCCATCTCAATAATTTCAATCCCCAGCGCCTGCGCGCAGGTGTCTTTCACATACATGGCGCGGGCGATAGCGTTCTTCGCCATAGTGCTGTTGTAGGTTTTCCAGCAGACGCAGCACACGTCCCCAGCCGAGCGATTCGCCCCAGGCCAGCGGCCCGTGCGGGTAGTTAACCCCCAAGCGCATGGCGATATCGATATCCTCGGCGCTGGCGACTCCTTTTTGCAGCGCATCCAGCGCTTCGTTCGCCAGCATCGCTACCGTGCGCCATACCAGCAGCCCTGGGTAGTCGGCAATACGCAGCACTTTTTTGCCCTGCTGCTGGAAGTAGTACACCGCTTTGTCGGTGGCTGAAGCCGGGTTGGTTGATGCGCTTGCCAGCACGACGGTGTCGCCCACAGCATGGTCATACACCACCACCGGGCGCTGGTGCTGCACGCTTAAGGCCAGCGCGGTTTCACCGGTTGTTTCAAGGAGCAGCACATCATCCAGTTCAGTGACAACGTCACGCTTGATATTTTTTGCTGCATTTTCAGGCGCTACCGCTGCAACAGCCAGTTCAGGCGATACTTCAGCAGGCCAGCAATAGACGCCGTGGCCGCTCTTCTTGCCCAGACGCCCCGCCAGAGCGAGCTCCTGTTGCAGCAAAGACGGTAGAAAACGGCGGTCCTGCCAGAAGGCGTTAAACACCGAACAGGTCACGGCAAAATTGACGTCCTGACCAATCAAGTCGGTCAGCGCCAGCGGTCCCATCGGGAAGCCGCCGCCGTCACGCAGCGCCGCATCAATCACTTCCGCTGACGCAACCTGTTCTTCCAGCGCGCGCCAGGCTTCAGCGTAGTACGGACGCGCCACGCGGTTGACGATAAAACCCGGCGTTGAGCGGCAGCGCACCGGCTGCTTGCCCCAGGCGATTACGCACTGGCAAAGCAGCTCGACTACCTCAGTTGAGGTGGCAAGGCCGCTCACCACTTCCACCAGTTTCATCACCGGTGCCGGGTTAAAGAAGTGCAGCCCCGCCACACGTTCCGGATGCTTCACTCCCGCCGCAATTGCGGTAATTGAGATCGACGAGGTATTACTGGTCAGCAGCGTTGACGGCAAACAGATCTCCGCCAACTGACTGAACAGCGCTTTTTTAATTTCCAGCCGCTCGGAAGCGGCTTCAATCACCAGTTGTGCATCGGCAAGCTGATTCAGTTCAGTCGCGGGTACGATTCGTGCCAGCAGCTCACTGGCCTGTTCCGCACTAATTTTTCCACGACCAACACGAACGTCGAGTCGCTGGCGAATACCCTCAATGGCGCGAGTAATCGCCTCAGCGGAAATGTCATACAGCAGGACCGAATGCCCGGCGCTGGCAGCCACCTCGGCAATGCCTGCACCCATTGTTCCGCCGCCGATCACGGCAACGCGGTGAAGTGTTTTCGTCATGGCTTATTTCCCGCTGAACTGTGGTGGGCGTTTGCCGAGAAAGGCGCTGACCCCTTCGCGATAGTCGTCGCTGCGACCGGCCATGCGCTGGTAGTCGCGCTCAAGCTCAAGCTGCTGATCCAGCGTGTTGGTTTCGGAAAGCTGCAAGGCTTTCTTAATCAGCCCCAGGCCATAGGTCGGCTGCGTCGCGAAACGGCGCGCCATGGTCAACGCGGTATCTTTCAACTCGGCATCGTCGACCACTTGCCAGATCATGCCCCACTGCGCGGCCTGTTCGGCGCTGAGGTTATCGCCAAGCATCAGTAAGCCGACGGCGCGAGCGCGACCGGCTACGCGCGGCAGCACCCAGCTTCCGCCGCAGTCCGGCACCAGGCCGAGCTTGCTGAAGGCCATGACAAACTTCGCCGAGCGCGCGGCGAGGACGATGTCGCAGCCCATGGCCAGTGTGGCACCAGCACCAGCGGCAACGCCGTTGACGGCACAGATAACCGGCTTCGGCAGCGCGGCTAAGCGGCGCACCAGCGGGTTGTAGAAGCGTTCCACCGACATGCCAAGATCCGGCGCGGGGCCGCTCGGGTCAACGTTACGGTCGTTCAGATCCTGTCCGGCGCAAAACCCGCGTCCGGCACCGGTGATCAGCAGGCAACGAATGGCTTCGTCGCGCTCGGCCTGTCTCAGGCAGTCGGCGAGCTGCTGGTGCATCACGTCGTTAAAGCTGTTGAGTCGGTCCGGGCGGTTCAGGGTGATAGTCATCACGCCCTGCTCCACTTCGCTGAGAATAAATGCGTCCACGATTAGCGTCCTTTAAATTCCGGTGTGCGTTTTTCTAAAAAGGCGCTGACGCCTTCACGACGATCTTCGGTGCCGCTCAGCAGCGTAAACAGCTGACGTTCCTGCACCAGACCGGCCTGGAGACCCACTTCTTGCGCAGCGCGTAGAGACTGTTTTGCCGCCCGCAGCGCCAGCGGTGAGTGACGGGCGATGGTCGCCGCCAGCTTGAGCGCGTATTCATCGGAGAGGTTCGCCGGGTGAATGTCACTCACCAGCCCGGCCTGTTGCGCTCGTTCTGCATCAATGCTTTCACCGCTCAGCACCATTCGGCTGGCCAGCGCTTTGCCAACACAACGGATAAGCCGCTGCGTACCGCCCGCCCCTGGCATGGTGCCGAGAGTAATCTCCGGCAGACCAAAGCGCGCGTTATCCCCGGCAATCACCAGGTCGCACAGCAGCGCCAGCTCGCAGCCCGCGCCCAGTGCGTAACCGTTAACCACCGCGATCAACGGCTTGTTGAAGGCATCAATACGTGCCCACAGGCGTGGGCGAATATCGTCGAAAGTGGCGGGCAGATCTTTTTCCGCCATTTCATTGAGATCGGCCCCGGCGGCGAAATAGCGCGTGTTGCCGCTAATCACGCAAACGCTGATGCTGGCGTCCGCCGCCGCGCTTTCCAGCGCGTCAGCAATCTGCGTTAGCAGCGCATTGTTCAGGGCGTTACGCGCCTGCGGACGGTTCAGAGTCAGTTGCAGTACACGGTCGTGACGGGAAATCAGCAGTTCGCTCATGCCATCCCCCGCGCATCGAAGTCGACCACTACGTCACCGCTGGTTGGCAGCGCCTGGCAGCTCAGCACATAGCCCGCCGCCAGTTCATCGGCTTCAAGGCTGTAGTTGGCGGCCATCGCCACCTCGCCACTGACCACCTTGCATTTGCAGGTGGCGCACACGCCGCCTTTACAGGCGAACGGCAGGTCAGCACCCTGGCGCAGCGCGGCGTCGAGAATGCTGTCATCTTCCGCATTCAGTGAAATCAGGCGATCGCGCCCATCCTGACGAAGGGTGACCGCGCGGCCTTCCGCCTGGATGCCGGTGGCGCGTTTCACGCTGGTCCCCGGCGTATTAAAACGCTCAAGGTGAATGGATTTTTCCGCTATACCCAGTTCACGCAGTGCCACTTCGGCTTCATCCATCATCGCCGATGGGCCACAGATAAAGGCGTCATCAAAGCGGCTGAAATCGAGCAAGTTTTTGCCCAGCGCACGCAGTTTGTCGCCGTCAATACGACCCTGTAGCAGATCGCTGTCCATCGACTCCTGACTGAACAGGTGCACCACCTGTAAACGCTGCGGATAGCGGTCTTTCAGATCGGCCAGCGCCTGACGGAACATCATGCTGTGGCTGCTGCGGTTGCCGTAGATCAGCGTGAACTGGCTGGCCGGTTCGGTCGTCAGCGTCGCTTCAATAATCGCCATCATCGGCGTAATGCCGGACCCGGCGGCAATCGCCAGATATTCGGCTTCGCGCTCGGCCTGCGGCTGGTAGCCAAAATGGCCTTGCGGCACCATCACTTCCAGCGTCATACCCTGCTGGATATCCTGCTGGGCATAGCGGGAGAAACGCCCACCGTCGATAGCTTTAACCGCGACGCTAATTTCCGACGGCGAGCGGCTGCGACAAATGGAGTAACAACGACGCAGCTCTTCTCCACCGAGGTGAGCTTTCAGCGTCAAATGCTGGCCCGGTCGAAAGGCGTAGTCATTACGCAGCGCGTCAGGAATGGTGAAAGTGATGGTCACCGCATCGCGCGTTTCCGCTTCGACGTTGGCCACGGTAAGCGAATGAAATGTTGTCATCGCAACCTCAAATACATTTAAAGTAATCAAAGGGTTCGCGGCAGCTGTCGCAGCGATATAACGCTTTACAGGCCGTGGAACCGAATTCGCTAATCAGCGAGGTATGGGTGCTGGCGCAGCGCGGGCACTGTACGTCAGTTGGCATTTCGGCATGACAGGCGTGGGCCTGCGGCGGGCTGATACCATACTGGCGCAGGCGTTCGCGGGCGTCCGGGCTCATCCAGTCAGTGGTCCACGGTGGGTCAAGCTGCAGGACGATATGTACTGGCGTATAGCCGCGCTCCGCCATCACCGCGCGAATTTCACCCAGTAGATGCTCGGTGGCCGGGCAGCCGGAGTACGTCGGCGTAAAGCCGATTACCCAGCCGTCGCCGCAGCGCTCAACGCTGCGTACCATGCCGAGATCGGTGATGGTCAGCACCGGCACTTCCGGATCGGAAATCGCACTTAACAGCCCCCAAACGGTGTGCACCTCTGGCGGTGCGATCGCGGTAAGACGTTGCATAGCCCCCCCTGCTACCACTGCTGACCAGGATACGCACGCTGCAAGTACTGCATCTCGGCCAACATCGGCCCGAGATGTTCGCTGTGTAGCCCCTGCTTGCCGCCGTTGCGAAACGCCGCCTCTTGCGGAACGTGTAAACCAGAATCAATCAGCGCAGTGTGTACTGTCGTTTGCCATTCGGTTTGCAGTTCGCGCGGATCGACGGCAATGCCCTGCCTGGCCAGACCGATCTCCAGTTCGTCGGCAAGGAACAATTCGCCGGTGTAACGCCACAGATTGTCCACCGCCTTCTGTATCAGTTGCGCGGAGTAGTCAGTACCATTCCCCAGTCGCTCCAGCCAGCCGCGGCTGAAGCGCTGGTGATAACGCACCTCTTTCAGTCCTTTGGCAGCGATAGCCGCAATCTGCTTATCGCGGCTGTTAACCAAACGAGTGAACAACGCCACGTGCCAGACGTCGATAAAGAACTGGCGAGCGATCGTGTCGGCAAAGTTGCCGTTAGGTTGTTCTACCAGCAACAGGTTGCGGAACTGACGCTCATCACGACCAAAAGCCAGCGTGTCTTCGTCGCCGCTACCCGCCAGTTCGGCTGCGTAGCTGAGGAAGTTGCGCGCCTGCCCCAGCAGGTCGAGGCCGATATTAGCCAGCGCCAGATCAATCTCCAGCTCCGGCGCATGGCCGCACCAGGCACCCAGACGCTGAGCCAGCACCAGGCCGTTATCGCCCAGACGCAGGGCATAGGTTGCAACGGGATTCAGGTTATTCATCGTTGCCTCACATATGTTCCATGCCGTCCGGCACGGTGTAGAACGTGGGATGGCGATAGACTTTGCTCTCCGCCGGGTCGAAAAATTCACCGCGTTCCTCCGGCTGTGACGCAACAATTTCGCTGGCTTTCACCACCCAGAGGGAGCAGCCTTCGCTGCGGCGAGTATAGGCATCGCGGGCATTTTCCAGCGCCATCTGGTCATCGGCGGCATGCAGACTGCCAACGTGACGGTGCGATAACCCCTGTTTGCTGCGGACAAAAACTTCGTATAACGGCCAGTATGTTTTGCTCATGACTCTCTCCTTACGCCGCGTCGCGGGCCTGTTGCTTTTCGGCGTGCGCCAGTGCGGCCTCGCGCACCCATGCCCCTTCTTCCCAGGCCTTACGCTTTGCGCCCAGACGTTCGTGGTTGCAGACACCACGACCGTTGATGACCTCATTAAATTCCTGCCAGTCGATCTCGCCGAATCGATATTTCCCCGTCGCTTCATCAAGCTGTAGGTCGGCGTCCGGCACGGTCATACCGAGGATTTCTACCTGCGGGACCGTGTTATCAACAAAGCGCTGACGCAGTTCGTCGTTGGAGTGCAGTTTGATTTTCCACGCCATGCTGCGGGCGCTGTTCGGTGAGTTGTCGTCGTTCGGGCCAAACATCATCAGCGCAGGCCACCAGAAACGGTTGATGGCGTCCTGCAGCATCTGACGCTGTTCCTCGCTACCGGTAGCCAGCGCCATACACGCTTCGAAGCCCTGACGCTGATGGAAGCTCTCTTCTTTGCAGATTTTGACCATCGCCCTGGCATACGGGCCGTAGGAGGTACGACACAGCGCCACCTGGTTAACAATCGCCGCGCCATCGACAAGCCAGCCGATCACACCGATATCCGCCCAGCTCAGAGTTGGGTAGTTGAAAATGGAGGAGTATTTCATCTGGCCGTCGAGCATCTTCTGGTACAGATCTTCACGCGCGCAGCCCAGTGTTTCCGCCGCGCTGTAGAGGTACAGTCCGTGTCCGGCCTCGTCCTGTACTTTTGCCAGCAGAATGGCCTTACGCCGCAGCGTGGGTGCGCGGGTTATCCAGTTGCCTTCCGGCAACATGCCGACAATTTCCGAGTGCGCATGCTGGCCAATCTGGCGGATCAGCGTCTTACGGTATGCGTCCGGCATCCAGTCCTGCGGCTCGATGGCCGTTTCCTGCGCGATGAGCTGGTCAAAGCGTTGTTCTTCTGTCATGTCATCACCTTATGATTCCGATAATTTCAACAAATCAATATTTTTAAATCACTTTGTTTTATAAAAGTTACATCTTGGTTAAATAAAACCACAAATTTTGTTTGCTGGTTTTGCGATACTTGTCGCAAATGGTTTTTGTTTATCCATTAATAACAGATAGATAACCAATGAAGGTAAAGTGTTCGCGATCTCATTGTTAATAAATTATTAAAATCTCGCTTGCATTTTGTGATTCATAAAAGAACTATTTAAAGAGATATTACGGAACACATCTGGAGATTAACGATGCAGCAGTTAGCCAGTTATTTATCCGGTGCCTGGCAGACAGGCCGGGGCCGCACCCGCACCATCCACCACGCCCTTACCGGTGAAGCGCTTTGGGAAGTGACAAGCGTTGGACTGGATATGGCGCAGGCGCGCCGCTTTGCTATTGAGCACGGCGGCAAAGCGTTACAGGCAATGAGTTTTATTGAGCGCAGCGCGATGCTAAAAGCGGTGGCGAAGCATTTAATGGAACTGAAAGCCGATTTCTATGCCATATCTGCGCAAACCGGAGCAACGCGCGGTGACAGCTGGGTCGATATCGAAGGCGGCATTGGCACGCTTTTCACTTATGCCAGTCTCGGTGGCCGCGAGCTGCCGGACGATACGCTGTGGCCGGAAGACGAACTGATCCCGCTGTCCAAACAGGGCGGTTTTGCCGCACGCCACGTGCTGACCTCCAAATCCGGTGTTGCGGTGCATATCAACGCCTTTAACTTCCCCTGCTGGGGTATGCTGGAGAAGCTGGCGCCAACCTGGCTTGCCGGGATGCCAGCCATTATCAAACCTGCAACCGCCACCGCGCAGCTCACTCAGGCAATGGTGAAAGCGATTATCGACAGTGGCCTGGTACCGAACGGCGCAATTAGCCTTATCTGTGGCGGCGCGGGTGACCTGCTCGATCACCTCGACAGCCAGGATGTGGTGACTTTTACCGGTTCTGCTCATACCGGGCAGCAGTTGCGCGTGCACCCCAACCTGGTGGCTAAATCGGTTCCATTCACCATGGAAGCGGATTCACTCAACTGCTGTGTGCTTGGTGATGACGTCACCCCAGAACAGCCTGAGTTTGCATTGTTTGTACGTGAAGTCGTACGCGAGATGACGACCAAAGCCGGGCAGAAATGTACCGCTATACGCCGCATTATCGTGCCACAGGCGCAGGTGAAAGCAGTCAGCGAGGCGCTGATTACCCGTCTGCAAAAAGTGGTAGTGGGCGATCCGGCGCAGGAAGGCGTGAAGATGGGGTCGCTGGTGAATAATGATCAGCGTCAGGACGTGCAGGATAATGTGAATCGTCTGGTTGAAGCCGGGTGTGAGGTGCTGCTGGGCGGAAAAGCAGATCTGAGCACGGCTGGGGCTTTCTTCCCGCCAACGCTGCTGTTTTGTCCGCAGCCGGATGAAATTGCCGCGGTACATGCAATTGAAGCCTTTGGTCCGGTCGCCACGCTGATGCCGTATCAAAATACCGGGCATGCCATGACGCTGGCGCGCGCCGGTGAAGGCAGTCTGGCAGGAACGCTGGTGACGGCGAGCGGCGAACTGGCGCGAGAGTTTATCCTCGGTGCGGCCCGCGCCCACGGGCGTATTCAGGTGCTGAACGAAGAGTCCTCGGCGGAATCGACCGGTCACGGCTCTCCGCTGCCACAGCTGGTCCACGGCGGGCCTGGACGTGCAGGCGGCGGTGAAGAGCTGGGCGGTCTGCGTGCGGTGAAACACTACATGCAACGCACCGCCATTCAGGGCAGCCCAACCATGCTCGCGGCGGTAAGCCAACAGTGGGTGCGTGGCGCTCGGGTAGAGGAAGATCGTATTCACCCGTTTCGTAAATACTTCGAAGAGATCCAGCCGGGCGACAGCCTGCTGACGCCACGTCGTACACTGACCGAAGCGGATATCGTTAACTTTGCCTGCCTCAGCGGTGACCACTTCTACGCCCATATGGACAAGATTGCAGCAGCCGATTCCATTTTCGGCGAGCGCGTGGTGCACGGTTACTTCCTGATTTCCGCCGCAGCCGGTCTGTTTGTTGACGCGGGCGTCGGTCCGGTGATTGCCAACTATGGCATGGAAAATCTGCGCTTTATCGAGCCGGTTAAGCCGGGCGACACTATCCAGGTACGTTTAACCTGCAAACGCAAAACAGTGAAACGTCAGCGCAATGCCGAAGAAAAAGCGACCGGCGTGGTGGAGTGGTCGGTGGAGATCTTTAATCAGCACCAGCAGGCGGTGGCGCTGTATTCCATTCTGACGTTGGTTGCGCGTCAGCATGGGGATTTCCCGGCGTAAGATTCCGGTGTAGGTTCGCTCGATCAGGCTTGAAACAAAAAGCAAAAAGCCTGCTTAGTTTCCTAAGCAGGCTTCTTAAATATGGCTCCTCTGACTGGACTCGAACCAGTGACATACGGATTAACAGTCCGCCGTTCTACCGACTGAACTACAGAGGAATCGTTGTGGAGGCTTATCTTAGCGGCGAAAAAAATTTTGTCAAACCCCATTTCCTCGAATGCGAATCAATTGATGCTTCTCTCGACAGTTTGTTGCATTTACAGACATTTTAAATAGAAAAAACTTTGCAGCTTTTTTGATTCTCCCTCATCATTTGAAATGAGGTTTCAACTTTCTTCGTTAAGGTCCACTTTGAACGTCTCCGCTGCCTTACGCCAGGTCGCTTCCCGCACGCCCTGGTATGCCAAACGCAAGAGTTATAAGGTTCTCTTTTGGCGCGAAATCACTCCGCTGGCTGTCCCCATTTTTCTGGAAAACACCTGTGTGCTATTGATGGGTGTTCTGAGTACCTTCCTGGTCAGCTGGTTGGGAAAAGAAGCGATGGCCGGTGTCGGACTCGCCGACAGCTTTAATATGGTCATCATGGCATTTTTCGCCGCCATCGATCTGGGCACCACCGTGGTTGTAGCATTTAGCCTCGGGAAACGAGATCGTCGACGGGCCAGAGCCGCGGCCAGACAATCACTGGTGATCATGACAATTTTTGCTACCGTTCTGGCAGCTGTCATTCACTATTTTGGTCAACAGATTATTGACGTTGTCGCAGGTGAAGCAACGCCAGACGTTAAAGCTTTGGCACTCACCTATCTGGAGCTGACGGTGCTCAGCTACCCGGCGGCAGCCATTGCGCTGATCGGCAGTGGCGCACTACGTGGAGCCGGAAATACAAAAATACCGTTGTTGATTAACGGCGGCATGAACATCCTGAATATCATCATCAGTAGCATCCTGATTTACGGGATCTTTTCCTGGCAAGGTCTGGGATTTGTGGGAGCAGGCCTGGGACTGACCATTTCGCGCTACATCGGGGCGATTGCCATCATCTGGGTACTGATGATTGGTTTTAACCCCGCGCTGCGAATTCCCTTCAAAAGCTATTTTAAGCCACTCAATCTCGCCATTATCTGGGAGGTGATGGGGATCGGCATTCCGGCAAGTATCGAGTCAGTGCTGTTCAATGGCGGTAAACTTTTGACGCAGATGTTTGTTTCAGGCATGGGAACCAGCGTTATCGCCGGGAATTTTATTGCATTTTCTATCGCCGCGCTTATCAACTTACCGGGGAATGCTTTAGGTTCCGCGTCGACAATCATTACCGGCAGGCGTCTGGGAAATGGTCAGATTGCCCAGGCTGAAATCCAGCTGCGGCATGTATTCTGGCTGTCGACGATCGGCCTGACGGCAATTGCCTGGCTAACCGCTCCTTTCGCCGGGGTGATGGCCTCGTTTTATACCCACGATCAGGATGTAAAAGAGGTCATAGTCATCCTGATTTGGCTCAACGCAGCATTTATGCCGATATGGGCTGCATCCTGGGTGTTACCAGCAGGCTTTAAAGGTGCGCGAGATGCACGTTTTGCTATGTGGGTATCGATGCTGGGCATGTGGGGCTGCCGCGTAGTCGCGGGTTACACCCTGGGTATCGTATTAGGATGGGGCGTTGTCGGCGTTTGGTTAGGTATGTTCTTCGACTGGGCCGTACGCGCCGCGTTATTTTACTGGCGTATGGTCACCGGACGCTGGCTGTGGAAATACCCGCGCCCCGAACGCGAAAAGTGCATAAAACAACCGGTTGCGTCTGAATAAGCGGCGAAATGGGGAATATTTCAGCAAACGATCGCATTTATCTATTCAGGCTTTGACAACGCTGAGCGGCATCGCTAATATTCGCCTCGTTCAAACGATTCCTCTGTAGTTCAGTCGGTAGAACGGCGGACTGTTAATCCGTATGTCACTGGTTCGAGTCCAGTCAGAGGAGCCATATTTAAGAAGCCTGCTCAGGAAACTAAGCAGGCTTTTTGCTTTTCTGCGATCCCATTTGCCGGGTAAAGCGCTTCACTCCACATCCAGGCTTTTCCATACTGACGACGGGAGAATGTCCGTCTGCATATGCAAAATGTCTCTATGATCCAATTCGTTAACGTCATGGTTAAGTATCTTATCGTGCAACGACATCAAAATGAGACCCATACTTGCCCATGCCGATACTGCTGAAAGCAGCGCTAACCGCTTTATTAGTAATTCCACTGAGTACAATAGCCGGTGAGAAAGTCACGCTACGTTGCCCGGCGTAGTCAGAGTAATAAATTCTATATGTTTACCAATCGAGATGTTCTTTCGGTGAAGAATGGATTTCAGTTTATTTATGCGGATTCGGGACGGGCGGTGTCTTGTTCGATATTGTCGCGGGTACCGACGCAGGATCTGAGGCTGGAGACTTTGAGGTAACGCAGCTTTCTACCCGCCATTCAGCGACGTCAGGGAAGCCCGTTTACTCACGGGCTTTTGTAGTTAAATCTGATAATCAATCACCGCCTCATCTGGCTCCATCGCCTGGCGCTTAATTTCATCGACGGATAACCCTGCATTGCATAGCTCGATGAATCGCCAGACGTAGTTGCGCTGCAGCTGTCCGCGTTTAAGCCCTAGCCAAACGGTATTTGCATCAAACAAATGCCGGGTATCAAGACGGGTTAAGGTCCCCTCTTCCTGCTCGCCGCTGGATTGCTCTGCCACCAGCCCAATCCCCAACCCCAGCGACACGTAAGTTTTAATCACATCCGAGTCCTGGGCGCTGAGAATAATATCCGGTATCAGCCCTTTGCGAGCAAATGCTTCATCAATGCGGGAACGCCCTGTAATCCCCTGACGATAGGTAATTAACGGCCAGTGAGCGATAGACTCCAGCGTGAGTGGAGAAGCTTTCACTAATGGATGGTCGTGAGGAACAAGCAGGCTGTGATGCCAACGAAACCAGGGAAAAGCCACCAACAATGGATCGCTGCTCAGCCGCTCACTGGCAATTCCGATATCTGCCCCGCCATTTTGTAGCAGGACATCAATCTCCTGTGGCGTACCCTGAATAAGTTCCAGACGCACCTCAGGGAACAGCTCACGAAAGGCTTTTATCACCGCAGGCAAGCTATAGCGTGCCTGGGTATGCGTGGTGGCAATCGTCAGAACGCCGGACGTGTCATTGGTAAACAGATCCGCCAGTCGACGAACATTACTGGCCTCATTCAGAATACGCTCGGCAATAATCAGCAAGGCTTTACCCGGTTCGGTCATGCCCAACAGGCGTTTACCGCGACGGATAAAAATCTCGATGCCAAGTTCATCTTCAAGTTCACGAATGTGTCGGCTGACGCCCGACTGCGAGGTGTACAGTATATTCGCGACCTCTGTCAGGTTGTAATCCTGACGGGCCGCCTCGCGGATTATTTTAAGTTGCTGGAAATTCACATTTCGCTCCGGGCACATCAGACATTACGCTATTGTTAAAGTCTGATGCCCGGCATAACAAATAATAAAAACCTGCATCTTATTCCTTGTGGGAATAAGGTTTAGCTGACCAGCTGCAGCTCGCGATTTTCCAGCGCCGGACGGCTGACCAGCGACAACAGGATCTCCTTCACGGCCTGCGCCTGGGGCGATAAGCTCCCTCTGGCTGATACGTTCAACGATAATGGCAGATTCATCGATGGTGTTGTGATGCGTGCCATCCAGCCGTTAGCCGCATTGCATAATGAACGGGCGGCCGACTCAGGCAACACTGTGACACCCATACCACTGGCAATGGCGGCCGTTAGGGTGGAGATAGACTCAATTTCGCCAATCACTTTAGCCGTTAAGCGACGTAGCGAAAAAGCTTCATCCACGCGCAGGCGAACCGCGCTGTAATCCCGTGGCAAGAACAAATTCATCTGCGCCACCGCGGCTAAATCGACGCTTTGGCCAGGACACTCACGCGTGCCGACCAGGTAGAGATCCTCTTTAAGCAACGGTTGACTGCTGATGCCCGCCACAGGTGAACGCTCATAGAGCACTGCCATATCTAATTGCCCGCTGAGCAGCTTGTCATTCAGCACTGCCCCACTGTTTTCATGCAAATAGACCAGCACATCAGGCAGTTCGGCACGTAGCGTCTGTAATAACGGCATGGTAATGGATGACGCGACTGTCCCCGGCGCAAGGCCGATAGAGACCTGTCCACTCAAGGTCTGGCCCACGTTATTAACCGCAAGTTGCGCCTGTTCGCACTGACGTAAAATCGTCCGGGCGTGGGTATATAGCACTTTTCCTGCTTCCGTCGGCGTGACGCCACGCTTGGTACGAATCAGCAATTGCTGATCCAGCTCACCTTCCAGCGTAGCGACCTGCTGGCTCAGCGCGGGTTGCGCAATGTGCAACACTTCCGCTGCCTGGGTCAGGCTACCAATATCGACGATTTTCACGAAATATTTCAGTCGTCTGAAGTTCATTTTGCCTCCTGTCGGAATACCAGAACCCGTGCTGGCAGTCATTAAATTCAGGACTGCAAGATGCTTGCCACTTTCGTCTAAAACGGTGTTTTACGGTTAAAGCCGCGTAAAGTCAGGAGTAAAAGCGGAGAAAGATCATTCTGCACACCTAAGTATCTCATTCAGTCTGCCCTGGAAGAGGTAGACACGCACCAGAATGGGGCAAAAGCATAAAAAGACGGAAAGATCGCCGCTTTGCTGATTTTGTCAGCAAACGAACACACAAATGTATTTACCCCTTTGACAAGCCTCACCACCCTCGCTAATATGCGCCTCGTTCAAACGATTCCTCTGTAGTTCAGTCGGTAGAACGGCGGACTGTTAATCCGTATGTCACTGGTTCGAGTCCAGTCAGAGGAGCCATATTTAAGAAGCCTGCTTAGGAAACTAAGCAGGCTTTTTGCTTTTATGCCATTGCTCATTGCGCATATCAAAACCTCAACTTAGTCTGGCCAACACTTCATTCATAATAGCCGCAGGTATTTGTTCCAGACACTTGCCGTTCCGGGCTTCCATATCAATAGACAGGAACACCAATGAGTTGAGATGTCCGCTCTTCGCTCACTGCAGACTTTAAACTCACCCAGTACCTCCGCTCTGTGCCAGCAGAGGACTTTTCTATCGCCGCTGATATATTAATCCATGGAGAGCAGGCCAAATTTATAATATAAATTGACGGGTACGCTGAATTTTACAGGAACATCTCCAATGAATATTGCCGCCTCAATTGCCCTTTTGGGCGCTTGCCCATTTGTGAGTCTGGCGGCAGTACCGGTGACCTTTTCCGAAACTGTCCTGGATGCCGCAGGGCCAAAAGGTCCTTTGAAAGGCACGTTACTCACCCCGAATTCAAAACCAACAGCCGTTGTTCTTATCATTCCTGGCTCCGGGCCAACCGATCGGGATGGAAACAACCCGCTTGGTGTGAATGCATCGCCTTACCGACTTCTTGCTGAAGGCCTTGCTGCCAAAGGCTTTGCGACGCTTCGTATCGACAAACGTGGAATGTTCGCTAGCGCAATGGCCGTAGAGGATGCCAATGCGGTGACGATTGCTGACTATGTTGACGACGTTCGATCCTGGGTAGACGTGCTTAGACGTCACATGCACACCCCCTGTATTTGGGTTTTAGGGCACAGTGAAGGGGGCGTAGTCGCACTTGCCTCGGCTCAAGAAGAGAATGTGTGCGGTGTGATTCTTATCGCAACGCCCGGGAGGCCGATGGGCGAGGTGTTGAGGGGGCAACTTAACGCTAATCCGGAAAATGAAATTCTATTAAAGCAGGCACTGCCGATAATTGATGCTCTGGAGCATCGGCGGCGAGTCGATATTACGAATATTCACCCAGCACTGCAAAGTATCTTTAATCCTGCTGTTCAGGGTTTTTTGATCAATGCGTTTTCATATAATCCTGGTCATCTCATTTCGAGTATTTCCAAACCCGTATTAGTGCTACAAGGGCAACGCGATCTCCAGGTGGAAGAAACGGATGCAAGACTGCTTAAGGCCGCGAATCCTCAAGCGTCCCTGGTTATACTGCCCAATATGAACCATGTTATGAAAGAGGTGACTTCGGACGATCGCAAAGCGAATATCGCGACATACGCTGAACCAGCGCTCCCCTTAGCTCCCGGTTTAATCGACTCGATTGAGCATTTCCTGATCTGCAACTCACCTTTTCCCGAAAAGTAACAGCTGCTCTGCTCTCGGTGTCCTCCCAAAAACGGTTTACTTTTAAAGAGTTCAGCATGCTTTAAAGCATTCGTCTGCTCCATGCTCACAGCAGACATGGTCAGATGTCATTCCAACCGTCACATGCCAAAAGCAGACTCCCCCTTCCCCATCCGATATCCACCTCATAACATTTTTATAAATAACAAAGCATTAAGAAGTTCAACGTAATACAATTATATTTATAATTGTAATGATAACCATTCTCATATTACTATAAACGCGTGATAATTAACTTTTGATACATTCCACATGTCTGACCACGCCACTACCACTGCTTCCTTTACGCTCGAGTCGCTTTATGGCGCACATCACGGCTGGTTGAAAAGCTGGCTGACGCGCAAACTCCAGTCCGCCTTTGATGCAGATGACATTGCCCAGGACACTTTTCTACGGGTAATGGGCAGCGACTCGCTCTCGACGATCCGCGATCCGCGCTCCTTTCTGTGCACTCTCGCCAAACGGGTGATGGTCGACCTGTTTCGCCGAAACGCGCTGGAAAAAGCCTATCTGGAGATGTTGGCGCTTATGCCGGAGGCGCTCGCGCCTTCCCCCGAGGAACGCGAGAGCCAGCTCGAAACCCTGCAACTCATCGACAGCATGCTTGACGGGCTGAACGGAAAAACACGAGAAGCGTTTCTGCTTTCGCAACTGGATGGTCTGACATACAGCGAGATCGCGCTGAAGCTCGGTATCTCCGTCAGCTCGGTGAAAAAGTATATGGCAAAGGCTATCGAACATTGTCTGCTGTTTCGTCTGGATCACGGCCTGTGAACGCTTCTATCACTGATTCTCGCCGCCAGGCATTGCGCTCGGCATCGCACTGGTATGCTGTATTGAGCGGCGAGCGTGTCAGCCCACAGCAAGAAGCGCGCTGGCAACAATGGTACGAAGAGGACAAAGATCATCAGTGGGCCTGGCAACAGGTTGAAAACCTGCGCAGCCAGCTCAGCCGCGTACCGGGCGATGTCGCCAGCCGGGCGCTGCACGATACGCGCCTTACCCGTCGCCATGTTATGAAAGGGCTACTGCTGCTACTTGGCGTAGGCGGCGGCTGGCAGCTCTGGCAATCTGAAGCCGGTGAAGGTCTGCGCGCGGATTACCGCACCGCCAAAGGCGCGGTCAGCCATCAGCGGCTGGAAGATGGCTCGCTGCTGACGCTCAACACACAAAGCGCCGCGGACGTTCGTTTTGATACGCGTCAACGCGCTGTCCATCTCTGGTACGGCGAAATTGCTATTACCACCGCAAAAGACGCGCAGCAGAGACCTTTCCGCGTTGTGACCCGCCAGGGCCAGCTCACCGCATTAGGCACAGAATTTACCGTCTACCAGCAGGACAACGTCACACGCGTTGTCGTTCAACAACACGCTGTTGAAGTCTTACTGGCAAATCGTCCGCAGGAAAAACGCATCGTCAGCGCTGGCGAGAGCCTGCAGTTTAGCGCGTCTGAATTTGGTGCAATAGCCTCAGCGGATGATGAAAGCGCCACCTGGACGCAGGGCATTCTGAGCTTCAGCGATAAACCTTTGGGTGAAGTGATTGCCACGCTGAGCCGTTATCGCAACGGCGTGCTGCGCTGCGATCCGGCTGTGGCCGGGTTACGCCTGAGTGGCACTTTCCCGCTGAAAAATACTGATGCAATCCTGGATGTTATTGCCAAGACTCTTCCAGTGAAAATTCAGTCAGTTACACGATACTGGGTAAATATTTCCGCATTGTAAGCAAAATAATTCTCATTTCTATTGTCCTTTTTCCCCTTCTCATTCGACTCATAGATGAACACAACAAAAATGATGATGGAGAAGGTATGACGCCTTTACGCGTTTTTCGCAAAACAACACCTTTGGTTAACGCCGTTCGCCTGAGCCTGCTACCGCTGGCCGGGCTGTCGTTATCCGCCTTCGCAGCGCAGGTTGATATTGCACCGGGTTCGCTCGACAAAGCCCTTAATCAGTATGCCGCGCTCAGCGGAATTACCCTGTCGGTTGACGCCAGCCTGACGCGCGGCAAACAGAGTAACGGTCTTCACGGTGACTACGACGTCGAAACCGGCCTGCAACACCTGCTGAACGGTAGTGGCCTGCAGGTGAAACCGCTGGGTAATAACAGCTGGACGCTGGAGCCCGCACCAACACCGCAAGAAGATGCCCTGACCGTGGTGGGCGACTGGCTGGGGGATGCGCGCGAAAACGACGTTTTCGAACATGCTGGCGCACGTGACGTTATCCGCCGTGAGGATTTCGCCAAAACCGGCGCAACATCCATGCGCGAGGTACTGAACCGCATTCCTGGCGTTACCGCCCCAGAAAACAACGGCACCGGTAGCCACGATCTGGCGATGAACTTTGGTATTCGCGGCCTGAATCCGCGCCTGGCCAGCCGTTCAACGGTGCTGATGGACGGTATTCCCGTACCGTTTGCTCCTTACGGCCAGCCGCAGCTTTCACTGGCGCCTGTCTCACTCGGAAATATGGACGCCATCGACGTGGTTCGCGGCGGTGGCGCGGTGCGTTACGGGCCACAAAGCGTGGGCGGGGTGGTGAACTTTGTTACCCGCGCTATTCCGCAAGACTTCGGCATGGAAGCCGGCGTGGAAGGCCAGCTCAGCCCAACATCTTCACAAAATAACCCAAAAGAAACGCACAACCTGATAGTGGGCGGCACGGCGGATAACGGTTTTGGTACCGCCCTGCTTTACTCCGGCACACGTGGAAGCGACTGGCGCGAACACAGCGCGACCCGCATCGACGACCTGATGCTGAAAAGCAAATATGCGCCAAACGAAGTGCATACCTTCAACAGCCTGTTGCAATACTACGACGGTGAAGCTGACATGCCCGGCGGCCTGTCTCGCGCGGATTACGACGCCGACCGCTGGCAATCCACGCGCCCTTACGATCGCTTCTGGGGGCGCCGCAAACTGGCGAGCCTCGGCTACCAGTTCCAGCCGGACAGCCAGCATAAATTCAATATTCAGGGCTTCTACACTGAAACTCTGCGCAGCGGCTACCTGGAACAGGGAAAACGCCTCACCCTTTCACCGCGTAACTACTGGGTACGCGGCATTGAACCACGCTACAGTCAGAGCTTTATGGTGGGTCCTTCTGCGCACGAAGTGGGCGTGGGATACCGCTATGTGAGCGAGTCGACGCATGAAATGCGTTACTACACGACCACCAGCAGCGGACAACTGCCGTCCAGCGCCAGCCCTTACGATCGCGACACTCGTTCCGGCACCGAAGCGCACGCCTGGTATCTGGATGACAAAATCGACATTGGCAACTGGACTATCACACCGGGTATGCGTTTTGAACATATCGAGTCATACCAGAACAACGCCATCAAAGGCTCACATGAGGAAGTAAGCTACAACGCCCCACTTCCGGCGCTAAACGTACTTTATCACCTGACTGATAGCTGGAATCTTTATGCAAACACTGAAGGCTCATTCGGCACCGTACAGTACAGCCAAATTGGCAAGGCTGTGCAAAGCGGCAATGTGGAACCGGAAAAAGCGCGAACCTGGGAGCTCGGAACCCGATACGACGATGGCGCGCTGACGGCGGAAATGGGGCTGTTCCTGATTAACTTTAATAATCAGTACGATTCCAACCAAACCAACGACACCGTTACCGCACGCGGTAAAACGCGCCATACCGGACTGGAAACTCAGACTCGCTATGATCTTGGCACATTGACGCCAATGCTCGACAACGTTTCAGTCTACGCAAGCTATGCGTATGTGAACGCTGAGATTCGCGAGAAAGGCGATACCTATGGCAATCAGGTGCCCTTCTCACCAAAACACAAAGGCACGTTGGGCGTGGACTATAAGCCGGGCAACTGGACCTTCAACCTAAATAGCGATTTCCAGTCCAGCCAGTTTGCGGATAACGCCAACACCGTTAAAGAGAGCGCTGACGGTAGTACCGGTCGCATCCCTGGCTTTATGCTCTGGGGCGCACGCGTAGCCTATGACTTCGGCCCGCAGATGGCAGACCTGAACCTGGCGTTCGGTGTGAAAAATATCTTCGACCAAGAGTATTTCACCCGCTCTTACGACGACAACAACAAAGGCATCTACGCAGGTCAGCCGCGCACGCTGTATATGCAGGGTTCGTTGAAGTTCTAAACCCCGTTTACCCGGCCTGCATGCTGTTTTGTAGGTCGGGCAAACGAAACGCCACCCGACGCAGGCAATTTACATGTTCACACCATTACGCACGCTATTCGCCGCTCTGCTGCTCACCGGCCATGCTTTTGCCGCCACGGTTCATGACGAACATGGCACCTTTACGCTTGATAAAACGCCACAGCGGATAGTGGTGCTGGAACTGTCGTTCGCGGACGCACTGGCTGCTGTCGATGTCAGTCCGGTCGGCATTGCCGACGATAACGATGCCATGCGTATTCTTCCAGAGGTTCGTACCCATCTGAAACCCTGGCAGTCTGTCGGCACGCGTGCGCAGCCGAGTTTAGAAGCCATCAGCGCGCTGAAACCGGATCTGATCATTGCCGACAGCAGCCGCCATGCGGGTATTTACAGCGCCTTACAGCAAATCGCACCGGTGCTGCTGCTCAAGTCCCGCAATGAAACCTACGCTGAAAATCTTCAGTCTGCGGCCATCATCGGTGAAATCGTGGGTAAAAAGGCACAGATGCAGTCACGCCTGGCGCAACACCAACAACAGATGTCAGAGTGGGCCAGCCAACTGCCAAAAGACACGATGGTGGTGTTTGGTACGTCCCGAGAGCAGCAGTTCAACCTGCACACGCAGGAGACCTGGACCGGGGGCGTCCTGACCTCTCTGGGGCTGACGGTGCCTGCGGCTATGGCGGGTTCGTCTATGCCTTCCATCGGTCTGGAACAGCTGCTGGCGCTCAATCCGGCATGGCTGCTGGTCGCGCACTATCGTGAAGAGAGCATCGTGAAACGCTGGCAACAAGACCCGCTGTGGCAGATGTTAACTGCGGCGCAGAAGCAGCAGACGGCGTCGGTCGACAGTAACGCCTGGGCGCGGATGCGCGGCATTTTCGCAGCCGAACGCATTGCCAGCGACACGGTAAAAATCTTTCACCACCAGCCTTTATCCGATGTGAAATGACAGTTTTCAAACATCCAGCGCTACAGTGGGGGCTTCCCCTTGTCGCGCTTATCGCTATCTTCTGGCTGAGTCTGTTTTGCTACTCGGCCATTCCTGTTTCTGGCGTTGATGCCATTCACGCCCTGCTGCCAGGCCATACGCCGACGCTTCCACAAGCGCTGGTGCAAAACCTTCGTTTGCCGAGAAGCCTGGTCGCCATTTTGATCGGCGCAAGCCTGGCTCTGGCGGGGACGCTGCTGCAGACCCTGACGCATAATGCAATGGCCTCCCCTTCACTACTCGGTATTAACAGTGGCGCAGCGCTGGCGATGGCGCTTACCAGCGCTATCAGCCCTGCGCCCGTTACGGGTTACTCCATCGCCTTTATCGCCGCCTGCGGTGGCGGCGTAAGCTGGCTGATGGTGATGACCGCAGGTGGTGGATTTCGCCACACCCAGGACAGAAACAAACTGATCCTCGCGGGCATCGCGTTCTCGGCTTTCTGCATGGCCCTTACCCGCATCACTCTGCTGCTGACGGAAGATCACGCCTACGGCATTTTTTACTGGCTTGCGGGAGGCGTATCCCACGCTCGTTGGCAGGAGTTCTGGCAGCTTTTCCCAATGGTAGTGGTTGCTGTACCGGTGGTATTGCTGCTGGCTAATCAACTGAACCTGCTTAACGTCAGTGACAGCACCGCCCGCACGCTGGGGGTGAATCTGCCGAAGCTCCGTTTGATCATCAATATTCTGGTGCTGCTTCTGGTCGGTACCTGCGTCAGCGTGGCAGGTCCGGTGGCGTTTATCGGTCTGCTGATGCCGCATCTGGCTCGCTTCTGGGTGGGATTCGATCAGCGCAAGGTCCTGCCGATGAGCATGCTTATGGGCGCCACACTGCTGCTGCTGGCTGATGTTATGGCCCGAGCGCTGGCCTTCCCTGGCGAATTGCCCGCGGGGGCAGTAGTGGCGCTGATTGGTGCACCCTGTTTTGTCTGGCTGGTCAGGAGGCGTGGATGAAAATTGCGTTCGTCATTTTCATCGCCCTCGCGCTGGCAGGACTTTCGGCTTTGTCACTACAAATGGGGGTGATCGCCATTCCCTGGCGTGCTCTGCTGAGCGACTGGCAGACCGGGCGCGAATATCATTACGTATTAACGGCGTACCGCCTGCCGCGACTGCTACTGGCGCTGCTTGTCGGTGCAGCCCTCGCGGTGGCAGGCGTGCTGGTGCAAGGGATCGTGCGTAACCCTTTGGCATCACCGGATATCCTCGGCGTAAACCATGCCGCCAGTCTTGCCTCTATAGGCGCACTGCTTCTTTTACCGTCACTACCGGTGATTGCTCTGCCGCTGCTGGCCTTTGCCGGTGGCATGGCGGGCCTGATCCTGCTGAGAATACTGGCGAACACCAGCCAGCCGATGAAGCTGGCGCTCACGGGTGTTGCGCTCTCTGCCTGCTGGGCCAGCCTGACGGATTATCTGATGCTCTCGCACCCGCAGGATGTGAACAGCGCCCTGCTGTGGCTGACCGGCAGCTTATGGGGCCGTGACTGGAGCTTTGTGAAAATAGCCGCCCCACTGCTGATTTTGTTTCTGCCGCTGAGTCTGCGTTTTTGCCGCGATCTCGACCTCCTGGCATTGGGCGATGCGCGCGCCGCCACGCTCGGTGTGTCGGTGCCGCGTATTCGGATCCAGGCTTTGCTACTGGCCGTAGCCATGACATCGACCGGCGTGGCCGTCTGCGGCCCAATTAGCTTTATTGGTCTTGTGGTGCCGCACATGGTGCGCAGCATTACCGGTGGACGTCACCGCTGGCTGCTGCCCGTTTCAGCCATGACAGGTGCGTTGCTGCTGGTGGTTGCCGACCTGCTGGCGCGAATTATTCATCCTCCGCTGGAGCTTCCGGCTGGCGTGCTGACCGCCATTATCGGTGCACCATGGTTTGTCTGGCTGCTTGTGAGAATGCGATAAATGACATTACGAACTGAAAATCTGACGGTCTGTTACGGAACAAACAAGGTGCTTGATGGCGTTTCACTCGCCCTACCAGCGGGGAAGACAACTGCCCTGCTCGGCCCTAACGGCTGCGGGAAGTCAACGTTGTTAAACTGTTTTTCACGACTGTTAACACCGCAGTCCGGTGGCGTATTTCTCGGCGATAGTGCCATCAATACGCTCTCATCACGCCAGCTAGCCCGCAGGCTGGCGCTGCTGCCCCAGCACCATTTAACTCCCGAGGGGATCACCGTCCAGGAGCTTGTTTCGTACGGTCGCAACCCGTGGTTGTCACTCTGGGGGCGTCTCTCCGTTGAAGACAATACGCGGGTCCATGATGCTATGAGCCAGACGCGGATCCAACATCTTGCCGAACGACGGTTAACTGATCTTTCTGGCGGTCAGCGACAGCGCGCATTTCTGGCGATGGTCCTGGCGCAGGATACGCCCGTTGTACTACTCGATGAGCCAACCACCTATCTCGATATCAATCACCAGGTGGAACTGATGCGGCTAATGGGGGAACTCCGGGCTCAGGGGAAAACGGTAGTCGCCGTGCTGCACGACCTTAATCAGGCCAGCCGGTACTGCGACCATCTGGTGGTCATGGCGAACGGACATGTTATGGCGCAAGGCACACCAGAAGTGGTGATGAACCCTGGATTGCTGAGAACCGTATTCAGCGTGGATACGGAGATACACCCCGAACCGGTATCTGGCAGGCCGATGTGTGTAGTGAGGTAGATGATACAGTCTGTAATGGTACCATGGCTTCAACAGGTCGCCGGTTATATCACTCGTGCTACGATGACTTCACTCCGCCCAGGTAACATTTCAACGGTTCTGGGCTGGATCATGTTGCAGCGTTCTGTCATCAACCATCATGCGTTTAGAACCAGTCAAAACCATATGAATCATCGGTTCATAAACCGCAGACAACGGTGTTCAGGGATTACTCTCTGCACCATAGCAACCCGTGAAATGCAGTTTACCGAGTGATAACACGTCGCTGTATGCACAGCAACAAAGGCAGGATTAAGTAAAACGCGAAGAGGATGACGAAACGGGGAGACACGCTAATTCATCTTTCCGCTTAATATTAACGGGCGCTGGGTTGTTCCATACCGACGTCCGCGGTGTGCCAACAGCGGACGTTCATGATTTAAATATTATCTAATGGCTTTCTGGCCTAACTGGTATAACAGGTAGGCCCTGTCCATTCGAAAGATCAAGGAAACTAAATTGTTCCATCAGAGCTTCGAGAGATGCTCGTTCTTTTCCAGTTAGCGTCTGAAGGGGGAATGGCAGACAGGGGGCCTGAACGATTCCCTTAATCTCGGCGACACTGGCAATAACCCGGAGGCTGCCGTGGCGGCGGTAGAACGTCCACAATGGCTCAAGTGCTATGTTCATCTGTCTGGTCTCCGAGTCATCCCCGCGTAAAGCGGTACGGGTAAGATCCAGCGTATAATGTGGGAACAACCCGCCTAGTACCGAGTACCAGGTATCACAACCAGCTAACAAGCCAGCAATCGCCTGAGCATCGCCACTTATTCCTAGCGTCACCCCCTTTGCCATCTGGCTTTTCAGATGCTGAACACGCTGACCAGCCTGAATCGGATCGGCAGGAAATTCCCCGAGTTTGATGGAGCCTATGTTGTCAAGGTGCGACAGAGCTATCAGCAGGTCATCGCTGAAATTGAATCCAGTGGTTGCCGCGTTATCATAAATGCAAAGCGGGACCGATAACTCTGCTGTCACCCGCTGATATAGACGGAAAACCTCCGCATCGGTAAGTGGCTGATAGGTTACGGGGGCAAGCAACACTCCACTGACACCTGCCCGCTGTGCGTCTTCCGCCAGACTCATAACATCCTCGGTACGAACAGATCCAATGCTTGTTATTACCGGGATATCCCCTGCTGCACTAACGGCAAGCTTTGTCGCAGCGAAACGTTGTTCGCGGGTCAGATAAGCATAGCTCCCAGTAGATCCCAGAGCGCCAATTGAATCAACTCCGGCGTCAGCCAGATTTTCAATCAGAGATGTGAATCGGCTTTCATCGATATCGCCGTTATCCAGGGGGGTCAGCGGAAATGCACTCAGGCCAGTAAACATAGTGGTTCCTTATTCAAAAAGAGTCTGGTCTGCCAGCGCTTAGCAGACAAAAGATTACCGGGAAACTTTACGGGTGCCCATAACGCAGAGGATTACACCCAGCGTAATGAACACCATGAGGGGGCTAATGGCCTCATGCAGAAGCGTGGCTGACAGACCAAGCCCGAAGAACGGTTGAAGAAGTTGTAGCTGGACAACGGCAGCAATTCCCCCAGTTGCGAGCTTCTTGTACCAGAAAATAAAGTCAATCAGCATGCGGAACAGGGAGACATAACTCTGTGAGACCCAGGCAGATACGTCACTCCCGGTAAACGAGTGATACGCGACGGTTTTATGGCAACAATTGACCCTGTGATAGACCTTTATAACGCAGTGAGTCTCCGCTATGCAATTCCTGATGGTAATGAAAATCTGGAAGCCTATTGTGGTTCACCACGACTCATTGTTGCCGATGGCTGTGAACCGTTTGACACCTGAAAGAGGGTCAACCATACGTGGAGAGCTCCGAGGCTTGGGGAGGTAATCTGGTGTGACGACACGGGCGTCACCTGTCATCGCTGGAACTGGCGACAGGGCGTAAGAACTAGCAAATGTGGCTTCCTGGAAAGCCAGCCGGAAATGCCACTTGAAGCCCTGTATAAGGCCGGAAAATGCTGCCAAACGGACTGGAAGCCATGATGCCGAGATTGAAGTCTGAAGTTAGGTTAATTGAGGCGTCTCAAACCAACTGATAAATTTTAATCCGGCATTATGAGTGCTGGAATTACCACGAAAGAGTCCGCTCCTCGCTCAAAGCAGACCTTCTAGTCCAGCACGCCTGTCTGCTCCCTGCCAGGAGCGGACATACGTAACTTATGATACGCGTCGTCAATCATTCGCCTCATACATCAACGCGGAAACGCTTTAAGTATGTAATCCCGGACATAGGCGGTTCGGCTGTTATTAGCCGTCCTTTTGTTCCAGACCAGATAAAGATGATTAGTCGGGGCGAGATCTGCAGGTGTAACTGAAATCAGACGCCCGCTTTTCAGGTCATTTTCACAGTGATAATCCGGTAACACCGTCCATCCATGTCCGTCGCAGACCAGGTCGCGGATAATACGTAAATCCGGAATGGTAAACGCAGCCTGTATCTCAGGAGCTCTCTGAAACATTGTGGCCCAGAGCGCTCTAATCAGCGGCAACTCTTCGTCATAAGCAATCAGCGGTAATGAGGCAAGCGTTTCAGCACCAGGTTTTGATCCGATGACCTCTGACATGGCAGGAGCATGAACAAGAAGCATGCGTTCAGTCAGAAGATGTGCATAGCCGTACAGACGGTCATCAGGCATGGAGGCGGTAACAGCGAGATCGGCGCTCCCGTCATGCAAAAGGGAATAAATACGTTGCTTATTGCCGGTATGAAAGCGTAGGCGATACCCCTCCTTCATCAATGGAGCCATTACAGCCCCAAGCCGGGAATGAATAAAATCCGGAGGTCCTGCCAGATTAATTGTTCCCCCACGCACAGGGCCTGACCGGAAAGACGATAGTTTTTCTTCCAGACCATCAATGAAGGGTGAAACGGAGCGAGCAAGCTCATCCGCAGCTTCGGTTGCCGTCACGCCTCTGGCCTGCCTGATGAACAGACGCTTACCAACCAGAGTCTCAAGAGACTGGATATGCTGTGACGCCGCGGGCTGAGTGATGCCCGGTAGCTCTGCCGCCTTTGAAAAGGAGCCAGAGCGATAGGCCTCAAGAAACGTTCGCAGGTGGCTCAGATGGCTCATAGTGAAGCGCCTCGCTGATGAAGTTTATCGTTACAGGGAGCCTCATACAGAGCAAGGGCTAGTTCACTCACGTAATTATCCCGTATTCCCAACGCACCCAGAGTGGCCTGCAGTTTCCATACATAATCTGCATTCGTGCCAATGTCTCCACGGGCAGATGCGATGCTCGACGCCACGGTCGCAGTAAGATTGTCCTGTTCATAATGCGGATGCAATCTGTCTGATACGAAAGCTAGCGCCTGAATTTCCTCACCGTTTCCGAGCGAAATTTCTACCCAGACCGGACGGTATAGGCCGGTAATCATCTCTCGCGTCCAGACCATTTCCAGCTCATGTATCAGGGTCGATTCCGGCAGTCTGAACGCCATACCGTCGGTTATTCCGCCCTCGTCAAGAGATAACATTCTGCCGGGGATATCAGGGGTGGCTCGTCCGGATATCAGCCGGATACAGAAACTGCGCTGCCATCCTTTCAGACGGGCCCGTTGCATTTCTTCAATCGCCAGCACGGGATTCCACATCAATGACCCGTAGGCAAATATCCACACAGGAGCGCCCATCGGGCGCTCCTCCAGAGTGGAGTACATTGATGCCCGTATTTTTTCAGCGTCCCAGCGCATGTGTGCCGGGAGCAGCGTTTCATGCGCTCTGACAAATGCGCCATTGAGCATATTTTCACGGGTAAGCATATTAACTCCCTTTCCTGGCACAGGATTTAAGCCTGCTGAAATTTACTGCTGTGACGGCGACGGATTTGTGCAAGCAGCAACAGTAGGCCGAGCAGAGAAACAATCGCACCGCTGATACCGGTATACACAATACCGGCGTGTGTGATGGTAAGACCGCCCAGTACCGAACCCAGCGCGATACCGGAGTTGAAGCCCGCGATATTCAGGCCGGCAGCAACGCCATGCGCATGAGGAGCATGCTGCTCAGCAACACCAATCAGACGGGCCTGCAGTGCCGGCACTGCGGCAAATGTCAGCATACCCAGCAGCGCAACCAGAATACCCATGCTCGCTGGTGAGGAAGCCAGCAGCCACATACCCAGCACGACAATAACAATGCCGCTAATAATGAGTATATTGGCACGATTCACCCCCATGCTGTCGGTGAGTTTTCCACCCAGAATGTTGCCTACCGCAGCGGTAATACCATAAACCAGCATAAACAGACTCACCGTTGCTCCGGTTACGCCTGTCACCTGCGTCAGAATAGGTGCGATAAAGGTGTAAGCCGTAAACGAGCCTGCATACGCCAGCACCGTAACCAGCGCGCCGACCAGCAACTTACGGTTAAACAGCATGCTAATATTCTGCATTGCTGAGCCACTATGTTCACCGGGCACGCTGCGTACGGGGTCTTTCATACCGAACAACAGTCCAAGGAATCCGAACGCGCCGAAAGCGGCAATAGCGCCGAGAACTGGACGCCATGAGACCACGCCTCCCAGCCATGTACTTAGCGGCACGCCGATTGCCATCGCCAGAGTAAAGCCACCAAATACCACAGCCACCGCTCTGCCTGCTTTACCTGGTCCAGCCAGACGAGCAGCGGTACTGGATGCCGCAGCCAGAAACAGGCCGTGTCCCAGACCAGCAATGAACCGCGCCAACAGTAGCTGAGGTAATGTGGCGGCAAACGCGGCCGCCAGACTACCGGCGGTAAACACAACGGCGGTGGTAAGCATCACATTCTTACGGTTCCAGCTTGCGGTCAGCGCAGACAGTACGGGTGCCGCGAACGTTGCCCCCAGCGCATAGGTCGTAACCGCTGCACCGGTCTGCTCCACACCCACCCCCAACCCCTGAGCCATGACGTCGGTCAGTCCAATAGGGACAAATTCCGCGAGTCCGAGCGCAAAGGCACTGATAGTGAACACATAAATAACAAATGGCATGACTGCCTCCTGATTTCAGTAAGGAGTGCAGTCTGAGTTAGAAAAGCAGATAAATAAAATAATGTAAATTTCATGTGGAATAAAATTATTTATACCTAAGGCAAAGATATAATGTCTCCACAGCACACAGAAATTTTCTGTCTTCAGGGAAGGGGCTTCGAAAGCTCAGACGCAAAATTTCTGCGGCCCCGTTAAGAGTCAGTTGGCCGGGTTTAGTCTGCTCTTCGCTCACAGCGGACCTTCAGCTCAGTCAACAACGTCCGCTCCGTGCCAGGAACGGAAGTTGCCAAGAGCATTATCCATGCCTGGATGATGAGGAACAGAGAGGGCAGACTTATAAGACCAATACTAACCACCGTCATCGGTTTTTTATTTAAGGCCATCTGTCATTCATAACCTGAAAAGAGGGAAAGGGTCTGGTTGCTGTTTAAGCTGTTCGGCAATTCCCCTGAGCGTTAACAGAGCTTGAGTTAGCTGGTCAAACTCTGTTCCTCCGATACACAAACGGATCCCGGACTGATCCGACTGTTCACTCACTTCAGTAGACGCCGGTGCCGTCACTTTAATACCTGCCGCCAGCGCGGCTTTGTAGAACGACTGCGCTTCTTCTCGTGAAAACGGCATCCAGATATGAAAGCTGGGCTGTCCTGAACGGTAGACATGCGCCCCCAGAATGTCTGTCGCAAGTTCGTAGCGACGCTTCGTTTCTTGTTCAATGGCCAGTGTGACAGTTTCTGCCGTTCCATCGATCAACCATTGCTCCATGATGGCGCTGCTTAAGGGGGAGACCATCATCGCCGTGGCTCTTAGCATGGATTCCGCGCGTGAATATAACGCCTCCGGTACCAGCAGCCCACCAATCCGCAGTGCCGGATTTAGAATTTTAGATAAGCTGTTAACGTACAAAGTGATATCAGGGGCTAATCTGGCTATTTGCGGCAATCCGGCATCACGTCCCAGTCGGTACACGTCATCCTCAATGATCGTTATTCCTCTCTCCCGACAAACCCGGATCAGTTCCAGACGGCGGGCAAGGCTCATGATGCGCGTCGAAGGGCTTTGTAGCAGTGGCGTGACATACACCGCACCGCCTTTTTCTGCATGTTCATCCAGACTGCGTTCCAGAGCGGATACGTCCATGCCTTCGTCATCCATAGGGATCCCCACTAGCGTGAGCTTGAGTAACCGTGAAAGCTGGATCAGACCTGAATAGGTTTGGGCCTCCACGTACAGTCGGCCAAAGGGTTCGCAGACGGTCGAGAGTGCCACAGAAAGCGCGTGTTGAGCACCGTTGGTTAAAATGAGTTGTTGATAATCTGCCGGGATCCCCAACCCGTTAAACCACTGTGCAAGCAATCGCCGATGCTCGTCATGTCCTGCGGCCGGAGCGTAAGTATTAAACATATCCATGTCAGGTCGACGGGCGATGGTAGTTAACGTAGTGCTCAGTGAGCGGGAAGTTAATGCTGCTGGAGGCGTGTTCTGTGACAGGTCGATAAATGTTCTGTTCCGTGAATTGGCCAGGGCAACGAACATGCCGCTACCCTTAACGCTTCTGACGAGTCCGCGTTTCTCCAGGATACCGTACGCTTTGGTTACTGTACCCAGCGCGATGCCTAGTGTATCCGCTAAATTACGGTGTGCCGGTAAGCGCGCGCCGTGGCTCAGTAAGCCCGAAAGGATATCTTCTGACAACGCCTGTACCAACTGGTCAGTGGGAGATGTGCTGTTTTGTGCAAGTCTGGGCTGCCATGGGGAGCGTTCACGCATAAAATCACCAAAAGTGTAATGTGACACTATTTATATTTACTCATAGTGTCACATAATTTATTCTGACGCCAGGTTTTGAAATGTTGAAATGAGCCAAAAGAATGAGTGAACAGCAAGTTGATGTAAGGACTGACATTCCCTTTCAGGATGAGGCTGGCAGTACGGCAAAAGAGTTTCGTCGCGGCCTGAAAGATGGCCTGCCAGTCCTGCTGGGTGTGGTCCCCTTTGCTCTGGTGCTGGGCGCTCAGGCAAGCCAAAAGGGACTCAATAGTCTGGAAGTCCCGCTGATGACAGGACTGAATTTTGCGGGAGGATCGGAGTTTGCTGCGATACAAATCTGGACATCTCCACCCTCTTTTCTACTGATTATGGCGGTGACACTGTTGGTTAACAGTCGCCATATTTTAATGGGCGCAACGCTGGTCCCGCTGCTTTCTCGCTTTCCGAAACGAAAAGTCTTACCGGCGCTTTTTTTAATGACGGATGAGAGTTGGGCGTTGAGTTATAATGACGCACACAGCAAAAAATATAAAAACACAGTGTATTTTAGCATGCCCTATTATCTGGGCGTTTCGTTGTCTTTTTATTCGATGTGGGTTTTCTGCACCACCGTCGGGGCGTTAATTGGCCCAGTACTCGGCGACGTTCATCAGTATGGTTTTGATATGGCCTTCCCGGCTGTCTTTCTTGTATTGGTCAGAGGTATGTGGAATGGCTGGCGAAAAGCCGTGCCATGGATAATCAGTTTGCTCGTCTCAGTTGCGGTGTGCCATTTTGTTTCCGGCCTTTGGTATGTCATTGCCGGTCCACTGGCAGGGCTAATGACGGCTGCCTTAATGGGAGGTGATGATGCTTAATTATCAGACCGTTATTGCTATTGTACTGATGGCATTGACCACCTATGCAACCCGTGTAACAGCCTACCTGATATTACACAACAGGGTTCTCACCCCGAGGGCGATGGTGGTGCTGAAATCCTCACCAGGCTGCGTCATGCTGGCATTTATCGCTCCTTTTTTTGCATCCGGAGCACCTGCCGACCTGATCGCGTTAGGCATAACGTTATTTATCGCAATGCGATTTTCAATGCCTATAACGGTAATCAGTGGCGTTTTAGCTGCGTTTATATTACGTCATTATTTTGGGTGAAGTTTCTGATTAATTAATTTGCAAAGATGTCAAAAACATTATTAGACTTCATTTTCCTCTGAGGGGATTAATCGTGTCGATACCAATCAAGAAAGAGCGCCTGACTGTTATTTTAACTACTATATTTATAACGATTTTATTTCTTCTGGATATTATATTTACGCTAACTCAAAAATAAATACTCTTTCCTTCCTGAATGATTAGGGTTTTATGGACGCTCTTATTTGCATTACAGCATATCTGGCATGGAGTGAGCGTCAGCTTCTCGCTCACAGCGGACCTTCAGCTCAGTCAGCAATGTCCGCTCCGTGCTGTGAGTTCAACGGGTCGATGCAACGCTAATGAGAGCCAGACTTATGAACTACTTTATTCGACCAGCTACCCCTGACGATATCAACAAAATCATCGAATTCACCACTCAGGAAGCACAAGAATCTGAAGGTTCAGTGATTGACCTTGTTGCTATGGAGCGTGGCGTTTCCTCGGCGTTTTGTGAAAACCCACGTTCAAAATATTGGGTCATGGAAGATTCTTCAGGAACAGTGATCGCCAATACCTCTGTCGTAAAAGAATGGAGTGATGTTCATGGAAATGACTACTGGTGGATCCAAAGCTTTTATATCGCCCCGGAGTATCGTGGGATGGGATTAGCTGATGAGCTCATCAAACATCTTACAAAAGAAGCTAAATCAGAAAAGGCACTGGAGCTTCGCTTATAAGTCCACGGAGATAACGGGCGTGCGATTCGTGCTTATGAGCGATGTGGTTTCACCGAATCTCCGTATACCATTATGAAAGTGGGTTTATAACTTCCCCAAATACAGCGCTCCTAATGCTCCGCCTGAAATCAGAACACTCCTGACAGGCCACGATTCCACCAGGTTCAGATTTCTCATTCATCTTATTTTTCATGTTGCCATCAGATGAGGGAGATAATCGTTTTCACTTCCCGTCTGTCGCGGTAATCTCATACGGTCGTTAATATTGCGACTGCAATGTGTGTAACCCAACTCAAATACTAATAACTAAAAAACAGTACAGACAGGATAACTATGGATTCCTCCCTCACCTCCACGGGTCCCCAACAGGACGCCTCTTCACTTAACCGCGCCCGACGCGCTGCGCTTGGTAGCTTCGCGGGTGCCGTGGTCGACTGGTATGATTTTCTGCTTTACGGCATCACTGCCGCACTGGTCTTTAACCGCGAGTTCTTCCCGCAAGTCAGCCCGGCGATGGGAACACTAGCCGCATTTGCTACCTTTGGCGTCGGATTTTTGTTCCGCCCGTTAGGCGGGGTGATCTTTGGCCACTTCGGCGATCGCCTGGGGCGTAAACGTATGCTGATGCTCACCGTCTGGATGATGGGGATCGCCACTGCACTGATAGGGATTATTCCTTCCTTTGACACCATTGGCTGGTGGGCTCCCGTTCTGCTGGTGACGCTGCGTGCTATTCAGGGGTTCGCCGTTGGCGGTGAATGGGGCGGCGCGGCGTTGCTCTCGGTCGAAAGTGCGCCGAAAAATAAAAAAGCCTTCTACAGCAGCGGTGTTCAGGTCGGTTATGGCGTCGGGCTACTGCTTTCTACCGGTCTGGTCTCGCTGATTAGCTCGCAAACCACCGATGAGCAGTTCCTGAGTTGGGGCTGGCGTATTCCATTCCTGTTCAGCATCGTGCTGGTATTGGGCGCGTTGTGGATGCGTAACCGAATGGATGAATCAGCCGAATTCGAACAGCAGCAGCAGGCACCGCAACCAGAGAAAAAGAGACTACCGGTAGTCGAGGCGTTAATCCGTCATCCATGTGCCTTTTTGAAAATTATCGCTCTGCGCCTGTGTGAACTGCTGACGATGTATATCGTCACCGCGTTTGCCCTAAATTACTCCACGCAGAATCTGGGCTTACCCCGTGAACTTTTTCTGAATATCGGCTTGTTGGTGGGTGGGCTGAGCTGTCTGACCATCCCCTGCTTCGCCTGGCTCGCCGACCGTTTTGGTCGCCGGCGCGTTTACATTACCGGCGCACTGGTCGGGACGCTCAGCGCATTCCCGTTCTTTATGGCGTTAGAAGCGCAATCCATTTTCTGGATCGTGTTCTTCGCGATTATGTTGGCCAACATTGCACACGATATGGTGGTCTGCGTGCAGCAACCTATGTTTACCGGTTTGTTTGGCGCAAGCTATCGCTACAGCGGCGCAGGCGTTGGTTATCAGGTAGCAAGCGTGGTTGGCGGCGGTTTTACCCCCTTCATTGCTGCTGCACTGGTAACATTCTCCGGCGGAGACTGGCACAGTGTGGCCATTTATCTGATGGCGGGTTGTCTTATTTCCGCCACTACAGCATTGCTGATGCGGGATAAGCAGCACGGTTAAGCCCGGGTGCGGAGGCCGTCCGGTCTTCGCACAATCTTCTTCAACGTCTGACTTTTGTTTCACATTCCTGTGACATACTATCGGGAGAGCAGTACATCTGTGGAACAAGGAGACAGACATGAACAATAAGGGCTCCAGCCTGACCCCGGCTCAGGCACTGGATAAACTGGACGCGCTGTACGAGCAGTCGGTTAAAGCACTGCGTAGCGCCATTGGTAAGTATATTGAAACAGGGACGCTCCCTGACGTAATCGCCCGCCATAACGGTCTTTTTGTTTACCCATCACTGTGTGTCACCTGGGATGGCAGCGCCACCAATCCCCCGAAAACCCGCGCCTATGGTCGTTTTACCCATGCGGGCTGCTACACCACTACGATTACCCGTCCGTCGCTTTTTCGTCCGTATCTTGAAGAACAACTCACGCTGCTGTATCAGGATTATGATGCGCATATCTCCGTCGAGCCGTCGCAGCATGAAATCCCCTATCCGTATGTCATTGACGGTTCTGAACTGACGCTCGACCGCTCGATGAGCGCCGGCCTAACGCGCCATTTCCCCACAACCGAGCTGTCACAGATTGGCGATGAAACAGCCGACGGTACCTATCATCCGGCGGAATTCTCCCCGTTGTCGCACTTCGACGCCCGACGAGTCGATTTTTCGCTGGCACGACTGCGTCATTACACGGGAACGCCGGTTGAACATTTTCAGCCGTTTGTGCTGTTCACCAACTACACCCGCTATGTCGATGAGTTTGTGCGTTGGGGGTGCAGCCAGATCCTCGACCCGGACAGCCCGTATATCGCGCTTTCTTGCGCGGGCGGGATCTGGATCACCGCTGAAACTGAAGCGCCTGAAGAAGCGATCTCCGATCTCGCCTGGAAGAAACATCAGATGCCCGCCTGGCATTTAATCACCGCCGACGGTCAGGGGATCACACTGGTCAATATCGGCGTTGGCCCGTCTAACGCCAAAACCATTTGCGATCATCTGGCCGTACTGCGTCCTGACGTCTGGCTGATGATTGGTCACTGTGGCGGACTGCGTGAAAGCCAGGCGATTGGCGACTATGTTCTGGCCCACGCTTATCTGCGTGACGACCACGTGTTGGATGCCGTACTGCCGCCAGATATTCCAATTCCGAGCATAGCGGAAGTGCAGCGCGCACTGTATGACGCCACCAAAGAAGTCAGCGGTATGCCCGGCGAAGAGGTTAAACAGCGCCTGCGTACCGGTACCGTCGTCACCACCGACGATCGTAACTGGGAGCTACGCTATTCCGCTTCTGCGCTACGCTTTAACCTCAGCCGAGCGGTGGCTATCGATATGGAAAGCGCCACCATCGCCGCCCAGGGATACCGTTTCCGCGTTCCTTACGGCACGCTGCTGTGCGTTTCCGACAAGCCACTGCACGGTGAGATCAAACTGCCTGGTCAGGCCAACCGTTTTTATGAAGGTGCCATTTCTGAGCATCTGCAAATAGGTATCCGGGCTATCGATCGTCTGCGTGCTGAAGGCGACCGACTGCACTCCCGTAAATTACGTACATTCAACGAACCGCCGTTCCGTTAAGACCTGAAGGTAACTATGCACAACTCAACTCCTCTTTCCGCCCTGCGCAACCTGCTGATAGCGCAGGGGCTGGATGGCATGATTGTTCCGCGCGCCGATGCTCATCAAAGTGAAGATTGTACGCCGCATGACAATAAACTGGCCTGGCTGACCGGTTTTAGCGGCTCTGCCGGCCTCGCGTTGGTCCTTCGGGATCGCGCGTTAATGTTTGTCGATGGACGCTATCAGGTCCAGGTACGCAATGAAGTCTCGCTGGATGATTTTGAAATTCATCATTTACACGATGAGCCGCTGGCCGACTATTTGCAGTCTCACGCTGCAGCGGGTACACGTATCGGCTTTGAACCAATGCTGATGGTCAACAGCCAGTTTGAAGCCTTGTCGGCAACACATTGCAAGCTGGTGCCTCTTGAGCAAGATCCTTTTGACCAGGTATGGCTAGACCGACCGGCAGCCCCCTGCGGCATCATTCGTGAAATGCCCATTGAAATCAGCGGGGAAAGCAGCACGCAAAAGCGTGCCCGCGTCGTGGAACAACTCGCTCAACACCAGGCTGACGTGCTGGCAATTACCCTGCCGGATAACATTGCATGGTTATTGAATGTACGCGGTTCGGATCTGGCCATGGTGCCAGTGCCGTTTTCGTTTGCCCTGCTCCATCGCAGCGGTGAGCTGGAATGGTTTGTGGATAGCAATAAAACGCAACAGCTTCCCGCATCACTGCTGGATACGCTTACTCTTGCCCCGCAAGAGAATTTTCTGACTCGCTGCCAGCAGTTAGCTAATGGGAAGCGTTTCCTGGTCGATAAAGACTACGCCCCGGTCGCGTTGCGTTTTGCCATTGAAGAACACGGTGGCAACGTTCTTTGGGCGCCCGATCCCATCACTCTGATGAAATCCCACAAAAATGACGTTGAACTGGCAGGCTATCGGGAATGCCATGAACAAGATGGCGCAGCCTGGGTAAACTTCCTTGCCTGGCTGGCCCATGAAGTTCCTTTGCGCGAAGCGGCAGGCAATCCGGTCACCGAGCTGGAAGCGCAGGCCAAGCAACTGGAATTTCGCCAACAGCAGCCGGGATTTATCGAGCAAAGTTTCAGCACTATTTCGGCCTCTGCCAGCAATGCCGCAATGTGCCATTACCACTCCAGTGAAAAGACCAATACGCCAATTACCTCGCAGGCCATGTATCTGAATGATTCCGGAGGCCAGTACCACAATGGTACGACGGATACGACGCGTACCCTCGCATTTGGCCCACAGGATCCGCAACGTCGCCTACATTACACCGCCGTGTTGAAAGGCTTTTTGTCGCTTATTTCGCTGCAGTTTCCCAGCGGGACTCAGGGCCATCAACTGGATGCCTTTAGCCGCCGGGCATTGTGGGAGCTGGGACTGGATTTTGATCATGGCACGGGACACGGCGTGGGTCACCAGTTGCTTATTCATGAGCAACCCCATCGCATCGCCAAAAAAGTAAACCCGTGGCCACTGGTCGCAGGCAATATCATCACCATCGAGCCGGGTTATTATCTGGCCGGACAGTATGGGATCCGTATTGAGAATCAGGTGGAGATTATCAACAGTCGTCCTGGTTTTTGTCGTTTCTCAACGCTGACGCTGGTACCGATTGATTTGAATCTGGTTGAACTGCATCTGCTGAGTGATGCTGAGAAACAGTGGATTGATGATTACCACCAGCAGGTCAGAGAGACGTTATCCCCGCGCGTGAACGCAGAGGCACGTCCATGGCTGTTCGCTGCCACCGCACCGATTCACGTTCAGGCTAATTAATGCAATAAAAAAGGCAGCCCGCAGGCTGCCTTAGTTCTCCCCAACTTCTTACTGCTTAGCTGTTACGGATGTACTCATCCATTTCAGTTTTCAGGTTATCGGACTTAGTCCCGAAGATAGCCTGAACACCGGAACCAGCTACCACAACGCCTGCCGCACCCAGTTTCTTCAGGCCAGCCTGATCCACTTTGGCAACGTCAGCCACGCTGACACGCAGACGGGTGATGCACGCATCAAGGTTAGTGATGTTTTCTTTACCGCCGAATGCCGCAACCAGAGCCGGAGCCATTTCGCCGGACGCACCTGCTTTGCTGTCTTCGGTAGCATCTTCACGACCTGGCGTTTTCAGGTCCAGCGCTTTGATCAGCACACGGAAGATGGTGTAGTAAACAATCGCATAACCGATTCCGACAATCGGGAACAGCCACAGTTTGCTGCTGTTACCGGACAGAACGATAAAGTCGATCAGACCGTGGGAGAACGACGTACCGTCGCGCATACCCAGCAGGATACAGATCGGGAATGCCAGACCAGCCAGAATCGCGTGGATGATGTACAGGATCGGCGCCACGAACATGAAGGAGAACTCGATCGGCTCGGTAATACCGGTCAGGAACGAGGTCAGCGCCGCGGAGATCATGATACCGCCCACTTTCGCGCGGTTTTCTGGTTTAGCAGAGTGCCAGATAGCGATAGCGGCAGCCGGCAGACCGTACATTTTGAACAGGAAGCCACCGGACAGTTTGCCCGCAGTCGGGTCACCCGCCATGTAGCGAGGAATATCACCGTGGAACACCTGACCCGCAGCGTTAGTGTACTCACCGATCTGCATCTGGAATGGAACGTTCCAGATATGGTGCAGACCAAACGGTACCAGGCAGCGTTCAATGAAGCCATAGATACCGAACGCCACGACCGGGTTCTGGTATGCAGCCCACTGGGAGAACGTCTGAATAGCAGTACCGATCGGTGGCCAAATGAAGGACAGAACCACACCTGTGAAGATGGCAGCCAGACCAGAAATGATAGGAACGAAGCGCTTACCCGCAAAGAAGCCAAGATACTCAGGCAATTTGATACGGTAGAAACGGTTGAACATATACGCTGCAATCGCACCGGAGATAATCCCCCCGAGAACACCCGTATCAGCAAGGTGTTTAGCGGCGATCTCTTCAGCAGGTAAATGCAGAACCAGCGGCGCAACAACAGCCATGGTCTTAACCATGATGCCGTAAGCAACAACGGATGCCAGTGCAGATACACCGTCATTATTAGTGAAGCCTAACGCAACACCGATAGCAAAAATCAGCGGCATGTTCGCAAAAACAGAACCGCCTGCTTCTGCCATTACGTGCGATACAACGGCTGGCAGCCAGCTGAAGTTAGCGGAACCGACACCCAGCAGGATACCTGCAATCGGGAGTACAGATACCGGCAGCATCAGCGATTTACCGACCTTTTGCAGGTTAGCAAATGCATTCTTAAACATAATTAGGAGTGCTCCTGAGTATTTGTGCTTATACACTTCATCCTTCAAACCGCCTCAGGGTGGGCTGCGCTCGTTCATCCCAGTCACTTACTCTGGTAAGCTCCTGCAATTCACTCACTTGCCGCCTTGATGCAGCTTGATTGACTTTGTGTATTCTACGTTCTCACGCATTGGCGAGGGGGGAGAACCTCGCCGTGTACAGGGCATCTAAGTACCCTTTATTTATTACACAGAGTAAAATAATTCAGTTTGTTTTTGTTTGACGGCTATCACAGTTCAGTCGTGAATGGCCGCAAAATCCGCACATTCCGATAAAATGAGTTTCTGAATGTGTCAAACTGATTATTCACCGCCCATTTTGTGGCGGTGAACTTTACTCGCATTAGTGATTAATTACGAGCTTTAAAAAAAGTCAGTTAACGAACAGATTGCAGGCGAGAAGCGTCGATGTGAAACAGGCGGGCAAAGTTATCAGTGGTTGCCTGCGCCACTTCTTCAACGGCAACACCTTTCACTACGGCCATGTACTCTGCAACGTCACGAGTCATGGCGGGCTGGTTCTCTTTTCCACGATGCGGTACAGGCGCAAGGTAGGGAGAATCCGTCTCGACCAATAACCGGTCCAGAGGAACATAGCGGGCGGCATCACGGAGCTGCTCTGCATTTCGGAACGTGACGATGCCGGAAAACGAGATATAGAATCCAAGGTCCAGCAATTTGCCCGCCGTTTCTCTGTCCTCTGTAAAACAGTGTAGTACGCCGCCACAATCCGTCACTTTTTCTTCGCGCAGAATAGACAGCGTATCGGCTCGCGCATCGCGGGTATGCACGATAACCGGCTTCTGTAACTCACGGCCGATCTGAATATGGTGGATAAAAGATTCCTGCTGGCGCACCTTTGTTTCCGGCGTGTAAAAATAGTCCAGCCCGGTTTCTCCCATCGCCACAACCCCCTCTTCGGCGGCAAAACGACGCAGGTCCTCAACATCATAGGTTTCATCCTGATTTAACGGATGCACGCCGCAGGAAAAAACCACATTGTCACGCTCACCGACCAGTTCGCGCATACTGCGGTATCCTGGCAGAGTGGTCGCAACGGCAAGACAGAATTTCACATCGCGTGCGGCCGCTTTCGCCAGCACGTCGTCCACGTCCTTATGCAGAGATTGATAATCCAGGCCATCAAGATGGCAGTGTGAGTCGACTAAAAACATAATGTCTCTCTCAAAGATGGGGAACAGGCAGTACGGAGCCTGGTTGCAGGTAATGCTCAATACGAAGAATAAGATCGGTTAACACCAGCTCACGGTTTACGCCCGTCACGTTCAGCAGTTGCTGACGACAATGACAAACGTCACCGAGTATCGCCTGTATCTGGGCAACGGATAACCGTTCTGCGATAGAAGATATCAGGTCCAGCGCATCAGGATTCGTTAAATGGGAAACGCCATACGGACGTTTCAACGCATCGGTCAACAACGTTGCCAGCCAGTGTAAACGGGCGGCAGCCTGATCGTGGTTTAACGCCGCGAGCAGTATATACCAGTCGCCTGTGTTTAATGTGTTCACCAGTGCCGCACAAAAATCTGTGCGGTGCGCCCAGCTTTCAGCCTGTAACAACGTAAGTGCCGCGCCTGGCGAACCTGCACTCAGGCGTAACGCGCTCAGCAGCGCTTCTGACGACGCAGTCACTTCACGAGCAAGCCAGGAAATCGCATACGACTCCGGCGGTGGTGCAAGATGATGTAACCGACAACGGCTGCGTAATGTCGCCAGCAAGCGAGCTGGCTCTGTGCTGGCGAGGAAAAACCAGGTTTGTGCCGGAGGTTCTTCCAGCGTTTTCAGCAAGGCGTTGGCGGCGGCATCAGTTAACTGGGCAGCATCCGGGATCCACACGACCTTCGCGCCGCCGAGACGCGAATGCTCGTACAGCTTTTCACTGACTTCGCGTACCGCATCAACCCCCAGCGTGCTTTTGCCTTTTTCCGGCAGCAGCGAATAGTAGTCAGGGTGCGTCCCCGCCTGCATTAGCTGACAGCCGCGGCACTGTCCACAGCTTTTATGCCCTTCCGGCTGCTGGCACATTAAATAGCGGCTGAGGGCGTAAATCAGCGCGTCGTCGCCCATTCCGGGTAACGCCTGAATCAGTAACGCATGGTGACCACGACCCGTCTGGTAGCTGGCTACCAGTTTTTCAAAATCCGGTCGTAACCATGGGTACCATTTCATGCGCCCTGCTCCTTCACCCATTGGGTGATGGTATGACGGATATCAGCCATCACAGCCTCCAACGGCTGCGTAGCGTCTATAGTACGAATGCTGACGTCTTTGGCTGCCAGCTCAAGATAACGCGCGCGAGTGCGATTAAAGAAGTCGAAAGATTCCTGCTCAATACGATCCAGCTCACCGCGGGCACGGGCACGCTTCAACCCGACTTCTGGCGTCACATCCAGATAGATCGTCAGGTCCGGACGAAAATCACCAAGCACCGCATCACGCAGGGTTGCCAGCATGTTTTGATCGATACCGCGTCCGCCGCCCTGATACGCCTGGGTCGACAGATCGTGACGATCGCCAATTACCCACGCGCCTTTCGCCAGTGCAGGTTTAATAACGGTTTCGACCAACTGTACACGCGCCGCGTAAAACATCAGAACTTCGGCTTTATCGGTAATGACCTCGTCACCGACCGATTTAATATCCAGCACCAGACTTCTTAGTTTCTCAGCCAGCTGCGTTCCACCAGGTTCACGGGTGAAAACCATGTCACGAATACCGAGTTGCTCAAGTGTCTCCACCACCACGTTACGCGCGGTGGTTTTTCCGGCGCCTTCCAGGCCTTCAATGACGATATAGTTACTGCCCATTTTTTTCCTTAAGCACTTTCAGGTAATCCTGCACGGACCGGTTATGGCTGGCAAGATTGGTGTTAAACGTGTGGCCGCCTTTACCGTCAGCCACAAAATAGAGATACGGCGTTTTTGCCGGATGCGCCGCGGCCTGCAATGAAGCCTCTCCCGGCATGGCAATCGGGCCAGGCGGCAGTCCCGTAATGGTATAGGTGTTATAGGCGGTCGGGGTGTCTAAATCCACACGCGACAATTTGCCATTATACCGTGTACCCATCCCGTAAATCACGGTCGGATCGGTTTGTAAACGCATACCGATACGTAAGCGGTTAATAAAGACCGAAGCCACCTGGTCGCGCTCGCTGGCGACCGCAGTTTCTTTTTCAATAATAGAAGCCATGGTTACTAGCTGATTTTTGTCCTGATAAGGCAGGCCATCAGCGCGCCCCTCCCAGACAGTATCCACCGCTTTAACCATTTTCTGATGCGCGCGTTTTAGCAACGCTACGTCAGTAGTATTGGCGGTATACATCCAGGTATCTGGCCAGAACCAGCCTTCTACCCATTGCGGGTTTTCCAGCTTAAGTGCCTCGGCCACGGTCTCATAGCTATCGTCGCTTAACGTATGTTTGATATACGGGGCATCACGCAGCTGTTTGAGATAATCGCTCAGGCGCATCCCTTCAACCAGACGTAACGGGAACTGCGCCTCTTTGCCGCTTTCCAGTAGTTGCAGCATATCCCGCACCGTCATGTCAGGCGTGAAGCGATATGTTCCGGCCTTAAAATGCGACAGCTCGGGCTCCACACGCAGCAGCCACTGGAACACGCGCGGACGATTGATAACTTTGTCTGCATACAGCTGTTCGCCGAGAGCCAGACGGCCCGTCCCCGCTTTCAGCGTAAAAATCGTTTCTTCTTTAATCAATAATTTGCTGTCCGCCAGATGGCGAACTTTCCACATTCCCACTCCAGCGGCAATGCCCAGCACAACCAGCAATAACAGGACAACAAGTAACAGTTTTTTCATGACTAATTCGGGTGCTCACAAAGTGGGGCTAAATAATCGAATAACAAACGTGAAGACAACAACGTGTCGCCACAGGCACGCACGGGAATAATGGGCATTAACGCGTTACAGACGACGATTTCATCAGCCTGCATTACCTCCTCCAACCCGGCATACACTTCGACAATACTGAATGGCGATTGTGCCAGCATCCGGATACAGAATTGTCGCATAATACCGTTCACTCCGGCCTGATCCAGCCGGGGCGTGTAAACAGCATCGCCTTTACGCCAGAACAAATTAGCCGCACAGCATTCCGTAACCCATCCCTCGCTGTCAAGAACCAGCGCTTCATCGGCGTCCGTCTGTTCAAGATGAGAGCGAATCAACACCTGCTCCAGTCGATTCAGGTGTTTAAGCCCGGCAAGCAGTGGATTACGTCCCAGCCGCACTGGGCTTAGCGCCAGCGTAATACCTTCTTGCCGCCAACGATGGTAATGATCGGGCCAGGCTGAAACGGAGAGGATGCGTGTGGCACTATGACAATTTTTGCCACTGTAACCCCGGCCTCCACTGCCACGGCTGATAATCACTTTCAACACACCGCGTACGTGCCCTTTCGCCAGCATTTTCATTTCATTTTGCAGCTCGGACCAATCTTCAAAAGAGATCAGCAGTTTTTGGCAAGCGTCTTGTAAACGCTCAAGATGCGCTGCAAAGAGAGGGATTTCACCGTCGATAATACAGGCAGTGGTAAAACAGCCATCACCAAATTGGGCCGCTCGATCGCTTGCGGCCAGCATATCTTGCTCGCAGCCATTAATTAAGAACATGGTGGCTCCTTATTTCTGGTCCGCTAGTTTGGCAGGATGAGTAACACAGGACAAGGGCGGAAAACCGAATAAAAAAAGGCCCGACAAGCGGACCTTTTCAATTTGCTATCGATGCTAGCGCATCACCTGACGGACTTAAATCTTTTTAAAGATCAAAGATCCGTTGGTACCACCGAAGCCAAAGGAGTTACACAGCGCATACTCCAGACCACTAACCTGACGCGCTTCGTGAGGTACGAAGTCCAGGTCACAACCTTCATCCGGATTATCCAGGTTGATGGTTGGCGGAATAGCCTGATCGCGCAGCGCCAGGATAGAGAAGATAGACTCTACCGCGCCCGCCGCACCCAACAGGTGTCCGGTCATGGATTTGGTGGAGCTTACCATCACACGGCTTGCCGCATCGCCAAAGACAGATTTCACTGCCTGGGTTTCAGCTTTATCGCCTGCAGGCGTAGACGTACCATGTGCGTTGACATAGCCGATCTGACCCGCTTCAATAGCCGCATCGCGCAGTGCGTTGACCATTGCCAGCGCAGCGCCTGCACCGTTTTCCGGTGGCGACGTCATGTGGTAAGCATCGCTGCTCATACCGAAGCCAACGACTTCAGCATAGATTTTTGCACCGCGCGCTTTTGCATGCTCGTACTCTTCCAGTACCACCATGCCAGCGCCGTCGCCCAGCACAAAGCCGTCACGCTCTTTGTCCCACGGGCGGCTTGCCGCTTGCGGGTTATCATTACGCGTAGACAGTGCACGTGCCGCGCCAAAGCCACCCACACCCAACGGCGTACTGGCTTTTTCAGCACCACCCGCAACCATCGCGTCTGCATCGCCGTATGCAATGATACGTGCGGCATGACCGATGTTATGCACGCCTGAAGTACAGGCGGTCGCGATGGAGATGCTTGGCCCTTGCAGGCCGTACATGATGGTCAGGTGACCAGCCACCATGTTAACAATCGTCGACGGAACGAAGAACGGGCTGATCTTACGCGGTCCACCGTTTACCAGTGAGGTATGGTTTTCTTCGATAAGACCGAGACCGCCAATACCAGAGCCGATAGCGGCGCCAATACGATGAGCGTTCTCTTCCGTAATTTCGAGGCCAGAATCCTGCATGGCCTGAACGCCAGCGACAATTCCATATTGAATGAAGGCATCCATCTTGCGCTGTTCTTTGCGCGAGATAATGTCTTCACAGTTAAAATCCTTTACTAAGCCAGCAAATTTCGTTGCATAGGCGCTAGTATCGAAATGGTCGATCAGGCTGATGCCACTCTGACCGGCAAGGAGAGCTTTCCAGGTAGACTCTACGGTATTGCCGACAGGAGACAACATGCCCAGTCCGGTCACAACTACACGACGCTTAGACACGGTTGTCCTCCAGGGAGGGAAAATAATTCAAGTGGGATAAAAAGATAAAACTCAGGCGGTCGAATGACCGCCTGGAGATGTTCACTTACGCCTGGTGGCCGTTGATGTAATCAATGGCAGCCTGAACGGTAGTGATTTTCTCAGCTTCTTCGTCCGGAATCTCAGTATCAAACTCTTCTTCCAGAGCCATTACCAGCTCAACGGTGTCAAGAGAATCTGCGCCCAGGTCTTCAACGAAGGAAGCATTGTTGGTTACTTCTTCCTGCTTAACGCCCAGCTGTTCGCCGATAATTTTCTTAACGCGTTCTTCGATAGTGCTCATACTCTTAAATTTCCTATCAAAACTCGCTTTCGCGATGGTTTTCGTAGTGTATAAAATGTTGAAAAATTTGCAACTAAATCCCGGCAGGTCTTACCACGATTTTACGTTATTTTGAGGCCAAGACCTACAATAACGCAAATATTTTTCATCGTGGTTAAACCATGTACATCCCGCCGTTGACGTGCAAAGTCTCACCTGTGATGTAACTTGCTTCGTCAGAAGCTAAAAATGCAACCGCACTGGCGATTTCCTGAGCGCCGCCGAGGCGACCCGCAGGAACCTGCGCCAGAATACCCGCACGCTGATCATCAGACAGCGCACGCGTCATGTCCGTTTCAATAAAGCCCGGAGCAACAACGTTTACAGTAATGCCACGAGACGCAACTTCGCGCGCCAGTGATTTACTGAAGCCGATCAGACCCGCTTTCGCCGCAGCGTAGTTAGCCTGACCCGCATTTCCCATGGTACCAACCACAGAACCGATAGTGATAATACGCCCATGACGCTTTTTCATCATAGCTCGCATTACCGCTTTTGACAGACGGAAAACAGATGACAGGTTGGTTTCGATGATATCGTTCCACTCGTCATCTTTCATGCGCATTAACAGGTTATCACGAGTAATCCCGGCATTATTGACCAGGATATCGACTTCACCAAATTCTGCGCGAATATTTTCCAGAACAGATTCGATAGATGCCGGATCGGTCACATTCAACATCAGACCTTTACCATTTGCACCTAAGTAATCGCTAATGGCCTGCGCGCCGCTTTCGCTGGTAGCAGTACCGATAACTTTCGCGCCACGGGCAACGAGTGTCTCAGCAATTGCGCGGCCAATGCCACGGCTTGCACCGGTAACCAGCGCGATTTTTCCTTCAAAACTCATGGTCTTCCTCTTTTATTGCTCTAGCGCCGCAGACAGTGCCGCCGGCTCATTCAGTGCCGAAGCAGTCAGGGTATCAACAATACGTTTCGTCAGACCGGTCAGAACTTTACCCGGACCGACTTCATACAGGTGCTCTACGCCCTGGGATGCCATAAATTCAACGGTTTTAGTCCACTGAACCGGGCTATACAGCTGACGAACCAGCGCATCGCGAATTGCGTCTGCCGTAGTTTCACACTTCACATCAACGTTGTTCACAACCGGAACAGTCGGTGCGTTAAAGGTGATTTTCTGCAGCTCAACGGCCAGTTTCTCAGCAGCAGGCTTCATCAGCGCGCAGTGAGAAGGAACGCTGACCGGCAGCGGCAGCGCACGCTTAGCGCCCGCGGCTTTACAGGCAACACCAGCACGTTCTACGGCTTCTTTATGCCCGGCAATAACCACCTGACCCGGTGAGTTAAAGTTTACCGGTGAAACCACCTGGCCTTCGGCAGACTCTTCGCACGCTTTAGCGATAGCGGCATCGTCCAGACCGATAATAGCAGACATGCCGCCAGTGCCTTCCGGAACCGCTTCCTGCATGAATTTGCCACGCAGTTCAACCAGACGTACGGCATCGGCAAAACCGATAACACCCGCACATACCAGCGCAGAATATTCGCCCAGGCTGTGACCCGCCATCAGCGCAGGTGTTTTACCCCCCTGCTGCTGCCATACGCGATAAAGCGCAACGGATGCGGTCAACAGCGCGGGCTGCGTCTGCCAGGTTTTATTCAGTTCTTCAGCCGGACCTTGCTGAGTCAACGCCCACAGATCATAGCCCAGTGCAGCTGATGCTTCAGCAAATGTTTCTTCAACAATTGGGTAGGTTGCTGCCATTTCAGACAACATCCCAACGGCCTGGGAACCCTGCCCCGGAAACACAAATGCAAATTGCGTCATGTTTAAATCCTTATACTAGAAACGAACCAGCGCGGAGCCCCAGGTGAATCCACCCCCGAAGGCTTCAAGCAATATCAACTGCCCAGCTTTAATACGCCCGTCGCGGACGGCTTCGTCCAGCGCGCACGGTACGGAGGCAGCAGAGGTATTACCATGTCTGTCGAGCGTCACGACAACATTATCCATCGACATACCCAGCTTTTTAGCTGTCGCGCTGATAATGCGCAGGTTAGCCTGATGCGGCACCAGCCAGTCCAGCGCAGAACGGTCGAGATTATTGGCTTCCAGCGTTTCATCAACGATGTGCGCAAGCTCGGTCACCGCGACTTTAAATACTTCGTTACCCGCCATCGTCAGGTGGATCGGGTTTTCCGGGTTCACGCGATCGGCGTTAGGCAGCGTCAACAGTTCGCCGTAGCGACCGTCAGCGTGCAGATGCGTGGAGAGAATGCCTGGCTCTTCTGATGCGCTCAGTACAACCGCACCAGCCCCATCACCGAAAATGATGATCGTTCCGCGATCGGTTGGATCGCAGGTACGGGCCAGGACATCGGAGCCAACGACCAGAGCATGCTTAACTGCGCCAGATTTAACGTACTGGTCGGCAACGCTCAGGGCGTAAGTGAAGCCAGCACAAGCGGCTGCAACGTCAAACGCCGGACAGCCTTTGATCCCCAGCATACTTTGGATCTGGCACGCCGCGCTTGGAAATGCGTGAGTGGATGATGTGGTAGCAACCACAATCAGACCAATTTGTTCTTTGTCGATGCCCGCCATTTCAATCGCACGGTTTGCGGCGGCAAAGCCCATCGTCGCAACTGTTTCATTTGGCGCTGCAATATGGCGTTCACGGATACCTGTACGAGTGACGATCCACTCATCAGATGTCTCAACCATTTTTTCCAAATCGGCGTTAGTACGCACTTGTTCAGGCAGATAGCTGCCAGTACCAATAATCTTCGTATACATGTACGCTCAGTCACTTTTTGGTTATATACCGCTACGAGCAAATCGCTGATACGTTGGCCACATTCACAAACGCACCGTTATCTGTGTGCTCGTGATTTTGCGCTTTCGCCACCGTCCAGCAGTTCGAATCCAGCTGGGTATACAGATTCCAGGCGAGCGGCAATTCGCTGAGGAACTTGTCGCTGCACCGCCTGCACTGCCTGTTCAATCGCGACTTCAAATGCTCGCTGATTGGCCGCACCATGACTCTTAATCACCGTGCCGCGCAATCCTAACAGACAGGCGCCATTATACTGGTCGGGGTTGAGGTGACTAAATCGCCTTGTCAGGCTTTTTTGTAACCAACGTTTTAATAACAGAAGCCACCACGACCGTTTTTTGCCCTCACCCTGAGATTTCAGCAGTGAAAGGAACATTCTGACAACACCTTCCATCGTCTTTAATGTGACATTACCTGTAAAACCGTCACAGACCAACACATCGGTTTTGCCAGTCAGTAACTCATTGGCTTCAAGATAGCCGATATAATTAATGGAAGGGATCGTTTTTAGCACAGCTGAAGCATCTCGAATACTGTCGAGACCTTTCGTTTCTTCTTCGCCGATGTTGAGTAACGCTACGCGAGGATTGGCAATGCCAACAACCTCTTCTGCCAGCACGGAACCCATGACGGCAAATTGCACCAACATCGTGCTATCACAATCTACGTTGGCGCCCAAATCCAGCACCACCGTTTTGCCCTTTTGCTGATGGGGTAACACCGTCACCAACGCAGGACGCTCAATCCCCTCAAGAGGTTTGAGCAATAACTTCGCAAGTCCCATGAGTGCGCCCGTATTACCGGCGCTGACACAAGCTTGTGCCTGACCTTCTTTCACGAGCTCCAGGGCAACACGCATTGAGCTTCCACGACTGGCGCGAATAGCTTGCGAGGGCCGGGCATCACTGGCAATAACTGACTGAGCAGGGATAATCTGCAGACGCGAACGTTGTTCGAAGTCAGCTTTGGCAAGTAATGGCGTGATTGTATCGGGATCCCCGACTAAAAGAAGTGTGAGTTGCGAATTAGAATTCAGTGCCTGCAATGCTGCAGGCACTGTCACGGTAGGGCCAAAATCTCCCCCCATGACATCTAACGCCAGGGTTAGACGTGTCAAGGTATCGTCGCTGCCCGGTTAGGTGTTTCCCCAGTCACCCGGGGAAAGCCTCACTAAGCTTCATCACGCGTTCACTCTTTGTCTTTCTCACCAGAAGTGGGAAAGCCATTGAGTCATGCGTGATTACTTAGCGATTACCTTACGGCCACGGTAGAAACCGTCGGCAGTGATGTGGTGACGCAGGTGTTGTTCACCAGAAGTTTTGTCTACAGACAGGCTGGTGACTGCGGTCAGAGCGTCATGAGAACGACGCATGCCACGTTTGGAACGGGTTGGTTTATTCTGTTGTACGGCCATGGACCTTACTCCTCAATTACTTACGCTTTAAGCTGGCTAATACGGCAAATGGGTTTGGTTTTTGCGCTTCATCAGGCAATTCGCCAAAGACCATGTCCGCCTCGGACACTTCACAGTGTTCAGAATCATGCACCGGAACTACCGGCAAGGAGAGGATAATCTCATCTTCAACCATTGCAAGCAGATCGATTTCACCGAATTCGTTAACCTCAATCGGCTCATACGCTTCCGGGAGTGCTTCAGCCTGCTCGTCAGAACGGACAGGACTAAAACAATATGTTGTGTGAACATGAAGTGGGAACGGTTTCCCGCAACGCTGACATTCGAGCGTAACCGATACCTTCGCATCACCGGTTATAACGGCGAGACGCTGGTTATCGATAGCGAACGACATGGAGCATTCCACATCACTGTCCACACTGACTACAGAATCGGCGACGCGCTCAACCAGATCAGAAGTATAGATACCTTCATAATCGAGGCGTTTTTGAGCCGTACGAACCGGATCAAGAGTCAGGGGTAATTTTACCTTTTGCATAGGGCGCGCATATTAACTTTGTAACGTCATATAGTCAAAGAAAAAGGCAGCCTGTGGTTGCCTTTTGCCAATAATTCGCACACATTGCGGGTCATCGACTTAAAATCGCTCAAGACAAGCCACTACAGCCAGCTTGTAGGTCGAAGTCCATAGTTTAAAATGGCTCTCATCAATACGCTATATGCGAGGGAAAAAATATGCCTCAACTTATTCTTGCTTCTACCTCACCCTGGCGTCGCGCTTTACTCGAAAAACTGGCAATCCCGTTTGAATGCGCAGCGCCAGAGGTTGATGAAACGCCGTTGCCCGGCGAAGCACCACGCCATTTAGTCTTGCGACTGGCGCAGAAAAAAGCGCAATCTCTCGCCCACCGTTACCCATCGCATCTGATTATTGGCTCCGATCAAATTTGTGTTCTTGATGGTGAAATAACCGGCAAACCATTAACTGAAGAAAATGCGCGCCAACAATTACTCAAAGCCCGTGGCAATATTGTGACGTTTTACACTGGACTGGCGCTGTATAATTCTGCGACCGGACATTTACAAACTGAAGTAGAACCTTTTGACGTCCATTTCCGTCATTTAAGCGAGGCGGAAATTGATGATTATCTGCGCAAAGAGCGTCCGCTCCATTGTGCAGGTAGTTTCAAAAGTGAAGGGTTAGGTATTGCACTCTTTGAACGCCTGGAGGGTCGTGACCCAAATACCTTGATCGGTTTGCCGCTTATCGCGTTGTGTCAAATGCTGCGGCGGGAAGAGATGAACCCGTTGAATGCCTGATTGATCTGCCTGATGGGCGACGCGATGCGTCTTATCAGGCCTACGGTGCATCACACGATTGTAGGCCTGATAAGCAACGCGCATCAGGCTTTACTGCGTAAAACCTCGAGGCAGCGCTTCAATTGCTTATCCATCGGCGCTTCAATACGCATCACTTCACCCGTTCCCGGATGGGTAAATTTCAACGCTGCGGCGTGCAGGAAAAGCCGATTCAACCCCGTATCCGCCAGTTGCTTATCGAACTCACGGTCACCGTAGCGATCGTCAAAAGCAATTGGATGACCGGCATACTGGGTATGCACACGAATCTGGTGCGTACGTCCGGTCACCGGGCTACAGCGCACAAGCGTGGCAAACGCATAGCGCTCTTCCACTTTAAAACGTGTTTCTGACGGTTTGCCTTCCTGGTTCACCCGCACGATACGCTCGCCGCTTTGCAGAATGTTCTTTAACAGCGGCGCCTGCACGGTTTTGACATGCGACTGCCATTGGCCTCGAACCAGCGCGAGATAGTCTTTCTGCATGCCTTTTTCACGCAGTTGTTCATGCAATGAACGCAAGGCTGAGCGTTTTTTAGCCACCAGCAAAACGCCGGAGGTATCCCGGTCGAGGCGATGCACCAGTTCAAGGAAACGCGCTTCCGGTCGCAACGCACGTAATCCTTCAATGACGCCAAAGCTTAACCCGCTTCCGCCATGTACGGCCGTACCTGAAGGTTTGTTAAGCACCAGAATGTGGTCATCTTCATATAAAATGACGTCGGTCAGCGCCGCGACCTTCTGCAGGTTTGGCGAAATGGCCTCTTCTTCACGTTCAGCGACACGCACAGGTGGAATACGCACAATATCCCCGTCTTCGAGTTTGTACTCGGGTTTAATGCGTTTTTTGTTCACCCGCACTTCGCCTTTACGCAAAATGCGATAAATCATACTTTTTGGCACGCCCTTAAGCTGGGTGCGCAAAAAGTTGTCGATGCGTTGCCCTGCTTCGTCTGCAGTAATGGCAACTGTTTTTACGGCTGGAGTCTCTGTTTTCATGGGGGCCGATTTTAAATAGCCATCAAGATTCGCGCCACACATTTTTCTATGCTTATATTAACTGCTATACCTTATTACTTAAGTTTGACATAGCCGATTTGGTGGTTATTAAAGCAATCACTACGCGGAAGTGAAAAAACTGTGAGTAACCGGGTGATAAATGGCAAAAGTCATCTTGCTATAACAAGGTTAGCAGTGGAATAATGAAGTTGTTTCCGTGTTGAATCTTGTTAAAACAAGAACTTTTCCGGAATGACCCAATTTTGCCCGACCGATCATCAACGCAGCAATGGCGTAAGACGTATTGATCTTTCAGGCAGTTAGCGGGCTGCGGGTTGCAGTCCTTACCGGTAATATGGAAGCTTTTCTGGAGAGTAACACCCAGACTGTTCCCCTGATAATTGCGCTGTGTTTCCGTATGAAATGCAGGCAACCGACACTCTGCGCCTCTTTGAGCTGACGATAACCGTGAGGTTGGCGACGCGAATAGACACGAGGCCATCGGTTCACACCCGGAAAGGCATTACTCTGCCCGCAGCTTAGTCGTCAATGTAAGAATAATGAGTAAGTTACGATGAAAAGAATGTTAATTAACGCAACTCAGCAGGAAGAGTTGCGTGTCGCCCTTGTAGATGGGCAACGTCTGTACGATCTGGATATCGAAAGTCCTGGACACGAACAGAAAAAAGCCAACATCTATAAAGGCAAAATTACCCGTATTGAACCGAGTCTGGAAGCTGCTTTTGTTGATTACGGCGCTGAACGTCACGGTTTCCTCCCGTTAAAAGAAATTGCCCGCGAATACTTCCCCGCTAACTACAACTCCCATGGTCGTCCCAACATTAAAGACGTGTTGCGCGAAGGTCAGGAAGTCATCGTTCAGATCGATAAAGAAGAACGCGGCAATAAAGGCGCTGCGCTGACTACCTTTATCAGCCTGGCGGGTAGTTATCTGGTTCTGATGCCGAACAACCCACGCGCGGGCGGTATCTCCCGTCGCATTGAAGGCGACGACCGTACCGAATTAAAAGAAGCGCTGGCAAGCCTGGAACTGCCTGATGGCATGGGGCTTATCGTGCGTACCGCAGGGGTCGGCAAATCCGCCGAAGCACTGCAGTGGGACCTGAGCTTCCGCCTGAAGCACTGGGAAGCGATTCAAAAAGCCGCTGACAGCCGCCCTGCTCCATTCCTGATCCACCAGGAAAGCAACGTTATCGTTCGCGCTTTCCGTGACTACTTACGTCAGGACATCGGCGAAATCCTTATCGATAACCCGAAAGTGATGGAGATGGCGCGTCAGCACATCGCCGCACTGGGTCGTCCGGATTTCAGCAGCAAAATCAAACTGTACACCGGTGAAATCCCACTGTTCAGCCACTATCAGATCGAGTCTCAGATTGAATCCGCGTTCCAGCGCGAAGTACGTCTGCCGTCCGGCGGCTCAATCGTTATTGACAGCACAGAGGCACTGACCGCTATCGATATCAACTCCGCACGCGCAACTCGCGGCGGCGACATCGAAGAAACAGCGTTCAACACTAACCTTGAAGCAGCCGATGAAATTGCCCGTCAGCTGCGTCTGCGCGACCTCGGCGGTCTGATTGTAATCGACTTCATTGATATGACGCCGGTTCGCCACCAGCGCGCGGTTGAAAACCGTCTGCGCGAGGCCGTACGCCAGGACAGAGCGCGTATTCAGATCAGTCATATTTCTCGCTTCGGTCTGCTGGAGATGTCTCGTCAGCGTCTGAGCCCGTCTCTGGGTGAATCCAGCCATCACGTGTGCCCGCGTTGTTCCGGCACCGGTACCGTACGTGATAACGAATCACTGTCGCTGTCTATTCTGCGTCTGATCGAAGAAGAAGCACTGAAAGAAAATACGCAAGAAGTTCACGCTATTGTTCCTGTGCCGATCGCCTCTTACCTGCTCAACGAAAAACGTACCGCGGTTAATGCTATCGAAACGCGTCAGAATGGCGTGCGCTGTGTGATCGTGCCAAACGATCAGATGGAAACCCCGCACTATTCTGTGCTGCGCGTACGTAAAGGGGAAGAAACACCGACCCTGAGCTACCTGCTGCCGAAACTGCATGAAGAGGCAATGGCATTGCCGACGGAAGAAGAGTACGTCGAGCGTAAACAGCCTGAGCAACCGGCGCTGGCCACCTTCGCCATGCCAGACGTTCCGCCAGCCCCTGCTCTGCAGGAACCTGCCGCGAAAGCCACCGCGCCTAAAGCTGCAGCAGCAACCGCAGCCGTTGCCGCACAACCCGGTTTGATTAGCCGTTTCTTTGGCGCACTGAAGTCCATCTTCGGTGGTAGCGAAGAAGTGAAACCGGTTGAACAACCTGCGCCGAAAGCTGAAGAGAAAACCGAACGCCAGCAGGATCGTCGTAAACCGCGTCAGAACAATCGTCGCGACCGTAACGATCGTCGTGATAACCGTGATAATCGCGGTGACCGCGACAACCGTAGCGAACGTTCAGAAAACGGCGAAAACCGTGAAGATAACCGCCGTAATCGTCGTCAGTCCCAGCAGCAAAATGCGGAAGCTCGCGATAACCGCCAGCAAACCACTGATGTTGCAGACAAAGCGAAATCCGGTGATGAACAGCAGGCGCCGCGTCGCGAACGCAACCGCCGTCGTAACGATGACAAGCGTCAGGCTCAGCAGGAAGTTAAAGAGCTGAACCAGGCTGAACAACCTGTGCAAGATACCGAGCAGGAAGAGCGCGTACGTCAGCCTCAAACCCGCCGCAAACAGCGTCAGTTGACTCAGAAAGTTCGTTTCACAGACAGCCCGGCGGTTGAAGCCGAAGTGGCTACTGTTGCTGCAATCGCTGAAACTGCTGTTGCTCAACCAACAGAACAGCCGGTACCAGCACAGCGCACCGAACTGGCGAAAGTTGATCTGCCAGCCGTCGTTGCGACTGAGCAGGAAGACAACAGCGAAGCTCGTGACTCCAACGGTATGCCGCGTCGTTCTCGCCGCTCTCCTCGCCATCTGCGCGTCAGTGGACAGCGTCGTCGTCGTTACCGTGACGAGCGTTATCCGGTTCAGTCGCCGATGCCGTTAACGGTCGCCTGCGCATCTCCTGAATTAGCGTCCGGTAAAGTTTGGATCCGCTACCCTGTTGCACGTCCTCAGGATCAGCAGGTTGAAGAACAGCGCGAACAGGAAATGGTCCAGCAGCAAGCTGCACCTGTCGCCGTAGAGCCTCAGGTTGCTGCCGCTGCCGTTGAACACATTGTGGATGCCCCTGCGCCGGTTGAAGCCGTGCGACCAGAGGTTGTCGTAGCTGAGCCTCAGGCCGCCGTTGTTGAAACCACACAGGTTGAAACCACGCATCCGGAAGTGATTGCGACCCCTGTCGAGGAACAACCGCAAATTATCGCTGCATCTGATGCGCCCGTAGCAGAAGAAATCGCCGCTGAAGCCGAACCTGTGGCTGACGTTGTGACTGCACCGGTTGCCGAAGAGCCTGCAGAGGTTGTTATTCCCCAGCCAGAAGTGGTTGAAGAGATTGCTGAAGTTGTGGAAACAGCGCCAGTTGTTGAAGAGGTTGCAGCGCCGAAAGACGTTGTTGCCGCGCCTGTCGTCGAAACTGAAGTCGTTAAGGCTGAAGTTGTCGCAGCAAGCGCTGATGCTGAACACCTGCACAGCCATGCAACCGCGCCAATGACCCGCGCTCCTGCACCGGAATATGTGCCAGAAGCGCCGCGTCATAGCGACTGGCAGCGTCCGGCATTCGCCTTTGAAGGCAAAGGTGCCGCTGGTGGACACAGCGCAACGCATCAAGCGACTGCGCCAGCAACACGTCCACAGCCTGTTGAGTAAGCCATAATCAATATCAAAGCCGGCCTTCGGGTCGGCTTTTTTTTATATCTGATCTACGCCTTTCATCCCCGTCAGCTGCGGCATAACATCCTTCATTAGGGCCAGAAACTTGCGTAAGCGGGTCGGATAGTAACGCGCCCATGGATAAACCAAATGTACAGGCAACGGCGCCGCATGCCACTCAGGTAGCAACGCAACCAGACGTCCATTGGCAATATCCTCCGCCACCATCCAGCTTGAAACAATAGTCACTCCCAACCCTGCCAGCGCGGCATTTCTGGCGACATAAATACTGTCGGTACTTAACCTGGGTGAAATATTCAACGTGACTGGCTCATTACGCAATTGGTGCAACAACGAAACGCTATGCTGAAAAAACGTGTTCACGGCAATCCAGGGCAGCGCTGATAACTGCTCAGGATGAGAAAGCTCGCTATATTGCTCCAGCAGTCCTGGACTCGCTACCATACTACGGGGAACTTCAGCCAGTAAAACGGAAACCGTGGCCGGATCCACCTCAGCACCAACCCTGATCGCGCAGTCAATATTATCGCTCAGAAAATCAACGGTTTTATCGTTGAGCATCCACTCGACTGCCAACTGGGGATAGCGCGAAAGAAACTGCAAAAGCGGCTCAAGTAGTTGTTGTTGCCCGAACGCATGCGGTGCGCGGACTCGCAACGTCCCCACCGGTTCATCTTCTGTGACATTAAGTCCATCTTCCAGCGCCAGCCAGGCATCAATAATCTTCTTAGCATGCTGATAGCCTCTTTCACCATCGTCGGTCAATTTCATCGCATGCGTGGTACGCATAAGCAGTTTCACACCCAGCAGCGTTTCCAGCGATTGCAGCCGTCTGCTAACGGTCGCCTGCGTCGTCCCTATCTGTTTTGCCGCTGCCGAAAGCGATCCTGCTTCGACAATACGTACAAACGTACGCATCAGCTCCACCCTGTCTATACGCTCATTTTTTATCATTTTCAGTTTCATCATACGTCTGACGTATAACTGTTTTACCACTGCGCTCGCTACCGCGCCACTCGCTGAAGGATAAAAATAACCGCACATCCTGTGATTGAGGAATCATTTGTGAACACACATACCGCACTTTCCCGTTGGGTCATTTTTGTTCTGGCAATGGGCGCCGGATTCAGCGTGGCCGCTATCTACTACGCCCAGCCTCTTCTGCCTTTAATGGGTCAGGATCTGGCCTTAAGTCTCACCGGTATGGGGTTGGTCCCGACGCTGACCCAGGCGGGATATGCGTTAGGTATATTGTTTTTATTGCCATTAGGCGATCGTTATGACCGCCGGACATTAATCCTGCTGAAAAGCATCTCTCTTGCCGCGCTGCTGCTGGCCTGTAGCTTTACCGGTCAGTTGCATTCGCTATTACTGGTGAGCCTGCTGATGGGAATGGCGGCAACCATGGCACAAGATATTGTGCCTGCGGCGGCAATACTGGCGCCCGAAGGCAAGCAGGGAAAAACGGTGGGCACAGTGATGACGGGCCTTCTGTTGGGGATTTTACTCTCACGTACCGTCAGTGGACTGGTGGGCGAAGCGTTTGGCTGGCGCGAGATGTACCAACTCGCTGCCGTCAGCATTGCCGTAATTACCGCGATTATGTGGAAAGTACTGCCTCGCTTTACGGTCCATTCCACGTTGAGCTATCCATCATTAATGCTCTCAATGGCGCAACTTTGGCAACGATATTCCACCTTGCGCCGCGCAGCACTGGCACAAGGCTTTCTGTCCATTGCTTTTAGCGCCTTCTGGTCTACGCTGGCGGTGATGTTATCTGAGCATTACCACATGGGTAGCGCTATAGCGGGTGCTTTTGGTATCGCGGGAGCAGCCGGAGCGCTTGCCGCACCGATGGCGGGCCATCTTGCCGATAAAGTGGGTGCGGCAAAAGTGACGCAATTGGGTGCTTTGCTGGTAACGGTATCTTTCGCACTGATGTTTTTGTTACCCGCCCTGCCCGTTCAGGGGCAGTGGCTGCTCATCGCCCTTTCGGCTGTAGGTTTTGATCTCGGATTGCAATCCAGCCTGGTTGCCCACCAGAATCTGGTCTATAGCCTGGAGCCTCTGGCACGAGGACGACTGAACGCTCTGCTGTTTACGATGGTGTTTATCGGTATGGCGCTGGGTTCAGTTCTCGGAAGTCAGGTCTACGCCCTGGCAAATTGGGAAGGTGTCGTTGTGTTGGCTACCTTCAGCAGTGCAATTGCGTTGGTCATAAGACTGACGGGGAACCCGTCGCTTAGTAAGACGTCGGTTGCCTAAAAAAATGCCCGCTCCGGGGTGTTAAAGGAGCGGGCAGACAAACATACCCAGTTTCAAGATATGTTTCAAAACGAGGCGTTAACGATTGAGCTGGAACAACGACATTCCCTGCATATCGGTGAACGCTTTATAGGATGCCTGTAGCGCAGCCTGCTGCATGACATAAGACGAGATCGCGGCGTTCCAGTCAACATCCACCAGATTACTCATCTGCTGAGTTTGGCCTAATGCACGATCGGCGCCCAGTGAATCCAGCGAGCTTAGTTCACTCAGCTGCGTACCTAATTCTGCACGGACGCTCAAAACATTATTGAGTGAATTCTTTAAACCACGGTTGGTTTTATCAATGGCAGCAGCGGCGGTAGCTTTTGCAACGTCATCACCCGCAATAGGGGTTTTGAGCGCATCAATAGCGGTATCCAGCATTTTAAACAGGTTCTTTTCCTGAGTGCCGCCACCAGGTTCCGGTACAGCGTTGCTGGTCAGGTTGGCGAATACTTTATCGCCAGTATGACCAATCACCATGGTTCGGGAGGCATCGACCTGTTGGGTAACGTTTGTTGTACCGCCGCTGTAAGCGCCATCTGCCTGGGCAAACGGTGCGGATTCTGTTTTATATCCACCGAAAATATAGCGACCATTACCGTCGGTACTGTTTGCCAGGTTCATCAGCTGATCGCGGATCCCCTGTAGGTCGGTGGCCAGCGATGCACGGTCGTCATCACTTAACGTTCCGTTCCCGGCATAAACGATTTTTTCCTGTGCAGCCTGAATTGCCGTCGTCACCTGGCTCAAAACATTCTCTTCCAGCGACACCTTTTGCGTCGCGAATGAGCGTGCCAGCGTATATTGGCTGTTCTGCGCCTGAGCCTGAGAAAGTACCACGGCCTGCGAGGCGGCAATCGGATCGTCTGATGGGTTGATCACGCGTTTGCCCGTTGACATCTGCTCACCAAACTTCATCCATTCAGCCTGAGAGTTAGTGATGCCACGCATATTCTGCTGGTACATCATCTGGGTGCTGATACGCATTGTGTCCCTCTCCCTTAGCGGATATTAATCAGTGCATCAAACAACGCATTCGCGGTCTGCAGCACTTGAGCGTTAGCCAGGTAATACTGCTGAAAACGCTGTAAATTACCGTACTCTTCGTCGAGGTTAACGCCGGAAATAGACTGTTGCTGCCGGTAAAGCTGTGTCACCACGTTGTTCTGGGTGGTGGCGCTGGTTTTCAGCGTAGCGGTTTTGTTCCCGACATCGCTTACCAGCGTGGCATATGCATCGTTGAAGGTCTTATTGCCGACAGTCGCTTTGGTTTGCAGATCTAACAGTTTCTGACCGTTACGGTTGTCGCTCTTGCCTTTATCGATGGTGGGGTCCGTATCATTTTTAGACACTTGAGCCATGGCGATTTTCGACTCATCGGTCACCATAACTTTCATATCAACGATAGCGTTACTCACGGGTTTTACAGTAAAACTGTCATTAGCTTTCGCGCCAGCATTAACGGTGATTTCCATCCCGTCAAAGGACATTTTTCCACCGGTAACGGTGGCTTTGAAACTGGTATTATCCGCCAGGCGAGTAACCTGCCAGTCCTTCCCATCAAAAACGATTTTATAATCTGTCGCCTGCACGGCGGAGCTGTCAGTGATCTTAGCGCTTAACGATCCTGTACCCGTATTTTTCGCGTTGTTGAAGACTTCCGGGCTGCCGATAGCAAAGAAATCCTTACCCTGATCGCCGTTGGCATCAAAACCTTCTTTATGCTGGGTGTTAAACGCATCGGCAAATGCAAGCGCCAGTTGGCCGAGGGTATTACGCGTCTGATCCAGCTCCTGAGAACGGAAGGTGAGCAGTCCGCCCAGTGAACCGGTATTCAGCAGTTTCTCCGGAATTTCAACAGCTCCGGCAACGCCATCAACGTAGGCCACAGTTGTACGATTAGGATCATCGCTGGAAGGCACTGCCGCCAGTTGGCGTGCATTGCTACCCTGTACCAGCGAATAACCGTTCGCCATGGTCAGGTTGTAAGTGCCACCATCCTGAACGCTGACTTCAACACCGACAATCTGATTCAATTCACTGACCAGTTGATCGCGCTGGTCAAGCAGGTCGTTAGGAGACGCACCTGCGCCGACGCCTGTCATACGAGAAATCTGGTCGTTGAGGCTGGCAATTTGTTTCGAATAGTTGTTGATCTGATCAACGCTGGCTTTAATCGCGGTATTGACCTGCTTATCCTGATCGCGAAGATACTGGTCGGTCGTTTTAAACTGATTGACCAATCCATCAGCTTTACCGATTAGCGCCTGGCGTGCCGCCGGATCTTCGGCGTTGCTGACCAGCGTTTGCAGGCTGGTAAAAAAGTCCTGCATGGAGGTCGAAATAGAACTGGTTTTGCTGGAGAGCAGATTGTCGATTTTTGACATTTGCTCATAACGTGTCGTCAGACCGCTGCTCTGGTTCTGCGCTGCTCGCAACTGGTTAGTGATAAAGGAGTCATATTCACGTTGTACACCAGAAACATAGACACCATTGCCTACCCAGCCCCCCGCACCCAGCGTGCTGTTCGCTTGCGCCATAATTGTCGTCTGTCGGGTATATCCGGCAACGTTATAGCTGGAGATGTTGTTACTGGCAGTATTCAACGCGGCCTGCGCTGCGCTGAGTCCACTCATCGCGTTATTAATCAAGCTGGACATGGAGGTTCCTTGTAATCCTTCAATACTCGTTATTATCGGCAGCAGGTCGGTAGACTTGAGCTATTTAAAAGAGATTATCGATGTTCGTGCTGTAGGTTTTGCTCACTTTTTCACTCATCGATTTCAACTGCTGGATCATGCTGGTTAATTTTCGCGCATAGTTAGGGTCCGTGGCGTAACCCGCATTTTGCAATGCCTGCGCCCCTTGCTCGGCGGTCGCGGCAGCGGTCACTGCCGCATAGCGCGGGTTACGTGATATCAGACCGACATAATCCGACAACGCCTCAAGGTAAGAGCTATAGACGCGGAATCTGGCTTTCACCTTTTTCGCCTCACCGTTCTCATATTCAGTTGTGGTGATTTCAGTGGTTGGACCTTTCCAGCTTCCCGAAGCCTTCACGCCAAAAATGTTAAAGCTCGGCTCACCGTTCTCACGGCGAATTTGTCGCTGCCCCCATCCGGATTCCAGCGCCGCCTGTGCCAGAATAAGATGATGCGGGACCCCGCTTTGCTGGCTGGCCAGCTTAGCCGGCAGCGATAGCTGGGCGAGGAAATCTTTGCTGTCACCTGACAATGGCTCATCATTGCTTTCTGTCGCCCGGGGGATGGCTTTGCGGACCAGTTGCGTCAGTGCCTGATTTTGATAGCTGGTCACCGTTTCCAGTGAAAACTTCATCGGCACCTGCGGCGCGTCATCCGCAGGTTGCGCTTGCCCTTCAGTCATCTGCTTGACCATCATTTCAGCCAGCCCCAGACCTTTGCCTGCGGTCATTTGCTGCGCAATTTGTTGGTCATACATACTGGTATACAAGCGCGTTGAATCGCTGCTAAATACGCCATCTTTCGGCAGAGCTTCACGCATGCTTTTCAGCATCATCTGCACGAACATCCCTTCAACCTGACGGGCGACCGGACGGATATTCGCCGCCGGGTCCTGACCCGCTTTCGCTTTCAGTTCGTTCAGTGATTGCGCATCCCAGGCAGCGCTGGTCAGCAGTTTGCTGTCACCAATCATTAGATGATTTCCAGTTTGGCGCGTAAGCAACCCGCGCTCTGCATCGATTGCAGAATGGACATCAGATCCATCGGCGTTGCCCCCAGCGCATTCAGCGCACGCACCACATTGTTCAGGTTGGCGCTGGAACGCACGCTTTGCAGTGAACCACCGCTTTGGCGCAGGTCAATCTGGGTTTGTGGCGTCACCACGGTTTGTCCACCGCCAAACGGTGTGTCCGGTTGGCTGACGTTCGCCTGGCGGTTCACCGTAATCGACAAGTTGCCTTGTGCCACGGCACAGCTATCCAGCGTCACTTCGCGGTTCATGACAACAGATCCGGTGCGCGAGTTGATAATCACTTTCGCATCCTGCGGCGTGACGTTCACCTCAATATTCTGGATATCAGCGAGGAAACGCACCTGCGAGCTGTTGCCGCTTGGCACGCGCACCTGAATGGTTCGGGCATCCAACGCCGTTGCGCTACCAAAGCCACGCGAGCGGTTGATGGTGTCGGTAATCTGCTGCGCCATCGTGAAATCTTCATTATTGAGCTGCAGATTAATGGTGTTACCACCGCCGAACTGGCTGGGTAATTCACGTTCGATAATCGCACCGTTGGTAATGCGTCCACCATTGAGCTGGTTAACCTGTACGCTACTACCACCTGCAGCCGCGCCCGCACCACCCACCAAAATATTCCCCTGAGCCAGCGCATATACCTGACTATCGACCCCTTTTAACGGGGTCATCAGCAGCGTACCGCCGCGCAGGCTTTTGGCATTCCCCATAGAGGAGACCACTACGTCGATGGTTTGTCCCTGACGACCAAATGCAGGAAATGACGCGGTAACCATCACCGCCGCCACGTTTTTCAGCTGCATATTGGTGCCAGTTGGCACGGTTATCCCCAACTGCGAAAGCATGTTATTGAGCGTTTGCGTTGTAAACGGCGTCTGTGTGGTCTGGTCACCCGTACCATCCAGACCGACTACCAGCCCATAACCTATCAACGAGTTTTCCCGCACGCCCTGAACGCTGGTCAGGTCACGAATACGGTCAGCATGCGCAAAGGTGGTTATCAGCACCAGTACCATTCCAACAAAAGATTTAAACACTGGGTACCTCGCTTACATCGGCGACAAGTTAAGGAAGAAACGCTGCAACCAGCCCATATTCTGCGCTTCATTGATGTAGCCGTTACCGACGTACTCAATACGCGCGTCCGCAACCTGGGTTGACGGTACGGAGTTGCTGCCACTGATGGTGCGCGGGTTTACAACCCCGGAGAAGCGGATGAATTCAGTGCCCTGATTTATAGCGATCTGTTTTTCACCCACGACATGTAAGTTGCCATTCACCAGTACCTGATCGACCGTTACGGTCAGCGTACCACTGAAGGTATTTCTGGCGTTCGCGCCGCCTTTACCGTTAAAGGAGTTACCGCCGGAGGCTTCTACGTCGGCACGTTCGTTACCGAACAATCCTTCCAGATAGCGCGGTACGGTATCAAAGCCAAAGTTTGTCTTGCCGTCGCGGCTGGCGTTCGCCGAAGAGCTTTTGCTCGCGCTGACGTTTTCCTGCAATACGATGGTCAGCGTATCGCCAATATTGCGTGGACGACGGTCTTCAAAGAGTGGCTGATAACCATAGTTAATCGGTTGTGCCGACTGGAAGATTGAGCCATTCGCCACCGGCGTTGGACCTGGAACGGGCTGGGCAGACGTTGCTCCCTGCACGAGCGGCGTGGCCGGGATCCAGGCACATCCTGTTAGTGAAACCACCAGCAGGGCTAAAATTGGGTATGGGTGAAGCGCGTATTTTCGCATTGCGGTCATCTTCAAAATCAGTGTGCCGGTGAGGTTTTCACCCCACCGGACTCCACTTTAGAGTTGCGTCAGTTTTTGCAGCATCTGATCGGTGGTCGATACCGCTTTACTGTTGATTTCGTAAGCGCGCTGAACCTGGATCATGTTTACCAGCTCTTCCGCCACGTTGACGTTAGAGGTTTCAACATAGCCCTGATACAGCAGACCCGCGCCGTTCAGCCCTGGCGTGCTCTCATTCGGCGCACCGGATGACTGCGTTTCGGTGTACAGATTCTCACCAATGCTTTCCAGACCGGTATCGTTCATGAAGGTTGTCAGGTTAAGCTGCCCGACCTGAACAGGCGCCGCCTGCCCCTGTTGGGTCACGCTGACAATACCGTCGCGTCCAATGGTGATACTGAGCGAGTTAGCCGGAATAGTGATGGCAGGCTGAACCTGAAAACCACCCGCCGTCACCAACTGACCGTTCTGATCCACCTGGAAAGAACCGTCGCGGGTATAAGCGGACGTACCATCGGGCAACATGACCTGGAAAAAGCCCTGGCCTTTAATCGCCACATCTTTACTGTTGTTGGTCTGCGACAGGTTACCCTGGCTGTGTAAACGCTCGGTCGCAACCGGACGTACGCCGGTACCAATCTGCAAACCAGACGGCAGTGTGGTCTGCTCAGAAGACTGTGCACCAGGCTGACGAATCGTCTGGTACAACAGATCTTCAAATACGGCACGTTGGCGCTTAAATCCGTTGGTGCTGACGTTTGCCAGGTTGTTGGCAATCACATCCATGTTGGTTTGCTGCGCATCCAGGCCGGTTTTGGCGATCCATAATGAACTGATCATAAAATGTCCTGTATTAACTCATCGACAGCAGTTGGTTGGCGCGACCCGCGTTATCATCCACGCTACTGATAATTTTCATCTGCATTTCAAAGCGGCGGGCGTTGGCGATCATGTCGCTCATCGCAGCAACCGGTTTAACGTTACTGCCTTCCAGCACGCCCGACATCACGCGAATGCTGGGGTCAGCCTGTAACGTTGCACCACGGGTAGCCTGTGCGGCCTGGGTCAGGCGGAACATACCGTCATCACCACGTTGCACTTCAAGCCCTGTTGCCTTCACCAGCTTCAGCCGCCCCACTGGCGCGACCGTATTAGCCGGATCGCCAGGGTTAAGTGCAGAAATTGTCCCGTCCGCCGCAATGGTGACTTCTGAACCTTCCGGTACGGCTATCGGTCCAGCTTCGCCAATTACCGGATGCCCCTGAATAGTCAGTTCACCCGTAGGGCTTACCTGAATAGCGCCGTTACGGGTATACCCTTCGCTACCGTCTGCGGTCTGCACAGCCAACCAGCCATCTTGTTGCAGCGCCACATCCAGCGGGCGGGAGGTATAGTCCATCTGACCCGGCGTCATGTCGGCCCCCGGCGTGGAGGCCACCACCAGCGTACGCGTCGGTAAAGACAATCCTTCTACAGGAACCGCGCGCAGCGCATTGAGCTGCGCACGAAACCCTGGCGTGGAGGCGTTTGCCAGGTTGCTGGCCGTCACCGCCTGTTGATTCAGCGTCTGACTGGCCGCGCCCATGGCGGTATAAATTGCGTGATCCATTAAGCCATCCCGTCAGGCGCTTAGCGCAGGTTGACCAGCGTGTTGAGGATCTGATCCTGGGTTTTGATGGTCTGCGCGTTCGACTGATAGTTACGCTGGGCGACAATCATATTCACCAGTTCTTTACTCAAATCCACGTTTGACGCTTCCAGCGCGCCGTTGGTCAGCTTGCCGAAGTTACCTTCGCCTGCGGTACCCAGTAGCGCCACGCCGGAAGACTGAGTCGCCGCCCAGACGTTGTCGCCCTGAGACGCCAGACCTTCGTTGTTGGCAAAGTTTGCCAGCACGATCTGCCCCAGAACCTGTTGCTGTTCGTTGGAGTAGTTACCGACCACCGTACCGTCATTGTTAATCTGGTAGCTCACCAGATCGCCCGGCTTGTAGCCGTTCTGATTCGTGGCGACGATGTTGTTGGCACCGGTGTTCTGCTGCATGGAGTTCAGGAAACTCAGAGAGAAGTTCGCAGGAACTGCGCCATTGATCGTACCGGTGGAGATCTGAATTTGCGGTTGGGCATTAGCTGGACCTTCAACGGGGATTTTTGGTCCATCCGGATCTGCTGGATCGACTGGCACCGTCCCTGCAACATAATTATTCACAGAAGTCAGCGTACCGTTAGCACTAAAGTTCATCACCGCATTCTTGCTGGCAACTGAACCCGTAACGCTGGCGTCCTGGGTGTAGACATCCCATTTGTTAGGGCCTGTTTTGACATAAAAAATATTCATGTCATGGGCGTTACCCTGGCTATCGAAAACGGTAACGCTGCCTTTTTTGTTGTAGGAATCGGCATCGCTTGGGTTAAACGGGGTCTTGGTAGGGACCTTGTCAGTGGAGTTCAGGTTGACCTGCATTGACGCAGTGGTGGTGGATTTAGCCGCCATCAGCGTATTCGGGATAGTGATCGGTGCCGGGTTCGCACCCTGCTGAACTGTTGGCGGTGTACCGGTAGCCGGATAGCCCGTCAGCTGCAGCCCCTGCATGTTAACGATATTGCGGTTTTCATCGAGTTTGAACTGACCGTTACGGCTGTAGAAAACGGAACCGTTGCTGTCTACCATACGGAAAAAACCGTTCTGGCTGATAGCAACATCCAGACCACGTCCGGTGTTGGTGGTCGTACCGTCGGTAAAGTCCTGAGTAATACCCGCAACTTTAACGCCCAAACCGACTTTCGAACCGGCAAACATATCGGCAAAAGATGCCGTGCCAGATTTAAAACCGTAGGTGGCGGAGTTGGCGATGTTGTTACCAATGACATCGAGGTTGGTCGCTGCAGCGTTCAGACCGCTGACCGCTTGAGAAAAGGCCATGACTTACTCCTGATAAGTGTGAAGGCTTAAATTATCTGCCGTACTTCGTCGAGGGTGGTGGTTCCATAGGTGCCCAGATCCAGCGTATTACCGCCGTTACTGCGAATAACGCCCTGCACCAGCGCAAACTGAAGCGGCTGGGCCACCAGTTGCGTTCCGCCATTACTGGCAGCAATTGACACGTTGTAAGAACCGCTTGGTGCATCCGTGCCATCGGTCATGGTGCCGTCCCAGGTAAAGGTATGAACGCCTGCTTTCAACCCGCCAATGTCAATGGTGCGCACCACTTTGCCGTCTTTATCGGTAATGGTTGCGGTAACCTTATCTGCCGGTTGCTGCAGCTCAACGCCAAATGGTGTTGTCGTGGTTTTGGCACCTTCTTCTGTCCCTTTACCGGTCAGGATGGTGGTACCCGGGATCATGACCCCGTGGCCAATCAGCGTACTGGCCTGCAGCGACTGACTGTTGTCGATCTGCCCGGAGATTGACCCTAACGTGGTGTTCAGCTTCTCAATCCCGCTCACGGTACTGATTTGCGCCAACTGGGTAGTCAGTTCGTTGTTTTGCAGCGGGTTGGTAGGGTCCTGGTTTTTCAGTTGTGCAACCAGCAGCGTAAGAAAGCTGCTTTGCAGGTCAGCGGCGTTGCTGCCCGTCAGTGAGCTATTCCCCGTGGCGGCATTAACCCCCGTCGTGCTCGGGTCATTCATTTTTACAGCAATAGACATGTGCGCCTCCTTTACTGGCCTAGCGTCAACGTTTTAAGCATCAAGCTTTTCACGGTGTTGAGCACTTCGACGTTTGCCTGATAGCTACGTGAGGCAGACATGGTGTTGACCATCTCGCCAACAACGTCCACATTCGGCATTTTCACGTAGCCATTCGCATCGGCCAGCGGATTACCGGGTTCATAAACCAGCTTATCCGGCGCCTGACTTTCAATGACGTCAGCGACTTTTACGCCACCGGTTGCCGCACCTGGCGCAGCATCTACCTGAAAAACAACCTGCTTCGCGCGATACGGCTGACCGTCGGGTCCGCTGACGCTATCCGCATTCGCCATGTTGCTGGCCGCGACGTTCAGGCGTTTAGACTGAGCCGTCAGCGCAGAACCTGCGATATCAAAAATATTTAACAGCGCCACGAATTAGTTCCCTCCTTGCAGCACGTTCATCATGCCTTTGATTTGTCCACCCAGCGCCGTCAGCCCCATTTGATATTTGAGGCTGTTGTCTGCAAATTGCGTGCGCTCCCGGTCCATATCTACCGTGTTGCCATCAAGAGATGGCTGGTCAGGAATACGGTAGAGCAGCTCCGTAGACGGCGCAGAAACGGTCTGGGCCGGAATGTGTTGTGCAGAGGTCAGCGTCAACGAAACGCCGCCGGTTTCTTCCCGTCCTCGCACCATGACTTTTTTTAATTCACTGGCGAAATCCAGGTCGCGCGCCTGATACCCCGGCGTGTCGGCATTGGCAATGTTGGCCGCCAATATTTCCTGGCGTTGGGCGCGCAAATTCAGCGCTTCCTGTTGAAAACGTAAGGCGGCGTCGAGCTTATCGAGCATATCTCCTCCGCAAATGACAAAATTCAGCCGACAGCTTAAATCCCATTACGCGCGCGTTATCGCCGGAATAAACGCAAAATGCGTCGCTATTTGTTGCGTTGATGACTGCGTCACACAGGTAAAATCCTGCCACTACCTGAAAAAGCGCGAGGTTTTGATGCAAACGTTTAAACGTGGAATAGTCGTGGCAGCATTGCTGTTCAGCCCTATGACGCTGGCACAAGACCTGAATTCGCAGCTAACGGCATGGTTTTCCCAGCGCCTGGCCGGATTTAGCGATGAGGTGGTGGTCACTATCCGAACGTCACCTAACTTACTGCCGAGCTGTGAGCAACCAGCATTAAGCGTGTCAGGTAGCGCAAAACTGTGGGGTAATGTGAATGTGCTGGCTCGCTGTGCCAACGAAAAACGTTATCTGCAGGTGAACGTGCAGGCGACGGGAAACTACGTTGTTGCCGCTGCGTCCGTAGCGCGAGGTAGCACCCTGACCCCGGCCAGCGTAACGCTGAAACGTGGTCGACTGGACCAACTACCGCCGCGCGCGGTGCTGGATATGAGTCAGGTGCAGGATGCAGTGAGCCTGCGCGATCTGGTGCCGGGCCAACCGATACAGCTTTCGATGTTGCGCCAGGCATGGCGGATCAAGGCCGGTCAGCGCGTATTGGTTATTGCCAACGGAGATGGCTTTCGGGTCAATGCCGAAGGTAAAGCGCTGAACAACGCCGCTGTCGCACAGAATGCGCGAGTGCGGATGATTTCAGGCCAGGTGGTGAGCGGCGTCGTCGATTCTGATGGGAATATTCTTATTAACCTATAATAGGTTAAAGATTTTTTAGCGTGTGCCGATAGATAAACAACCAATGATTACAGCGGGCCGCTATAGCGTAACCCCTCGATGAGGAAAAATAAAATGAGCATTGATCGTACCTCACCATTGAAGCCAGTAAGCACCGTTCAGCCGCGTGAAACCAGCGATGCGCCGGTACAAAAAGCGCGGAAGGAAAAAACCACCGCGACCACCAGCACCAGCGTCATGCTGAGCGACGCCCAGGCCAAACTGATGCAGCCTGGCACCAATGACATCAATATGGAACGCGTGGAAGCACTGAAAACCGCAATCCGTAACGGTGAATTGAAAATGGATACCGGAAAAATTGCCGACTCGCTGATTCGCGAGGCGCAGAGCTACCTACAGAGTAAATAAAGTATGACTCGTTTGTCAGAAATACTTGACCAGATGACGACTGTCCTCAATGACCTGAAAACGGTAATGGATGCTGAACAGCAGCAGCTTTCCGCAGGGCATATCAACGGCAGCCAGCTACAGCGTATTACAGAAGAAAAAAGCTCCTTGCTGGCAACCCTTGATTATCTTGAGCAGCAGCGCCGCCTGGAGCATGACGCCACGCGCAGCGCCAATGATGAGATTGCTGAACGCTGGCAGACTATCACCAAGAAAACACAGCATTTACGCGACCTCAACCAGCACAACGGTTGGCTGCTGGAAGGGCAGATCGAGCGTAATCAACAAGCAATACAAGTGCTGAAACCGCACCAGGAACCGGCGTTGTATGGCGCAAACGGTCAAACCTCTGCTGCGCACCGCGGCGGGAAAAAATTCTCTATTTGATATCAGCCTGATAACGTTTTGCTTATCAGGCCTACGCCTTTTGTAGGCCGGATACGGCGTTATGCCGCCATCCGGCATTGATCCATTACGCCGTCCGGCGCACAAACTCTTTTACTTTAAAGCCCAGTACGGCGAGTGCTGCGAAGTAAGCGGCAATACCTGCCACCACGACCGCCATCAGACGCAGCAGACGCCACAACATCGTTCCCTGCGACCAATCCGGCATGATGTAGAGCATCCCAACCAGCACCGCAGACATCACCAGCACGGAAATCACCAGACGCGCCAGGAACCAGCTCCAGCCCGGTTGTGGGGTAAAGATTTTCTGTTTCCGCAGTTGCCAGTACAGCAGTGAAGCGTTCAGACATGCCGCCAGACCAATCGACAGCGACAATCCGGCATGCTTTAACGGCCCGATAAACGCCAGGTTCATCACCTGGGTCATAATCAGCGTCACAATGGCAATCTTCACTGGCGTTTTAATATCCTGGCGCGAGTAAAAGCCCGGAGCCAACACTTTCACCACGATCAAGCCAATCAAACCTACCGAGTACGCCACCAGCGCACGCTGGGTCATCGCGGCATCAAAGGCGGTAAATTTACCGTACTGGAACAGAGACACCGTCAGCGGTTTGGCCAGAATACCCAACGCTACGGCACTCGGTAATGCCAACAGGAAACACAAACGCAGGCCCCAGTCCATCAGGCGACAATATTCATCATGATTACCGCTGGAAAAACTTTTGGACAGCGATGGCAGCAGGATAGTCCCCAGCGCCACGCCCAGAACACCGGACGGAAACTCCATCAGACGGTCAGCATAATACATCCATGAAACTGAGCCAGAGGCCAGAAACGAGGCGAAAATCGTATTGATGATCAGTGAAATCTGACTGACCGATACCCCAAGGATCGCTGGCCCCATTTGCTTGACGACACGCATCGCCCCTGCATCACGGAAGTTCACGCGCGGCAGCACCAGCATGCCAATTTTCTTCAAGTGCGGAAGCTGATAAATCAGCTGTAGCACGCCGCCAACCGTAACGGCCCACGCCAGCGCCAGCACCGGCGGGTTAAAATAGGGTGCCGCAAATAGCGCGAAGCCGATCATGCTGATATTCAGAAAGGTCGGGGCAAATGCAGGAATGGAAAAGCGGTTCCAGGTATTAAGGATCGCACCAACCAGTGAGGCCAGTGAAATCAGTAGAATATAGGGAAAAGTGATCCGCAGCAGTTGAGTGGTCAGCGCAAATTTATCCGCTGTGTCGGCAAATCCCGGCGCGGTAACTAATATCACCCATGGCGCAGCCAACATCCCGGCTACCGTCACCACGGCCAGCGCCAGCGTCAACAGTCCGGAAACGTAGGCAACAAACACGCGGGTAGCATCTTCCCCCTGCTTGCTTTTGTACTCAGCAAGAATCGGCACAAATGCCTGCGAAAATGCGCCTTCGGCAAAAATTCGGCGCAACAGGTTAGGAAGTTTGAATGCCACAAAAAAGGCATCTGTCGCCATCCCTGCACCAAAGATTCTGGCGACAATCGCATCACGCGCAAAACCCAGCACACGTGAAAACATCGTCATCGAGCTGACGGCTGCCAGCGACTTTAATAAATTCATCTATGTTGTATTCCAGACTCTGAGGCAAAACCCCGACAAACCTGCCCGTAGGTCGGATAAGGCATTCTCGCCGCCATCCGACACTTTTGCTGTGCCTGATGGCGACACCCTGGCACCTTATCAGGCCGACAAACCAGCCTATGGTTGAAAAGAGGTGTTATTTTGAGTGGGCATATAGTACCTGGATTACAATGAATTACTACCGCCAGATGTTACAGGGGATTATTCAGCCATCGCCTCCCGCCACAGCTTTTCAACAACACGCTGGGCCAGTAGCGCCTGCTCGCCTGCCGTCTGGGGAACCGTTTGATTTTGCACGCACTCAATGAAATGACGCGCACATCCGGCAAAACCACGCTGTTCTAAGGTCGTTTGCCAGCCCGCTATCGGCTTATGAATAACACCTTGCCCACGCTCTTCCCGCCATTCCCGCATATCAGTTACGTCAATCAGGCCGCCGTCCGTCACCGCCTGCACGCTCTCGCGCTGGCTACCGGCACGGCGATGCATACTGGTCGTTATCTGCATTTGACCGACAGAAAAATGATGCTCGGCGTAGAGCATCGCACCAGATTCATTGGTCAGCAGCGTGCCGTTATTTAACTGCGCCTGCCCTCCCGCCAGCCACAAAGCGGTATCGACCACGTGCAGATAGTCGTCCAGCAGAGTAAAGCGCAGATCGTGCGGCCCAACGCTATCCGTACGGTGCTTATCCATACGTACAGACGCTGCACTGCCCAACTGGGTTTTGAGATCCTGGTACAGCGGTGCAAATCGACGGTTAAACCCGACCATCAGCGTGAGTTTTTTCCGCGCGGCCAGCTCGACCAGTTGCTCAGCCTCGTGCAGATTTTCCGCCAGCGGTTTATCCACGCACACGTGGACTCCGGCATTCAGCAATTCACTAACTACCGCATGGTGCGTCGCGGTACTGGAATGGACGAAAACCGCGTCGCAGGTTTGCGCCAGATTCTTCAATGAATCCACGTAGGGTATTCGCCAGGTGTCACAGATACGCTGTGCTTTATCGCGCGAAGGTGAAAAGGCGCCTTGCAGCGTCCAGTCCGCGGAGGTGCCCAGCACGGGTAGCCAGGCCTTTTGTGCAATACCGCCAAGGCCGACTACACCGATACGTAATTTATTCACGTTAGTCTCCCAGGTGCGCCAGCAAGGAATCGAGTCGCTGCTTAAGTTCTGCGACTTCCGTTTCTAGCGCTTCCACGCGCGCATGCAGATCGCCGGAGGCTGCAGGGAGTTCATCTGCCGCGGCAATGGCTTCATCAACCTCACCACAAAACAGGTGCATATAGCGACTTTCACGTTTGCCCGGCTCACGCGCCAGGCGGATCACATAAGGCCCATCTTCCCGGTTCGCCAGATTTTCCAGCGTCGACTCCACTTCGGCCATGTCGCTGAATTCGTACATACGGGATGCGCGGCTACGCAGTTCACCAGGCGTCTGAGCGCCCCGCAGCAGCAGTGTGGTGATTATGGCCACCTCTGCGGCACTAAGTTTCAGATTGCCAAATTCAGAGTTGCAGAAACGCTGCTCATATTTCGTGACGCGATTGCCAAAGCCGCTCACCGTGCGCAGAAAATGTCGCTTAACCAGGTTATCCAGTTGCTCCTGCACGTCCGATTCCGACAGGTTCATCACCGGTTCACGATTCGTTTTTTGATTGCAGGCTGTTACGACTCCATTAACGGAGAGTGGGTACTGTTCCGGCGTGGTCACTTGTTTTTCTAATAAACAGCCAATCACTCGTGCTTCGGTGGCGGTTAATTCGTATTTCATCGTCTTCTCCATTAATCATGGCTGCATCTGAAACTTAGCGGCCGGGGGTCCATTCTGATGTGGTCAACGCCGTCAGCACGTGATCGCGCCACTGCCCGTCAATCAGCAGGTAGTCTTTGGCATACCCTTCTTTTTCAAAACCCAGTCGCGCCAGCAGGTCACCGCTGCGTTTATTATGTGGCATGTAGTTAGCCATAATGCGATGAATATGTTGCGTGCGCTGCATATAACGGATGGCCGAGGTTAAGGCTTCATACATTAGCCCCTGCCCCTGCCACTTCTGCGCAATGGAGTAGCCGAGATAACAGGCATGGAAGGATCCCCGCACCACGTTTGAGAAGTTCGCAACGCCGATAATTTCTTTTTCGTCCGGATCGAGCAGCGCAAAATAATAGGCGGTGCCCTGTTTATGAAACTCAGAGATCATGCTCAGACGCGCCTGCCAGCCGGACGGATAGCAGTGGCTTTCATCGCGAATAGGTTCCCAGGGTTTTAAGAAATGACGATTTTCTGCGTAATAATCTGCCAGACGCCAGGCATCACGCTCATGCACTAAACGCACGACCAGGCGGTCGGTGGTTAAGCGCACTTTTGGCACGTTACTGCGATAGCCAAACATTCTATACCTACTCCTTCCCGTAACGTCTTCAATACGCTATTCGCATTACTATACCTGTGCGAATACACCCTGTGAAAAGAGCAAAATGCCATTTTTTGAATTATTCACACATTTTGATGAAAACTCTCTATCAAGACGGACTTTTGATAAAAAAATATTGTCCCGCGAAGGGTGGGAAAAGCGATGACGACACCGCAGAATAGGAGGTGCTTATCTTTTAAACTCTATCCAGAGTGACGAGTTTTTCCCTGGAGGGGAAATGTCGCAAGTCTCGCAGGCAAGGAACCTGGGTAAATACTTCCTTCTCATCGATAATATGCTGGTCGTGCTGGGTTTCTTCGTCGTTTTCCCGCTGATCTCAATTCGTTTCGTCGACCAAATGGGCTGGGCCGCCGTGATGGTCGGTATTGCACTAGGATTACGTCAATTTATCCAGCAGGGGTTGGGTATTTTCGGCGGCGCTATTGCGGACCGTTTTGGTGCAAAACCGATGATAGTCACCGGCATGCTGATGCGCGCTGCCGGGTTCGCCACCATGGGCATTGCCCATGAGCCGTGGCTGCTGTGGTTTTCCTGCTTTCTCTCCGGACTGGGCGGTACACTATTCGACCCACCCCGCTCGGCGCTGGTGGTTAAACTGATCCGCCCGGAAAAGCGCGGGCGCTTTTTCTCTATTCTGATGATGCAGGATAGCGCCGGGGCCGTGGTTGGCGCGTTGCTTGGCAGTTGGTTATTGCAATACGATTTCCGTCTGGTCTGTGCCACCGGCGCAATTTTGTTCGTTCTGTGCGCGGCGTTTAACGCCTGGCTGCTCCCGGCATGGAAGCTGTCGACGGTGAAAATTCCAGTGCGCGAAGGGATGAGCCACGTGATGCATGACAAGCGCTTTGTCACCTATGTGCTGACGCTGGCAGGCTATTACATGCTGGCGGTACAGGTGATGCTGATGCTGCCAATCATGGTGAACGACATCGCAGGTTCACCGGCCGCCGTGAAATGGATGTATGCCATCGAGGCGTGCCTCTCATTGACGCTGCTCTATCCAATTGCCCGCTGGAGTGAAAAACGTTTTCGCCTTGAGCATCGCCTGATGGCCGGTCTGCTGGTGATGTCTCTGAGCATGATGCCGATCGGTCTGGTCGGGAATTTGCAGCAGTTATTCACCCTAATCTGCACGTTCTATATTGGCTCGATCATCGCCGAACCCGCGCGTGAAACCCTGAGCGCCTCACTGGCGAACGCTCGGGCCAGAGGAAGCTATATGGGCTTCAGCCGACTGGGACTCGCTATCGGTGGCGCGATTGGTTATATCGGCGGCGGCTGGCTGTTTGACATGGGCAAGGCCCTGGCACAGCCTGAACTGCCCTGGATGATGCTCGGTATTATCGGCCTCATCACCTTCCTGGCACTGGGCTGGCAGTTCAGTCTCAAACGCCCAACGCGAGGCATGCTGGAGCCAGACGCCTGATAGCCGAGCCTGCTTCCGGGCGCTTTTCAGTTTTTTCTGCTGGCGTCCGGGGCGCTGGTACTCGATGATGCTTTGTGTCACGATTACGCCACATGCATCATGTTGAGGAACCCCATGAAAAAGTTTTTTTTTGCCGCTGCACTGATTGTCAGCGGCCTGTTGGTTGGTTGTAATCAACTCACGCAATACACGGTTAGCGAGCAAGAAATTAATCAGGCCCTGGCAAAGCATAATAACTTTTCTAAAGATATCGGCTTGCCCGGCGTTGCTGAAGCACACATCGTACTAAATAATCTCGCCAGTCAGATTGGCCGTGAAGAACCCAATAAAGTGACGCTGACCGGTGACGCCAACCTGGACATGAATTCCCTGTTTGGCAGTCAAAAAGCGACCATGAAGCTGAAGTTAAAAGCCTTACCGGTATTCAACAAAGAGAAAGGCGCAATTTATCTGCAAGAGATGGAAGTCGTGGATGCGACCGTTACACCAGAAAAAATGCAGTCGGTACTACAAACGCTGATGCCTTATTTAAACCAGTCGCTGCGTAACTATTTCAACCAGCAGCCAGCCTACATTCTGCAGGATGACAGCAGTCAGGGTGAAGCTCTGGCGAAAAAACTGGCGAAGGGAATTGAGGTGAAACCGGGGGAAATCATCATCCCGTTCACCGACTAATAAAACTGAGGGCGCCGATGCGCCCTTTTTTTTCGTGCAAACGAAAACGTTTCCGCTTATCCTTTGTTTCCGGCAAAAAAGACTATCCTCAGCCGGAGCATATTGATGACTGCACCATCCCAGGTTTTAAAGATCCGCCGCCCAGACGACTGGCATCTTCACTTTCGCGATGGCGACATGTTAAAAACTGTCGTACCCTACACCAGTGAAATTTATGGTCGCGCCATTGTCATGCCGAACCTGGCACCGCCCGTCACCACGGTTGACGCGGCTATCGCTTATCGCCAGCGCATTCTTGACGCGGTACCTGCCGGACACGACTTCACACCATTAATGACCTGCTACTTAACGGATACGCTGGATCCCAACGAGCTGGAACGTGGATTTAACGAAGGCGTATTCACCGCAGCAAAACTCTATCCGGCCAATGCCACCACCAACTCGACGCATGGCGTAACCTCTATTGACGCCATCATGCCGGTGCTGGAGAGGATGGAAAAATTGGGTATGCCGCTGCTGGTGCACGGCGAAGTGACGCATGCAGATATCGATATTTTCGATCGCGAAGCGCGCTTTATTGAAACGGTGATGGAACCACTGCGCCAGCGTTTGACCTCGCTGAAAGTAGTGTTCGAGCATATCACTACCAAAGATGCTGCCGAATACGTGCGCGACGGTAACGAGCTTCTGGCAGCGACTATTACGCCACAGCACCTGATGTTTAACCGCAACCACATGCTGGTTGGCGGGATTCGTCCTCACCTGTACTGCCTGCCGATCCTCAAACGTAACGTCCACCAACAGGCGCTGCGTGAACTGGTTGCCAGCGGGTTTACGCGCGCCTTCCTCGGTACCGACTCAGCGCCGCACGCACGTCATCGCAAAGAGTCAAGCTGTGGCTGTGCGGGATGCTTTAATGCACCGACCGCACTAGGCAGCTATGCCACCGTGTTTGAAGAGATGAATGCGCTGGACCATTTCGAAGCCTTCTGCTCACTCAACGGCCCACAGTTCTATGGTTTGCCGGTCAATGAGAGCTTTATTGAGCTGGAACGCGTGGAGCACCTGGTTCCTGAGAGCATTGCACTGGAAGACGATACGCTGGTACCTTTCCTGGGTGGCGAAACGGTACGCTGGTCAGTAAAAAGCTAAAAAAAGTGTAGCCAACTGATGCGAATGACTGTATAAATAAACAGTATATTCCACAGGGGGCTACTATGCGTATTGAAGTCACTATTGCCAAAACTTCACCTTTACCTGCCGGTGCAATTGACGCACTGGCAGGTGAACTCTCCCGCCGTATTCAGCACCATTTTCCGGATAACGAAGGTAACGTTACCGTCCGTTATGCCGGCGCAAACAATCTGTCGGTTATTGGCGCGACCAAAGAGGACAAAGAACGCATCAGCGAGATCCTACAGGAAACCTGGGAAAGCGCGGATGACTGGTTCATCAACGAATAAATAATGATATGCAGTGATGTTTGTTTGCCGGGTCGCCCCGGCTTTTTTATACACGCAATCTTGTAATCAATCGCGCATTTCTTCTGACGAGCATTTAATTTAATATTAACCCACCGATTATCTTTTAACCAAAACAGCAAAATAATTGTGCAACATACTAAAAAAAAATGAATAACATGTCGTTTTCTTAGTCAGATAACGCTGAAAACAAAAAATTTATGCCCTTCCCTCTTTAAATTTTCAATGAATACCCTTATTTATTGATATACTGAAGTTGCTTCAGAAAAAAACGCATTGAACCTCGAAAACCGTTGTCTAGTAACACGAATTAGGGGGCATGATGGAAAAGAATAATGAAGTCATTCAGACTCATCCGCTTGTAGGGTGGGACATCAGCACCGTTGATAGCTACGATGCGCTGATGCTGCGTTTGCACTACCAAACCCCGAACCGCCCTGACCCGGATGGGACTGAAGTTGGTCAAACGCTCTGGTTAACCACTGATGTTGCCAGGCAATTTATTTCGATATTAGAAGCAGGAATCGCCAAAATTGAATCTGGCGATTACCAGGTTAATGAGTATCAGCGACATTAAACCTGATACATCCAACCATCAAAAGGCACCTTAGCGGTGCCTTTCTTATTTCCAGGTTGAATATTCCAGGTCAGTTATTTACCCTTCTACTATCGCGATTGCAGAGAGAAGCGGATGAAATACGACTTAATCATTATTGGCAGCGGTTCGGTAGGCGCCGCAGCTGGATACTATGCCACTCGTGCCGGTCTGAAGGTTCTGATGATCGATGCGCATATGCCACCACATCAACAGGGCAGCCACCACGGTGATACTCGATTAATTCGTCATGCTTATGGCGAAGGCGAAAAATACGTTCCGCTGGTGCTACGTGCGCAAACATTGTGGGATGAACTGTCCACCCATAATGAAGAACCGATTTTTGTTCGCTCCGGAGTTATCAACCTCGGTCCGGCAGAGTCAACCTTCTTAGCAACTGCAGCGCAAAGCGCAAAACAGTGGCAACTTAACGTTGAACAATTAGATGCAGCCGCCATCATGGCTCGCTGGCCGGAAATTCGCGTACCTGACAACTATATCGGTCTGTTTGAAGCGGAGTCCGGTTTTTTACGCAGTGAGTTAGCAATTAAAACCTGGATCCGTCTGGCGGAAGAAGCAGGCTGTGCGCAACTGTTTAAATGCCCGGTCAGCGCAATTCATCACGGTGATGATGGCATCACGGTAGAAACGGCTGACGGTGACTACCACGCGAAGAAAGCAGTGATCAGCGCCGGTACCTGGGTGCAGGCTTTAGTCCCTGAACTACCGATACAACCTGTGCGCAAAGTGTTCGCCTGGTATCAGGCCGATGGGCGCTACAGCGTTAAGAATAACTTCCCGGCCTTCACCGGCGAACTGCCAAATGGCGATCAATACTACGGTTTCCCGGCTGAAAACGACGAGCTGAAAATAGGTAAGCACAATGGCGGACAGGTAATTCACTCTGCAGAAGAGCGTAAGCCATTTGCCGCTGTAGCCAGCGACGGTTCTGAAGCCTTCCCATTCCTGCGCACAATTCTGCCTGGCGTTGGTTGTTGCCTGCACGGCGCATCCTGCACTTACGATAATTCACCGGATGAGGACTTTATAATTGATACTCTGCCGGAACATGACAATACGCTGATCATTACCGGGCTGAGCGGACATGGCTTTAAGTTTGCTTCTGTACTGGGAGAGATTGCGGCAGACTTCGCTCAGGACAAACCGTCTGACTTTGACCTGACCCCCTTCAGGCTAAGCCGTTTTAAGTGATAATAAATGAATGGCCTCGTTGGTGAGGCCATTTTTAATGACAGGAATAACGTCAATGCGTCGTATCTTTCACTATCTGGGTGATGCTGCCAACTTACTGATTTAGTGTATGATGGTGTTTTTGAGGTGCTCCAGTGGCTTCTGTTTCTATCAGCT